>NZ_JAWLIK010000014.1:0-101688 GCF_033042555.1 Flavobacterium sp. DG1-102-2
TAATTACTTTTACCCTAACATCATGTTTTTCCATATCGTTGACATTTATTAGTCAACTTTTTTCAGGACGAGACAAATCTTATTGAGTTGGAGTTATGTTATTCTGAACGTAGCAAAGCGGAGCTGAAGATCTCAAATCTGTGTTGCCACCTCACAGGCGCAGGGCCATATTGTCTTTTTCTATTCGCCAATACCAAAACAAAATCGTATTTTTGTACCCGAAATAAAAACAACTTTCATGACGACAGAACAGCTTTATGCCCAGATTCAAAAAAAGAAATCTTTTTTATGCATTGGTTTAGATGTAGATTTAAACAAGATACCTAAACACCTCCTTGCAACCGAAGACCCTATATTTGAATTTAATAAAGCTATTATAGATGCCACATACGACCTTGCCGTTTCATATAAGCCTAACACTGCTTTTTATGAAGCTTACGGACTAAAAGGCTGGATGTCGCTTGAAAAAACAATAAAATACCTTAACGAAAAACATCCCGACGTATTTACCATTGCCGATGCAAAGCGCGGCGATATAGGGAACACATCTACCATGTATGCTAAGGCTTTCCTGGAAGACCTGAATTTTGATTCGGTAACTGTTGCTCCGTATATGGGTAAAGACAGCGTAGAGCCTTTCCTTGCGTTTAAGGATAAGTTCACGATCCTTTTAGCCCTCACCTCAAACGAAGGTGCTTTTGATTTCCAGACTAAAACAGCTGATGGTGAAGAACTATATAAAATGGTTCTGAAAACGTCTAAAACATGGAAGAACAGCGAAAACCTGATGTATGTTGTTGGCGCTACAAAAGCTGAATATTTTGCAGGTATTCGCCAGATCATACCGGACAGTTTCCTGCTAGTACCGGGAGTAGGCGCACAAGGCGGCAGTCTTGAGGAAGTATGCAAATATGGTATGAACGACAGGGTAGGTTTACTTATCAACTCATCGAGGGGAATTATATATGCATCAAACGGGGAAGACTTTGCAGAAAAAGCAAGGGAAGAAGCGTTGAAGATGCAGCAGGAAATGGAGCAGCTGCTTAACCACAAAGCCCAATAAGAACGCACAAGATTCACAAAGCTTTGTGTCATGACGAAAAGCTTCGTGCTCTTTGTGGTAAAAAAAACAACATTGGAATCTAAAGCTAAGACTTTTACCGACCAGATAGGTAACACCATAACACTAACCGATACGCCAAAACGTATCGTATCGCTTGTTCCGTCGCAGACTGAATTGTTATTTGATCTGGGACTGGAAGACAAGATTGTGGGTATTACCAAATTTTGTGTG
This sequence comes from Flavobacterium sp. DG1-102-2, assembly GCF_033042555.1. Classification (NCBI taxonomy): domain Bacteria; kingdom Pseudomonadati; phylum Bacteroidota; class Flavobacteriia; order Flavobacteriales; family Flavobacteriaceae; genus Flavobacterium; species Flavobacterium sp. DG1-102-2. The sequence continues at coordinate 1,295 of NZ_JAWLIK010000014.1, forward strand.
CACCCGTATCACCTAAAATCGACTAAAAAGATAATTGGAGGTACAAAAAAAGTGCATATAGAAAAAATACGCCTTTTACAGCCCGATATCATTATTGCCAATAAAGAAGAAAACACCCTCGAGATCGTTGAATCTTTGCGGGACGTTGCACCGGTTTGGGTTAGCGATATCGTTACGATTGAAGATAACAATGCAATGATAAAGCAGTTGGGGCAAATCTTCTCGGTACGTACTCAGGCACGCCAATGGATTGATAAAATAAACTATGGCCTTGCCGATTTTAAAAAGTTTATAGAAGACAAGCCAGTTAAGCGCGCTGCTTATTTTATATGGAAGAATCCGTATATGGTGGCGGGTAATGATACGTTTATTAATGAACTGCTTACGCTTAGTAAAATTCAGAATATTTACGAAAAGAATGAAGGCCGCTATCCTGAGGTTATCGTTCAGAAAATGAGGATACAGGGCGACCCGCAAATTGTTTTCCTTTCGTCTGAACCCTACCCGTTTAAAGATGAAGATGCTTTTGAGCTTGGCCGCCATACCCATCATGCACAAACTATTTTTGTGGATGGCGAAATGTTCTCATGGTATGGCACTAGGCTGGTAAAGGCTTTCCCGTACTTTAAGCAGATACGGGAGCGAATGGTTGATGACGATGATCATGACCATGGGCATCATCATTAGGCCTGTTTTTTGATATCCCGTCAAATAATCCTTAAATTTAAAAGTTACTATAGTTATGAAATACCTTTTTACTTTTTTATTCTTATCTGTTGTTTCGTTAACTTTTGGCCAGCAGGCTGCAATTGTGCCCGGCAACACTACCCTTCAGACGAAATATATAAAGGAAGATACCTACCAGATGAAATGGTATGTTATCAACGAGAATAAAAAGCACGAAGTAGCAAGGATAAATACAAAGATCCGCCCGGGCAAGACGAGGCTTTCAATCATATCAAGCGTAGACGTAAATAATGCCAAGACTACGTGGATAGATTCGACGGTCGTAACTATTAAAGGGCTTTCTCCGCTACGCCATTATTCTGATAATCTTGAGAGGAGTATCAGTCTTAAATTTGGAACCACAGAAGTTACAGGAAAATATAATGATAAACTGAAAAAGCAGCAGACTACAATAAATGCTCCGGTTAAAGGACAGTATTTTGACAGTAATTTTTATCCGTATTTAGTACGTTTGCTTCCTTTAGCAGAAGGCTACACCCAAAATATAGTTACCTACGACTACAGCCCAGCAAAACAAGGTCTTATCATGGCACAAATTAAAGAAGTAAAATCAGGCGTCTATAAAAATAAAAGTGGCAGCAATGCCGTATGGATTGTTACGTCGCTTGAAACCATAAAAGGACAGCCTGCACAGGTTAATTATTTTATAGACAAAGACGACAGAAGGATATGGAAACAGGAAATATTTGATGGCACGCAGCACACCCTTATTGAGCGTTCAGAATAATCACTTAGCCATTTTTTTGAAAAGCGTAACATATTCCCCGGCAGTTTCCAGATCTTCATAACCTGATTTAGAAAGTACTTTTCCGTTTTTATCGAGCATCACAAAGAAAGGGAAGAAACCGTCACGGTTGTATTTTTCGGCCAATATCATTTTCATGTCGTTTACATTCACAGGCTCAGGATTTCCTTTTTTCTGTAAAAAATCAGCGCGTAACAATACCCAGCTTTTATCGGCCGCAAGCTTAAACTCTTTGCTTGGCCACACTTCTTTATCCATATAGATGCAGGGAGTGCACCAGTCTGACCCTGAAAATACAAGGAGTATGTTCTTGTTTTCGGCCAAAGCTTTCTTTTTAGCAACGCCCAGATCCGTATTCCAGTCCTGTGCCATTGCCATTGTACTTACCATCATAAGGCATATTATAACTACGCTCTTTTTCACTTCTCCTGATTTTTGGCAAAAATAGAAAACTAATAGTTTTCGCAATGTAATGCGGTCTTAATTTTCTATTAAAGTACAAAAAAACCGCTGACGAAAAGTCAGCGGTCATTGAAATATTCTAATTGTTTACCGTCTTCCAAAAAGCATAAACCTCCAGTCTTTGTAGTGTGACAAAAGTATCAAAACTGTAGCTGCCAAGGGGATGCCTGTTTCAATAAGTTCATCAGGCCTATTGTCTATAAGCAGGTGAAACAGAAATATAGTGCCTATGACAGGCATAATCAATATAGTTCCAAGCAGCCTTGTACGCGGAAAAACAAGCAGCAATCCTGCGAGCACTTCAAAGAAGCCAACGATCTTTGTAAATCCCGAACCGCACAATGCAGTCATAAGGTTCATGTAGTCCTGGGGTAATGTACTGTCTGGCCCATATACTTTACAGGGGGATAGGAAATGTTTGTCTACGCCTTTGTAGGCAAAAAACACACCTAATGCAGCACCTAAAAGTGCCATAAGTATAGGTAATAGTGGTTTCATAATGTATAATATTGGTTTCGGTAAATGGTAAAATACTTAATTAAATGTTAAATATAGAGATTATTTAGAATTCGTCTCAATTATTTTGTAGATATTTTCGTGATAAAAAATAAAAATGCCGGTAGTTGTCTACCGGCATTCTTGTAACTAACCCTAACCAAATGTGAGAAAACCATTTATTTGCATTGCAAATTACTTAAATTAATTTGGCAACAATGTTAAGGATATGTTATTTGTATCTGTCTGATAACTAATTTTTTATCTATTTACTGTCTTGTGCTGAAAACACTTTTTTTAACAAAGTGCTGGTTCTGGCGTTAACGTTAGTCCTTATGTCTTTTTCCTCTACGGCTATCATTTTATAAACGCCGTCAAGGGCTTCATTAGTAACATAGTCGGTAAGGTCAGGGTTTACTTTGTTTACCAGCGGCACCTGGTTGTATCGCGTAATAATGTTTTTCCAAACTTTATCGGCACCTACTTTACTGAAAGATGACTTTATAACCGGATTAAATTTTGCATAAAGCTGCGTTGTAGTTTTTGTTCGTAGGTAAGAAGTCGCAGCTTCATCGTTGCCCATCAAAATGTTTCGGACATCGGTAAACGTAATTTCTTTAACTGCGGTTACAAAAATTGGCGTAGCTTCTTTTACGGCATCTTCGGCAGCGCGGTTCATCATCTTAAGGCCCTCGTCGGCAAGGCTGCCAAGACCAATATCACGTAATGTCTTATCTACCTTTTGCAGCTCGGCAGGCAAAAGTATCTTAACCAGCTGATTTTTATAGAAACCATCGGTCTGGGTAAGTTTTGTAACCTGCGTGTCTATCCCTTTATCAAGTGCTTCACGAAGTCCGGCGGCAATATCGGCAGTAGTCAATATGTTTCCCGCCTGCGGAATTTGCGAGGCAACCTGCTGTAATTCGGCACAGCCTGAAAGCGTCAGGCAAAGCGCTGTAAGAGGGATGAGTATTTTTTTCATAGTTGCTGCTTAGGAGTTATTTCTTGTCCTGTAAAGCAAATACTTTTTTCAATATATCTGAAGTACGCGATGATAAATTTGTCCTAATATTTTTCTCTTCCACCGATATCATTTTGAACACGCCATCCATGGCTTTATTGGTTACATAGTCGGTAAGGTCAGGGTTTACTTTTGTAATTAGCGGAATGCTGTTATACTTTGTAATGATCTTTTCCCAAACCACATCTGCGCCTACATTACTAAGCGAAGTTGTTACTACAGGGCTGAATTTTGAATACAGTGGTTTGCTCGTTGAGGTTTGCAGGTAGGTAGTAGCCGAATTGTCTGCACCCATCAGTATGTTTTTAGCATCGGTAATGGTCATGCTTGTAATGGCATTTACAAATATTGGTGTAGCTTCTTTAACAGCATCTTCGGCGGCACGGTTAAGCACTTTAATACCTTCATCTGCCATGCTTGAAAGCCCTATCTGGCGAAGTTTCTTATCTACCTTTTGCAGTTCTTCCGGCAGGAGGATCTTTACCGCTTCATTTTTATAGAATCCTTCTTCGGCAGTAAGCTTGGTTACCTGTTTTGTAACGCCTTCTTTAAGCGCAGCCTTAAGTCCGCTGCCAATATCAGCATTACTTAATGAACCTGTGCCGGTTTTGCTTTCTACAGTACTTTTTGCTTTATCTAAAAGGCCTTTTAATTGTGCATTTGCTCGCGCAGGCACAAGCGCTGCAATTAACAGGGAGAACAGAAGTTTTTTCATAGTGTGAGTGAATTTTTTCAAAAGTAAACAAAAACTGTTCCTTTTTACAGCAAACGCTGGATGTTAGATAAAATTACGGGATATCGTTAAAGAAAAAATAAATCATTATCTTTAATAGGTTGATTTTATTTAATTTGAAAATCAGGCATTTTTTTAGCGTGCTTATCCTGATATAAATAAAATCAATTGCCCCAGGGGGAAATGCGTTTTATTGACAGCTAAATTTGTAAACAGAATCAGTAAAATCAAAATAATATGTCACACAACAAACTAACTACAGCATCTGGCAAGCCGTTTGCCGAAAATGAAAATTCGCAGACAGTAGGCCCCAGAGGTCCTGTTTTATTGCAGGATTTTATCCTTCACGAAAAAATGGCCCACTTTAACCGTGAGCGAATTCCTGAACGCGTAGTGCACGCAAAAGGCTCGGCAGCCTTTGGAACATTTACCGTAACACATGATATCACTAAATATACTAAAGCAAAAATATTCTCTGAAGTAGGCAAGCAAACCGATATGGTTATCCGTTTCTCGACTGTAGGAGGTGAGAAAGGATCGGCTGATACGGAAAGGGACCCGCGCGGTTTTGCCATGAAGTTTTATACCGAAGACGGCAACTGGGACCTTGTAGGTAACAACACGCCGGTTTTTTTTATTAAGGATGCCAAAAAATTTGGCGATTTTATACATACCCAGAAACGCGATCCGCAGACGAATCTTAAGTCGCCTACCATGATGTGGGACTTCTGGTCGCTAAACCCGGAAAGCCTTCACCAGGTACTTATATTGATGAGCGACAGGGGAACGCCCCACGGCTACCGCCACATGCACGGTTTCGGAAGCCATACCTTCTCATTTATCAATGCACAGAACAAACGTTTTTATGTGAAATTCCATTTCCTAACGCAACAGGGCATCAAAAACTTTACCGATGCCGAAGCTGCCGAAATGAAATCGAAAGACCTTGACTTTGCACAGCGTGACCTTTTTGAAAACATTAAAGAAGGAAACTTCCCAAAATGGGATATGAAGATACAGATCATGACCGAAGAGGAGTCGAGATCATACCATATCAATCCGTTTGACCTGACTAAGGTTTGGCCCCATGGCGATTATCCATTAATCGATGTTGGTTTCTTTGAGCTTAACCGTAACCCTGATAACTATTTTGCACAGGTAGAGCAGGCAGCCTTTGCCCCGGCGCACGTGGTAGACGGCATAGGCTACAGCCCGGATAAAATGCTTCAGGGCCGACTATTGTCTTATCCCGATGCACACCGTTATCGCCTTGGCGCTAACTATGAGCAGATTCCTGTAAATCGCTGCCCGTTCATGGTAAACAATTACCAGCGTGACGGCCAGATGCGTGTTGATGGCAATGGCGGAAGCAACCCTAATTACTTCCCTAATAGTTTTGACAACATTGTTGTTGACGAAAGCTATAAAGAACCGGCATGGGAACTGGAAAGCAGCCGCGCCGACTGGTACGACCGCAATGCAGAGGGAGAGAATGATCACTATACACAACCGGGTAACTTATTCCGTTTGATGGATGAGCAGGCAAAGAAAAACACGATAAGTAACATTGTTGGCGCCATGAGCGGTATTGAAGGCCCTATGCGCGACAAGATCGTGAACCTGCAATTGTGCCACTGGTTCAGGGCAGATATTAACCTTGGCATGGGCATCGCACAGGGACTTGGGGTTAACATTGACCCATCTATGTTCAATAAACATTAATATCCCCAAAACTATTATATTTTTACTTCCCTTCCGGATTTGTTTTCGGGAGGGTTTTTTGTTTTGCTGTTATTGGTAAAAATGGGAAAATAAAGTTTATAGTTATTCATATTTGCCGATAGAGATTGTTTTTATTCAAGATTATTAGGTATATTTCAGCATATAGTTATTTATATGAAAATAATCCTGGAACGTAACCTTGATTTTAATCAGTTTAAAAATATATTCATTTTAGATTTTCTGAGCCTAGCATTTTTTGTAGTGCTTTTTAAATTAGAGGCTACACTTGTTTTGCAGATAATTGCAGTAGCAATAATTCTTTTACTGACATCTTTATTATTCATCAGGAAGGGAATAATTGTTAAGAATGAAAGTCTTTTTATTGGTTACTTTTTATTTGGATTACAAATAATTAAAAAAGAGGTCTATCCCGACGGAATGAATATCATTACGCAGTTAGTCTATCAAAAATCAACAAATTATAACTACGGTACAAAATGGGAACCTTGTTTTGATTTTAAAACACCATCATTTGAATTGTATTTCGTAAATGAAAAGCACACTACTAAAAAAAAGATTTTAGGCCTTACTAACGAGGAGAATTCTGAAAAGACAATTAACTTTATATTACTCAATTCAATGTTTCAGTTCCAAAAGTATAGTCCTGATTTTTACTAGGATGCGACTGTACTGTTCACGCCAATTCAGTGCGACACTAATTTTTGATTGATCGTTCTTCCAAATCAGTACTTCCTATCCACTCACCAACCTCCCTCTGTATGTACAGTAATGCGCCATCTATTTTTCTTATGTATACAAAATATTGAACCAATTCTTCTTGATTGCCAATTTTCTCATACTTGATCATTTTGACTTTCCAAATGTCATTTTTATTGACTAATGTGGCCGTAACGGAATTATAAATTTGAAAGTCGATGTTTTGTTTGTAATAATAGGTGCTTAAAAATGTAAGTCCCAGCTTTATTGCATTTTCGGAATTATTTAGAAAAGGATAGGAAATTAAACTCTGCTTTTTATATGGAGCAGAATAAATAATTTTAACAGGATGTTCATATGCAGTTTTACTTTTGCATCCGCATAAAACTGTTATTAATATTAGCATCGCTAAATTTTTCATCTTGTATTCATTACACTATTCTCATATCAGCTAAAATAAGAATTATTCCCCTCTCTTCATCTTCAAATAACTTCCAATATTAAATATCACTATGGATACCACTATTAAAGAATACGAAACTATCTGCTCTAAAGATATATCTTCTTTATAGTAAAATATCGCCAGCATAAAAGCAAACAGTGGGTTGAGGTATATTAGTATCCCCACTGTAGATGAGTTTATGCCTTTCATTGCAAACAGGTTCAGGAACATAGGGATTATGGTAAATAACACCGCAATAAGCAGGATATACAGATAAAAAGACATTTCTACCGGAGGTGCTGCACTATAAACAGGGTAGAATGGCAGCAGTAGAAGCGCGACAACGGCTATTTGCAGTGTGAGGAGTATAAACCTGTCGGGCATCGTGATGCGCTTTTGCAGTACAAGGTACAGCGCATAAGTAGCAGCGACTAAAATACTGAACATAGCATCGTTAAGATTGTTGTAAGCGAGTATGGAGCAGCTTGTAACGCTTATTAAAACCGCAAACCATTGCAGCCGGGTTAGCTTTTCCTTTAGTATTAAAAAGGCAAAAACTGTGGTTAGTATAGGGCATACAAGGTATGCAAACGATGCTGCCTTAACGCTTATGTGGTTCATTACAAAAATGAACATTCCCCAATTACCTATCAGTAAGACAGAACTTCCGGCGATTAGCAGCCATTGATTACGCCTTTCCGTAGGTGTAAGTGTTTTAAGGTAGGTGCGGGTTTCTTTTATCTTATCTCTTCTTATGGCTGCGTTGATTACCAACATTAAAGCGATACAGGTAAAAACGCGGTAAAAAAGAATGTCCAGGGATGGATAGTCGTGCAGCGGTTTTAGTCCGAAACTAAAAAAGCCCCAGATGATAAAAGCGGTTACTGCGGCAAGGTAGTATTTTGGGAATTTCATTATGTGGAAATTTGATGCAAAAGTAATGAATTGCTCTAATGATTGGCTCGTGTTTTGATGTATTTATTATGGATGGAAATTGATAGCATTTTTTATGCAATTAATAAATGAACGTCAATTAAATTACGAATGTGGGAAAACCGAATATTTGTGATTTAATTACGTATTTACAGGAGTATTTATCACTAAATTAGCGTCTTGCACCATACAGAAAATGAATATTATTGAGCTTGAATTACTGAGTGATGACCTTATTGCCACCGAAAAATTTTACAAAAAGGTTTTGGGGCTTAACCCTTCTTTTGTGGAAAAGGAAGCCCTTTTCTTTGAGGTGGGCTACACAAAGCTGATCTTTAAAAAATCGGACAATCAAAAACCCGTTTATCATTTTGCCATAGACCTCCCCAATAACCGCTTCTTTGATGCCCACTATTTCATCAAGGCTAACACAACTCTCATAAAAGTTGAAGACGATGAGATTGCCAATTTTGTGAATTGGGATGCCAAGTCATTTTATTTTTATGACAATAATGGTAACATAGTAGAATGCATAACGCGCTATCCGCAGCGGCCATACGATGAAGCAGCTTTTAGCAGTAAGTCTTACATATCGGTTAGCGAAGTAGGCCTTGTAACCAATAACGTAAAAGAACTTGCCGATACCCTTGCCAGGGAAGAGGGCGTGCCTATTTTTAAACGCCAGCCGCGAACAGATACGTTTACGGTTTCGGGAGATGATGAGGGTTTATTTATTATTGCGCTCAAGGGGCGAGACTGGTACCCTACAACTTTAAAAGCGCAATCTTTTCGTACGCGTGTGCTCTTTATGCAGAATGGCGAACTGGAGCATATTGTAAGATAAATTTGTAAATTTGCTTTTTTTATGTAACAAATGACAGCAGAAAAACTAACAACTATTGCTTATCAATATTTTCCAAAAGGGATTGATAATCGTGCCGAACACGACAGATACGTGACTTCAGCGGAATTCAAAAACTTATCTAACCATTGTATTACTATTTTTAACAAAGAGCAAAATGGTGATTTTGATAATTTTTATGACCGGATCAGGTTATTAGATACTTCGAAGAATTTTCATAACGCTGCGCTTTTTCACTGGAATGACAGATGTTATAATGTACAGCTTGCAGAATTGATTGGCGATAAACATTATTCAGTTTGCTTAAATGTAAGTGTTATCGTTCCGTTCTATTTAGTTTACGTTTTAGAAACCACTTTGACAGATACAACAAATGAACCCGGAAGTTTTGGAATCCCGCGGTTTACAAAACCTGTAATAAATACTGAAAAAGCGAGCGATTATAAAATGCTGATGCAACAAATGGCATCCGTGGCAGAAAGCTATTTTAACGTAAAACCATTTCCTGAAGAATTACTGAATGACGTTATTTCTGATTTGACATTAGAGGACATAAAATTGGGGGCGCTTACTTTTTTCAATGCATTTTTTCTTGATAAATATGAGATACGGATATGAAATACCTTTTTATGCTTTAATAATATTTGCATTAGGATTAACTTTTTATGGGGTTCTAAACGAAAAAGAAATTTTTGTTTTTGATGTTTACCATTCGTATTATGTGGTTAGTTATAAGTTTTTAGGGTTATTTATTTTTGCAATTTCTATCTTTATTGGATTAGTATCTTTTTTGTTAAGACGAATTAAAACAAAGTATGATAGAAATTAAGATAGTGTTTTTCTATCGGATTTAAATTTAATCTGTAAGGTAGTTCTTTAAAGCGTTACTATAACGTTTTTTAAAGCCTGTTTTGCTTTGAAATTTTCAATAAATACGTAAATTGCGAGCTTAAAATTGAAGATTATTCATAATGGAACAAGCACAACCTTATATTCCTAAACATAAAGTAAGAATTGTAACTGCTGCATCCCTGTTTGACGGGCATGATGCTGCAATCAACATAATGCGCCGTATCATTCAGGCTACAGGTGTTGAGGTGATACACCTTGGGCACGACCGCAGTGTGGAAGAAGTGGTAAACACTGCCATTCAAGAAGATGCCAATGCTATTGCAATGACATCTTACCAGGGCGGGCACAACGAATATTTTAAATACATGTACGACCTCCTTAAAGAAAAAGGAGCAGGACATATTAAGATCTTTGGCGGTGGCGGAGGGGTTATCCTTCCGGAGGAAATAAAGGACCTGCATGAATACGGCATTACGCGTATTTATGCTCCAGATGATGGGCGTGAGCTTGGCCTTCAGGGTATGATAAACGATTTGGTGCAGAAATCAGATTATGCTATTGGCGATGTGCTTAACGGTGAGATAAACCATCTGGCAGAAAAGAACCCTACGGCTATTGCAAGGGTTATATCTTCGGCAGAGAACTTTCCTGAGATTGCAAAAGAAACACTGGATAAAATCCACGAACAAAATAAAACGACTAACATTCCTGTACTTGGAATTACCGGTACGGGTGGTGCAGGTAAATCGTCTCTTGTAGATGAGTTGGTACGCCGTTTCCTTATCGATTTCCCGGAGAAAACAATAGGGCTTATTTCGGTAGATCCATCAAAACGTAAAACAGGCGGTGCACTTTTGGGCGACCGTATCCGTATGAATGCCATCAACAACCCGAGGGTTTATATGCGTTCATTGGCTACGAGGCAGTCTAACCTTGCGCTTTCTAAATATGTTGCCGAAGCCATTCAGGTTATCAAGGCAGCAAACTACGACCTTATCATTCTTGAAACTTCAGGTATCGGGCAGTCTGATACCGAGATCATGGAACACTCTGATGTTTCATTGTATGTAATGACACCTGAGTTTGGTGCTGCTACTCAGCTGGAAAAAATCGACATGCTTGATTTTGCCGATCTGGTAGCCATCAATAAATTTGACAAACGCGGTTCGCTTGATGCACTTCGCGATGTTAAGAAACAATACCAGCGCAACCACAACCTGTGGGATGCCAATCCTGATGACCTTCCTGTATTTGGTACGATAGCCTCTCAGTTTAACGACCCGGGCATGAATACCCTTTACAAAAAGATAATGGACAGGGTAGAGGAAAAGACTCAATCAGGCTTAAAATCTACGTTTGAGATTACCCGCGAAATGAGCGAGAAGATATTTGTTATCCCTCCGCACAGAACGCGTTACCTTAGCGAAATTGCAGAGAACAACCGAAAGTATGATGAGGTTGCCCTTAGCCAGCAGGATGTTGCCCAAAAGCTATACGGAATATTCAAAACCGTAGAAACTGTTGCAGGTAAAGTTCCGGCTATTGATAAGGCGGGTATTGTTGAGTCTTCTGTTGAAGTGAAAGAAGAGGACAAACAACTGTTCATGTCGCTGCTTCTTAAGGAGTTTGACCGTGTAAAAATGAACCTTGATCCATACAACTGGGAAATTATCCTTACCTGGGATGATAAGGTAAATAAATATAAGAATCCTGTTTATTCGTTTAAAGTAAGGGATAAAGAGATAAAGATTCAAACGCATACCGAATCGCTTTCGCATTCGCAGATACCAAAGGTGGCCCTGCCTAAATACCAGGCTTGGGGCGATATCCTTAGATGGTGCCTTCAGGAGAATGTACCGGGAGAATTCCCTTTCACATCAGGATTGTATCCGTTTAAGCGTGAAGGCGAAGACCCGTCGAGGATGTTTGCCGGAGAAGGTGGACCGGAGCGTACAAACAAACGTTTCCATTATGTGAGTGACGGATTGCCTGCAAAACGTCTTTCTACAGCGTTTGATAGTGTTACCCTTTATGGTAATGACCCAGATCTGCGTCCGGATATTTACGGAAAAATCGGTAATGCCGGGGTATCTATCTGCTGTTTAGATGACGCCAAAAAATTGTACTCGGGCTTTAACCTTGCCCACCCGATGACGTCGGTAAGTATGACGATAAACGGGCCTGCGCCAATGCTGCTGGGCTTCTTCATGAATGCGGCAATCGATCAGCAGTGTGAGATCTACATCAAAGAAAACGGACTTGAAAAAGAAGTTGACAAAAAGATAAACGATATATTCAAGGCTAAAGGGGTAGAGCGTCCGCGTTACAACGGCGACCTGCCAAAAGGCAACGATGGCCTAGGGCTTATGCTGCTTGGCGTAACCGGCGACCAGGTACTTGATGCCGAAGTATATCAGGATATAAAAGTGCGCACACTTTCTCAGGTGCGTGGTACCGTCCAGGCAGACATCTTAAAAGAAGACCAGGCACAAAATACCTGTATCTTCTCTACAGAATTTGCTTTGCGACTGATGGGAGACGTTCAGGAGTATTTCATCAACAGGAATGTAAGGAATTTCTATTCGGTTTCCATATCGGGCTACCATATTGCTGAGGCGGGTGCCAACCCAATAACTCAGCTTGCCTTTACGCTGGCTAACGGTTTCACGTATGTAGAATACTACCTGAGCCGTGGCATGAATATTAACGATTTTGGTCCTAACCTGTCATTCTTCTTTAGTAATGGTATAGATCCTGAGTATGCGGTTATTGGCCGTGTGGCACGTAAGATATGGGCGAAAGCACTTAAGAATAAATACGGTGCTAACGAGCGTGCACAAATGCTAAAGTACCACATCCAGACATCTGGCCGTTCGCTTCATGCACAGGAAATTGACTTTAACGACATACGAACTACGCTTCAGGCGCTGTATGCAATCTATGATAATTGTAACTCACTGCACACCAATGCTTATGACGAGGCAATCACTACGCCAACGGAAGAAAGCGTTCGCCGTGCAATGGCTATTCAGCTTATCATCAACAAAGAGCTTGGACTGGCTAAGAACGAAAACCCTATACAGGGATCGTTCATTATTGAGGAGCTTACCGATCTTGTTGAAGATGCAGTACTGGCCGAATTTGACCGTATTACAGAGCGTGGCGGTGTGCTTGGCGCAATGGAGACCATGTACCAGCGTTCTAAAATCCAGGAAGAGAGCCTTTACTACGAAACGCTTAAACACACGGGCGAGTTTCCAATTATTGGGGTAAATACGTTCTTAAGCTCAAAAGGGTCGCCTACGGTGGTTCCTGCTGAGGTTATCCGTGCTACCGAAGAAGAGAAGATGTTCCAGATCAAAACGCTTGAAACGCTTCACAAAGCAAATGACCAGCAAGTAAAAGACAGCCTGGCTGTTATTCAGGAAGCTGCCATAACCAATAAAAACATATTTGAAGAGCTTATGGAAGCTTCTAAAGTGTGTTCCCTTGGCCAGATTACAGCTGCCCTTTTTGAAGTGGGCGGACAGTACCGACGTAATATGTAAATCATTTAATGATTTAAAAATTAAAATATTTAGAGATTAAGCCTCCGCGAAAGCGGAGGTTTTTTTGTAAGATAAATTTTGTATTTTGCGATGTAAACGAATACTGTAATGAAATCTATTATCTTCTGTTTTATTTTTCTTTTTACCCTTACTGTTTCGGCTCAAATTGTCAGCAAAGATTCTGTTTATCATCTCAAAGAAGTTGCCATTAGCAAAAAGCAAAAGAAGGCAAAAACGGTTACAATAAAAACTAAAGGAGAAGAGATGGGAGGCGATATTCGCCCTGGACAATCTATCATGAACCGTTTTGATGTGCCGGACGGCGAATTGAAAACCGTTACCATGTATTTTAACTCAGGTTTGCTCAATATCGTAAAAGGGCCTTTGAATATTGAATATCAGGACACCGAATTTACGCTGCTCATCTATGATGTGGACGACAAGGGTAAACCGGGAAAATCATTGATTGAAGAGGTAAAGTTTATCGTGAAAAAGAAACAAAGGGGTGCGCTTGATATCGATGTTAGCGCTTTGCACCTCAATGTTTCAGGTAAACTTTGCATAGGCCTGAAACGCGAAGACAAAAAAAGTAAAAAAGAGCCGATAGCCTTAAAAATAGAGATAAATAAAAATGCTGCCGTTTTTTCCAGAGGATCAGATACTATGGGCTGGGGCAGTGGTGGCGATCATTGGGTAAAAATGAAGCTCAAGATAGCTGTTCCAAAATAAAATTTGGTTTGTAATAACCCAGCTATCATCTGTACTATAATCTTAGCATTTAAATAATTGTATTGTTTACTTTACAGTACCAATCAACAGGATATGAAAAAGATAGATGTTACTCAGGAAAATTACAGGGTGCTTACCGCGCTTGAAAAGGATGTGCAGTTAGGCAGGATTATTTATACCAAATGGTATTCTAACAGTAAATCAGAAATCACCGTAGGAAACAAGGAACTTTACACGATGGTCCCTAAAGGGTTCTGGCAATCGAAATTAGAGATACTTCACGGCGATGTTGTAGTGCTTAAAACCGAAACAAAATTTTCAGGCTACACCATGAGCAGGCCGATAGACCCTGACCGTCCTTACAAGATTAAGCACAAGGGCTTTTTTAAGAATGGCTACATAGTGGTAAATTATAAGGATGAGGTTCTGCTGGAGATTTCTCCCAATTTCAGCTGGAGAAAAATGTATCCCGGTTATACGATTGCGTGCGCCGACACCTTTGGCAATGATGATTTTGAAAAACTTCTCATAATGCTTTCTGTACATTACTGCAGGAATATGCAAAACGCAGCGGCAGCTTCAGCGACAAATGGCTGATACCGTTTTGGAAATAAAAATTAGCCGTTATACTTATGCATTGTTGTAATACGATAACGGCTATTTGTATAAAAAAAACAACTTTAAAAAAGCTGCCCCAGTATATAATACAGTATGACAAATACTATAATTGTGCCTACGCAGCCAAAGCCCATTTTTTTTGCGCCCCAGCCTGCTAATATTGTTTTGAAGAATCCGTTCATGGTGTGTTTGTTTTTAGTGTTTGATTAAAGGTAGAAACATTAAAATTTGAAACGAAGTCCTTTAACTTTTGCTAAAGAATTTGTGATCTCTATGTTATGTGAGATTTTATGCTGAGACTCCCCACCGTGTCAAACAATAAAAGCCATCATTCCAATGGCTTATTTACTGTAGTTTTTTAAGCATTAACCGATTATTCTTTGATATATAATTTTTTTGAACGTATTTAGTAGCGTAAAATCCCCCCAGATTATGAAATTAAAACTACTTATTGCATTTTTTGCAGTTGCGCTTGCATCATGTTCTCATGACAGCAGGAACTTTAACCCTATTGACGAAGACCCGGATAACGGAAATACAAACGGCGATGCAATGAACCGTATCGTGCAGACCGATTTTAACGAAGACGGATCTGTAAAAGTAACTACACGTACTGAGTTTGATGAAAATAATAAGGCGCTGCATATTTTTGAACATGATGCATCCGGCGCATTAACCTCGACTACAGATTATACCTATAATAAAGACGGACAGGTAGAAACCATGGCGTATTTTACGGCTGCGGGTGGAGACCTTCCGGTAAATACATACTCAATTACGTATGATGGAAGTGGAAAGATTGCTAACCTTAGTGAAACAACCGCATCAGTAAATTCATCTACAGATTTTGTTTATAATCCTGACAATACCATTACCGCTGCTAAAACAATTAGCGGAGGCACACTAGAGGTTACAAAATATTTTTTGAGTTCTGCAGGGCTTGTATACAAGAAAACAAGTACCAGTAGCAATGAAGAAATTATTTACAATGGCGAAAATATCCAGACCTATACTACTGCTACTGTTACCTCTACTTACACTTATGATGCTGAACATGAACTAAAAGGGCAGCAGCAGGCTGTAGCAGCTAACCAGTTTAAGGGCAATATGGTAAACACAATTATTGTAAATGGTTTTCAGTCTATAGCGTTAGGAAAGACTAAATATGTATTGCAAAAATTGGATGACAACGGAGATAGATATGATTACACCTATCAGTTTGATGATAATGGCTATCCTGTTAAGGTGCGTTGCTTTAAGAACCAGTCGGCAACCCCATTTTTTATAAGGGAAGTGTCGTATAAATAAGATTGAGCCATCGTTGAGATGGCTTTTTTGTTTAGCTTATGCTAAAGGCTTATGAAAAATCTACAGCTATTGCTATCTTGCTGCTTATGAGTAAACAGGTTTACATATCAATCCTATTTTTTTTAGTAACCGGGTATGTGCATTCGCAGGTGAAAGGATGTACTGATCCGTTGAGCAAAAATTACAACCCGATGGCGACTGTTAACGATGGCAGCTGCGAATATAAATCGGCTTCAGTGAGTGCAGTCTCCTCAGTAAACCTGCCCGAAAAAGTTCTTGAAACCTCAGGGCTTATCATGTGGAATGATGCCTTATACACTCAAAACGACAATACCGATAATAGTCTATATGCTTTAAACCCATCTACAGGATCGATAACCGGTACATTTTCTTTAACCGGTACTACAAATCAGGATTGGGAAGAGATAGCCCAGGATAATGATTACCTCTACATAGGCGACTTTGGCAATAATGTGACCGGCAACAGGAATAACCTTACCATACTTAAAGTAAACAAGTCATCGTTAACGGCAGGGACTCCGCTTATTGAAACCATTGCATTCAATTATTCTAACCAAACCGATTTTTCGGCGCTCGGTAATAACGAAACCAATTTTGATTGTGAGGCCATGGTTGTATCGCAAGACAGCATTTACCTGTTTACAAAACAATGGTCTGCCAAGAAAACAAGTCTGTATAAGCTGCCCAAAACGGCAGGCAGTCATATAGCACAGCTAAAAGCTACGCTGGATGTAAGCGGACTTATAACCGGTGCTGCCTATCTTGAAGACAAAAGACTTATAGTACTGAGCGGATACAACGGTTTGGTACAGCCTTTCGTTTATTTGCTTTATGATTTTAACGGGCATAATTTTTTCTCTGGAAATAAACGAAAGATAACGCTTAGCGGTATGTCGTTTCATCAGGTAGAGGGTATTGCTACTTTAAACGGGCTTGATTACTATGTGTCTAACGAATTGTTTAGCCAGCAGCCATTTGTAAGTGTGGGGCAAAAGCTCAGCAGGTTAAACCTCACTGAATTTTTAGGCGATTACCTTGAAAATCTTTCGCTTGGTAAAATGCAGAATAGCCTCAGGTCTACTCTGCGTATTTATCCTAATCCGTCAAGAGATGTTGTTTTTATAGAGAATAATATCGCATTAAACGGCTATCATTACGTGCTAATAGATGCAAATGGCAGGGAAGTACTTAGGGGGACTTTACAGGGAACAATATCACGCGTGGATGTACATAAGCTGAGCGCCGGATTATATACCATAAGAATTAATGAATATCCTGAATACAGTTACAGGTTAATTAAACAATAGATATCTATATTGTATATAAATTAGGATTACTTCACTTGCTAAGACCGAATTATTCCTACAAAAATTTTAAACTTCAGTCTTTCGTTTTGGGCAATAATATAATTAATGCAAAATTAAAGATGAATTTTTTGAACTGCCATATAACGACTTAAGTTGTTTTTCGTCGATTTAAAAACGCAATTTTAATATTTTGGTTTAAAAACCAGGTAAAAATACGGGTATAAGAATTTGCTTATAACCATCGTTTTGTTGCTGAATAAGCAGAATATCTTACAAATAAATGCTTAAAAAAAGTATAATATCTGTTTTTAGTAATATTTAGCTAAATTTATTAGTGGATTAACATTTTATTTACTTTGTGATTGTTTTTTCATATTTTTGTTAGTGCCCCTAAAACTCAATTAATGAAAAAATACTTACTTTTTTTCGTGCTATTTTGCTGTAGCTTCTGTTTTGCACAGAAGTCGGCAGCTGACCTCCAACAGGAGGCCTCGCAGGAAATCGCTGCGGGTAACTATTCATTTGCAATTGGGTTGCTAAAAGAGAGTGCAGCTGCTGCACGCGAAAGCAAAGACAACAGGGCTTTAGGTAAATCCCTTACGGCTTTAGGCGATGCCTACTCAAAAATAGGCAGTAATGCAGAAGCATTAAAAAACTATCAGCTTGCACTGCCGGAACTCAAAAAAATACACGACAATCTTGGCGTAGCCAATGTTTCTAAGGAATTAGGGAGATTATACGGCCACCTGAATAAATATGAGCTTGCTTTAAAATACTACACCGAAGCAGCAGCCATAGGTAAACAGCTAAATAACGAAATCCTTACTGCCGACTGCCTTAGCGGCGCAGGTCCTATGTATGAGGAAATGCACCAGATAGAGAAAGCACTGGAAGTATACAGCCAGGCACTTGCCATTTACAGGGCAAGGGGCATGGAGATACTTGCGGGCGAAACGCTTAGCAGCATGGGTAACGCCTATAAGAAACATGGCGATTACCCGCAGGCAATATTGAACTATAAAGAAGCTCTTGGTTACTTTAATAGCGCTAACGACCACAAAAAGGTTGCCGATGTACTGAGCAGCCTGGGCAGCGTTCAGGTGCTTATGGAAGACCACAATGAGTCGCTTAGGTTATATGAGCAGGCGTATCTTGATGCAGTAGCTATTCAATATGATAAGGTTATTGTAGAGGCAAGCCTTGGCATGGCTAATGCTTACGAAAATTTAAGGCAGTATCCTGAGTCTGTGCGTTATCATAAGATATACGAGCAAAAAAGCGAGATATACAATAAAAAACTCCAGACAGAAGAATTTGCCAAATACAAAGAGAGAATGGGCAAAGGCAAAACTGTTACTGTGACAACTACAGGAAGCGATACGGCATCATCTACACCATTCATGAAAGACAAATATGCTCTTTTTGGAATAGGTGCTGTAGGTGTACTTTTGCTTATGCTTGTGGCAGGGTTTTTCTGGAGAAGGAGCCTGCTTAAGAAAAATCAGGAAGATACCATGTTTAGCGAAGCCGAAGGGCAGGAGCGCCTAAGGATGGTGCAAAACATACACCAGGACCTTGATACAAAACTGGAGGAGATAAATTCATTAAGTGAATCTATCATGGAAAGGGCAAATGGTATGCCTACCATTAAAATTCAGGGTGAGGCAATGCAGGAAACCACTAAAAAGATCGAAGAGAACATCCGCGACCTTGTGTGGCTGCTTACGCCAAAAACAACCACGCTTACAAACTATTCAGGCAGTATAAAAGAGTACGTTCTTGACTACTTTAGCGACAGCCCTATTGAAGTGCTTGTTTCTGAACCGGAAGGAATGTCAAGCACAATAATTACAAAAGAAAGCCAGCTTGGACTATTGTCTGTAATTAAGGAAACACTTGTATTTATTAAAGAAGATCCTCAGGCATCTAAAGTGTTCTTTGGTATTACGTACAGCGGTACGCGTTTAATGGTGTCTATTAAAGACAACGGACGCGGCAACGATATTACTGATGCCGACAAAAAACGCCTTGACGGACACCTTAGCCCAACGGGCGGTATAATGAGAATGGACTGCGACCCGGGATGGGGAACTACAGTTAAGATCATTATACCGGTAGATAAATCTACAAAGCGTAAGCCTGCGGGAGCCCTAAACTTTTTTTAATTTAGTATAGCCTATGTGCAGTACGTCTTCAATTCCTTCATCGGTCTTGGAGATTTTTATGCTATACAGCGATTTCAAATGCGGGGCAAGAACATCCTGTACCTTATGCATATCGTCTACATCAAGTGCATATTTTTCGTCAATGTGAGATTCGGCGCCTTTGCCTTTAAAGGTATATTGCTGATAAAAAGCCGATTTCTTAGACTCCTTAATTGCCTCAGACATTTTTTTAGCTACGACCAGCGTTTTGTAATGGTACTCTTCAAACTCGCCGGGGCGGTAACCGCCAAGGTTAAGCAGGAACAGGTGATGCTCCGGTACGACGGCTTCTTCTTTGGGAACGATAGTAATATCATAACCATCTATGCAGGTTACTTCGCGCCACGCGTCTATGTGGAGGCCTCCGCTATCAGGCCAGAAGTCGTACATATCATTTGCCATTGACTGTAGCGATGTACCAATCCCAAAAAATATATCATGCTGTTCGGTTAATCTGCCTTTTGGTGTACAGCCCAGCAGAACCATGTATAGTTTTAAATTGTTGTTTGCCATGGTACAAAGGTATTTAAAACTTTTTTTAGTAATTTTTTATCAGTTTAAATTTTTGGTTCAGTTTTTGGAATACTATCTTTAAATCTTTATCAACAACTAACACATTTTTAAAACATGAAAAAAATATTTTTACTTCTAAGCATTGTGAGTGTATTTGGCCTGACGGGCTGTAGCAACGACGATGATGTTGTAGTTTCGGGAGATGGCGATACTTATCCTGAAGTATTTGATACTGCAGCGATCAATTTTACACCGGATGAGAATGGACGATATTCTGCATTGGTTCCTTTAGATCCCGCAATTCTAAGCAGCGACGTTGTACTGGTTTACAGAAGGGTAGTAGATGACGGGTTTACGGTGTGGCAGCCAATACCAGATACTGTTTATCTGCCTAATGGAACAGAACCCGATTTAGAGATTGACTATAAATTCAATTTTACTACAACAGATGTTTTACTTTACATGCAGTCAACGTTCGCGTTATCAACAGTTCCCCAGTATACAAATGGACAGGTTTTCAGAATAGTGCTTGTTCCGGGCTATATAGCTCAGAATTTAGATAATACAAACTATGATACTGTAATGAGTGCCGTGAAAGAAGCAAACGGTTCAGTAGAAATACAGACTATTAAATAATAGTCCTTTTTCGGTCACTTCACTATATATAGATTACTAAACTCTCTGCTTGTGCAGGGAGTTTTTTTATGCACATAATTCAGAGCTATACTATTTCTTTTTCAGGGATTCTATCGATTTACCATCATGCATAAAACCCAAAAAGGCTTCCTGTTACGGAAGCCTTTTCTGTCTTGGGGACACAGCTAAGGTGTGGCTATTATATATCTGAAGTGCGCAGGGCGGCAACTTTTGCTGCTCTCTGCTTCCTTCTAAAGTAAATCATATCGGCATTGCCAAAGTATTTTGTAATGGTAAGCCTTGCCATAAGATAGCTTACTGTACTTTCGGCACCCTGGTTAAGGTTTACGTTGTATTCTTCAAGTCCGTCAAAGCATCCTCCTGTGCACGGATTGTAAACAATCTGCTGTAAGTGGTTATTACCCAGGAACCAGTTGAATGCCATTTCCATTTTAGCAAGGTATTCTTCATCCTTGAATATGTCATGGAACTTGCGTAATGCTAAGATTGTATAAGCAACGTCAATTGGCTGTTCGCCATATTGCTCTCTTTTTCCGCCTTTTTGCAGCCAGCTCCTGTTAGATATTATCTTAATAGAGTGGTCATCAAATGTCTGCGAAAGCAAAAAGTCAAACGATTCTTTTGCTATGTCTTTGTATACTGCATCATTAGTGATGGTGTAGCATAGTAATAACGCCTCAGGTAATACACTATTAGCATAGGTTAGATAGCCTTCAAACCATTTCCAGTCGGCATCAGCCTCGTGGCGGTACATTTGCACAAGCCTGTCGGCAAATAATTTTATGTAAATAAGGGTATCGGCGTCTTTAATCCTGCGGTTGTAATAGTACAGGCCTTTAATTACAAAAGCCATTGCTCTTGTAGAATAGATGTTCTTGGTAAGCGATAGTGTTTTTTGGAACAACGTTGCAGCCTGTGCCGACATTTCAATCGGCAGTATGTTGCCTAAAGAAACGATATATCCTAATGCCCACATAGCGCGACCTGAACTGTCTTCAAGGTTTTCGTTATTATTTTGGGCAGTAATCTTTTTATTTACATCTACATAGTTTATGAATCGGCCATCTTCAAACTGGCAGAATTGAATATAATCAAGGTAAATCTGAATGTATTTAAGTACCGATGGATCTTTATAGCGTTTGTAGTGCTGACCCATAGCGATCATAGCCCTTGCATTATCGTCTATAGTATATCCTGAGTTTACATCGGGCCTGTTCAGCTGGCTAAATTGCAGCATACCAAAATCGGTAGTCATGGCCTTGATGTGGTCAAGGTTTACTTCAGGGTTACGGTATTGCAGTTTTATGCCTCCGGCAGTTTTTGCCAAAAGCTTAGCATGGTTCACCGCAGAGTTTTCCCATGTAGTATGGATTATCTTGTGCAGGCCGTTAAGCACCATAGTATTCCTTAATTCAGGATTGAATAACAGGGTGTTGATTGCTTCTGCAAGTTCGTCGTGGTTTCCAAAGTCAAACGTAATACCTGTTTCTCCTGCCAGTACCTCTTTTGCATGAGGTATTGGGGTAGAGATGATAGGGCATCCGCAGCTAAGGGCATACGAGAAAGTTCCACTTACTGCCTGGTTAGGGTCTTTTGAAGTAAACAGGTAGATATCGGTAAGCTGAAGGTATTCCAAAAGCTCATTAAGGTCTACATATTTATTTATGAATTTTACATTTTCTTCGATACCCAGTTCGGCAATCTTTGCAATAAGGGAATCGCGGTATACCTCGCCCTCATTAAGCGCAACGGTAGGGTGTGTCTTGCCTATGATAAGGAAAAGGACATCTGGTGTTTTGTCTACAACATGAGGCAGTGCCTCAAGAGTAGTCTCTATACTTTTACCGGCACTCAGCAAACCAAATGTAGAAAGTATGGTCCTGTTCTGGAATCCGTACTTGCGTTTTAGTTCATCTTTGTCGGTATGGGCAACAAGGTGGGTGCCGTGAGGGATCATTGTGATTTTTTCGCGGTCTACTATATAGTCGCGTACCAGTATGTCGGCAGCGTTGTTTGTCATTACAATAAGAGAATCGGCACGGTTAAGTATGTGCTGAACATTAGCCCTTAACTCATCGTTAGGGCCGGGAAGTACCGTATGGAAGACCACGGCAAGCGGTTTCCTTACATCGTCTATAAAAGTATTAAAGTTGGCAACGCTCTCGTGAACCAGTCCAAATTCATGCTGTATAAGCACAATCTTCAGGTTCTCATCTTCATTGATTGCATTTGCAAGGTCGGTATACGACTGCGGATCAGATACATTCAGTACATATTTTACTGATGGGTCTGTATAGGTATGTCTTTCGTGCTGGTTTTCAAGGGCACAAATCTTAATGGAGAAAGAATCTACATAATGATCGTTAAGCGCCTTGATAAGGTCCTGCGAATAAGTGGCAATACCGCACTGTCTTGGCGGAAAAGTAGTTACAACTAAAATTTCCGGTAGTACTGTATTTTCGGCATCGATAGCCTGTGCTGCCAGCTGCTCGATCAGGCTGTTGTAAGGTTGGAATTTATGTCCTGCATTTTTTCTCGTTTTCATGGCGCATTAAAGGGTATTAGTAGTTTTTAGTCTTCATTAAATTGTTTTACAGATGTAAAAAGTGAAAAAACCGGCTACATTATATAAGAATATAAATACTAACCGGTTTTTAATCTTAAAAGACAAGCTGTTAAGATTAGCTGGTTGATTTTGGTTTTATGTTATGCGTTGACTTTGTTAACCCAGTCGGTAGCCCTGTCTTTAGCTGAGTTTACAGCATCTTTAAGATCTTCGGCACCATTTTTAAGTTCTCTCTTTGCCTTACGCTCAAGTTCATTAAGCTTTCCTTTAAAATGATCACGTGTTGCGGTGATATCCTGTTCGTAGTTTTTCTTAGCTCTTCTTCTTGCAATTACTACTGCTGCTCCTGCAAGTACTGCAGCTCCGGCAGCAATTCCAAGTATAAGTTTCTTGTTTCTCATGATTATTACGTTTTTTGGTTAAAGAATTAATCTTCGACTAAATTATGTAATCTTCATTCAAAGGGCAATTTGCTTAGTAAATTTTTAACTCAATTAACAATGGTTTGGGAATTTTATATTTTTATTAACTGATGTAGGAATATTATTGAAAATACTGTAATCCCGTATTGAGTTGTTATGTAAATGTAATGAAAAATACCTTTACATGTTAAAATAGGGGTGTTATTGCGGATTTAGTAAAAAAATAATTTTTTGACCCCCTAAAAAAATAGGGGTATTTAAAATTTGAAACATTTTTTTGTACATTTGCACAGAATTTAATTCATCATTAACATTAAAAAATAAAGTTTCATGTCAACATTTCGTTTTCAGGCACTACAACAAACTGCAAGCAGAAAAGCAGTTAAAGTAGAAGAACTAGACAAAAAGTCGATCATTTTTGGTAGTAATGTGTTTAACGACAAAGCAATGCGTCAGTTTTTGACGTCTGAAGCTTACCAGGCTGTGAAAAACGCAGTGCAGCACGGAACTAAAATAGACCGTAAACTGGCAGATTATATTGCAATGGGTATGAAAGAGTGGGCACTTTCTAAAGGTGTTACTCACTATACACACTGGTTCCAGCCACTTACAGGTACAACAGCAGAAAAACACGATGCTTTCTTTGAAACATCGTATGATGGCAGCGACCCGGTTGAAAAATTCGGCGGAAGCCAGTTAGTACAACAGGAGCCGGATGCATCAAGTTTCCCTAACGGAGGTATCAGAAATACATTTGAAGCTCGTGGTTATACAGCATGGGATCCTACATCTCCTGCATTCATATATGGTACTACACTTTGTATCCCTACAGTATTCATCTCTTATACAGGTGAAGCACTTGATTATAAAACGCCATTACTAAGAGCGCTTCAGGCTATTGACGAAGCAGCGACTGATGTATGCCGTTATTTTGACAAAAACGTTAAGAAAGTAACTGCAACCCTGGGATGGGAGCAGGAATATTTCCTTGTAGATGCTGCACTTGCTAATTCAAGGCCAGACATTACACTTACAGGACGTACACTACTTGGACACACTTCGGCTAAAGGCCAGCAGTTAGAAGACCACTATTTTGGTTCTATACCTACACGTGCCCTTAACTATATGAGGGATCTGGAAAACGAGTGTATGCTTCTTGGTATACCGGTAAAAACCCGTCACAACGAGGTTGCACCTAACCAGTTTGAGCTTGCGCCGATATTTGAAGAGACTAACCTTGCAGTAGACCACAACTCATTACTTATGGATGTTATGCAAAAAGTTGCAGAGCGCCATGACTTTAAAGTGCTTTTCCACGAGAAGCCATTTAAAGGAGTAAACGGTTCTGGTAAGCACAACAACTGGTCGCTTGCTACAGATACAGGAGTTAACCTTCTTGGTCCCGGCAAAACGCCAATGAGCAACCTGCAGTTCCTTACTTTCTTTATTAACACTATCAAAGCGGTGTATACTAATGAAGAGCTAATGAGGGCATCTATTGCTACAGCAACTAACGACCACAGGCTTGGTGCTAACGAGGCTCCTCCTGCAATTATATCTGTATTCATTGGGCAGCAGCTTACTAAAGTTCTTGAAGAACTTGAAGGCGTGTCTAAAGGAAAACTTTCTCCGGAAGAAAAAACAGACCTTAAACTTAATGTAGTAGGTAAGCTTCCGGACGTTCTTCTTGATAATACTGACAGAAACAGGACTTCTCCTTTTGCCTTTACAGGTAACAAATTTGAGTTCCGTGCAGTAGGTTCAAGCGCTAACTGTGCTAATGCAATGACAATCGTTAACTCTATCGTTGCTAAGCAGCTTAAAGACTTTAAAGCTTCTGTAGATGCACTTATAGAAGGTAAAGACATGAAAAAAGACGATGCTATCTTTAATGTGCTTAGAGAGTACATCAAAGAAACTAAAGCAATCCTTTTTGAAGGCGACGGTTACAGCGATGCATGGGAGCAGGAAGCGGCTAAACGCGGACTAAGCAACTTTAAGACTACGCCATCGGCACTTAAAGCAAAAGTATCTGCACAGTCTCTTGCTTTATTTGAAGAGCTTGGCGTAATGAACCATGTAGAAGCTGAAGCACGTTACGAAATTGAACTTGAAGAGTACACTAAAAAGATCCAGATAGAAGGAAGGGTTCTTGGCGATATCGCAAGAAACCACGTAGTACCAACAGCTATCCGTTACCAAAACATTCTTATTGAGAACGTAAAAGGCCTTAAAGAGATCTTTGGCAGCGAGTTTGAAACTGTAGGTAAAGAGCAAATTATCCTTATCAAAGAAATTTCAGGACACATTGCAGCAATCAACTCTCAGGTTGAGGAAATGACGGAAGCTCGTAAATCGGCTAATGCCCTTACAAGCGCAGAAGAGCAGGCACATGCTTACTGCGATAATGTAAAACCATACTTTGATACGATCAGGGAGCATGCTGACAAGCTTGAGCTTCTTGTAGATGATGAGATCTGGACGCTTACTAAATACAGGGAATTATTGTTTACACGATAATATATTTCATACAATTAACTGAGTTAGCCCCATGCGTAAGCATGGGGCTTTTTCTTTTATAGAAAGTTGGCACGCAGATGACCCATATTGCGCGAATTACGGATGGTTTGCTACCTTGATAAATAAATCTGTGTAAATCTGCCAGATCCGTTTCATCCGCGTTCCCCAATAATAAATTATCCAGTATATTCGTTATCCTAAAAACCTTACAGCTACATGAAGCTACTTTTACCCATTATATTTTTGTTATGCCTTTCGGCGAATGCTCAGCAGGACCACGAGTTTACCATATATTTTGATTCTGATGCCGATGTGCCCACCGAAGCATCTAAAGCCGCACTAGCCGAATGGATGGAGAGTAACAAGAATGCCGGCATACATACTATTTCCGGATATACAGATACCATTGGCAATACTGAATACAATCGCAGGCTTTCCATACGCCGTATACAGTATCTTATCTTTCGGCTGAATGCAGGATATATGCGAAAAAAATGGAAAATGATGTCGTATGGCGAAACGCAATATACATCGGGTACCGATGCCGAGAACCGCAAAGCTGTTATTACCTACACAAAACAGCAAAAAACCGTAACTTCAGGATTGACCCAATTGTTTAAAGAAGCCAGGGCAGGCGAAAAGATAATACTGCGCGATATTAACTTTGTGGGTGGTACAAGTTTTATAGTAGAGGAATCTAAGCCTATACTTAAAGAGCTTTACATCATAATGCGCGACAACCCAAAACTAAAAATAGACATTCAGGGGCACATTTGCTGTTCTGCTGACGATACAGGTGACCTTTCTAAAAGACGCGCAATGGAGGTCTTTGTGTATCTTCATAGCAACGGTATAAATGGCGACAGATTATCTTATCGGGGTTTTGGCGGAAGTAAGCCAATGCACAAAATACCCGAAAGGAACAAAGAAGAGATGGCAGAGAACCGAAGGGTGGAGATTGAGATACTGGCTAATTAATATATCAATGTAATAATTTTTTAATGTAGCAATTTCAGTCTCGTGAAAGAATGACTATCGATTGAATGAAGTTAATTGATATATTGGTACATTAGAAAATTGCTATATTGCAACCAAACCAACTACATGAAACCAATTGTACAACTACTGCTATTGCTTAGCCTTTCGGCGAATGCCCAGCATAAATTCACGGTCTATTTTGACTTTGATATAGATGAAACCAATGCACCATCTACACAAAGCCTCACAAAATGGATTGCCGATAATCCGCTGGCACGAATTCAAAAGATATATGGCTACGCCGATAAAACAGGCGGTTTGCTTTACAACCAGGATTTGTCAGAAAGGCGTGCGCTGTATGTCTTCGGGCAATTAAAGGCCGCTGATCTGTATGTGGAACAGGTAGAAGAGAAAGGCTTCGGCGAAAGCCAGAGTACTGCTATACGAAATCCTAAAGACCGCAAAGTGGTTATCGAATATGCAAGGCCGGAGGTACAGCCTGCTCCGGCCCCCGTGCCTGTTCCGGCGGGACCATCAGAATTTAAGAAGCAGGTAACCAATGCTAAAAAAGGCGATAAGATAAGGATAAAGGGCATGAACTTTTACAATAATATGGATGTGATGCTGCCATCGTCGCTACCTGCATTAGATGACCTTTTACAGGTGCTGAAAGATATGCCTACGCTCAGGATAGATATTCAGGGGCACGTATGCTGCGAACCCGAAAAGCAAAACATTTCGCTTAAGCGCGCGGTTGTGGTATATAATTATCTTATAAAAAACGGCATCGACAAAGAGAGGCTGTCGTATAAAGGTTTTGGAACATCAAACCCCATATATCCTATCCCTGAGAAAAATGAAGACCAAAAAATTGCTAACCGCAGGGTGGAAATAGAAATTGTTGATAAGTAATGAAGCAGCTTCTATTCATATTTATTGTGCTTTTCAGACTTTCTGCCCCGGCACAGGATCAAGTTGTAAAAGACACCATCAGCCTGATTTATCAGTTGGATGGCGTTACTATAAACGGACACACAACCTGGAAAAAAGGCGATAAGATAGTGCTAGGAAACCTAATTTTTAAGGGGAATACTTCTTTTCTGGAAGTTTCATCAAAGCCATTGCTGGATGAACTGTTAACGGTAATGATAAATAACCCTAAACTCAAAGTAGAGATACAAGGCCATATCTGCTGCTATCCCGATAGGACTCATCCGATTTCTAAAGAACGTGCGCAGGTGGTATACGAATACCTACTGGACAATGGCATAAAGCGGTCACGCATCCGGTATAAAGATTTTGGAGGCAGAAATCCTATTTACCCTATACCCGAGCAGACCAATGAACAGCGTAATGCTAACCGCAGGGTAGAAATAGAGGTGCTGGAGAATTAATTATGAATTTGGAAATATGAATTACGAATCGACGCACCCTAATCTCAAAAGAGGAACTCTTACTCATGCCAAGTCACTGTTGCATCGACTGCGAGTGAAGCTGGTTCCCCTTTTGAGAGGGGTTAGGGGTGTGTCAACAAAAATTGTAAGTTATTTATGAAAAAATATTTACTCTTACTATTGTTGTTCCTAACGGCTTTCTCCTACGCTCAGGAGCAATACGCCATATATTTTGACACTGGTAAAGACACATTAAACAACATATTTTCGGCAGAATTCACAAACTGGATGGACTGGCATAAATCGGTCAATGTTACAAAAATACAGGGATATGCCGATGGGGTCGGCAAGACCGATGCCAACAGCAGCCTTTCCATTCGTCGGGCAAATTATATTGCAGAATTACTGAAAGCTAACGATGTAGACCTTGACGAAAAAGCCGAAATAAAAGGCCTCGGCGAAACAGGTAAAGACAAGGACGATGCCCAAAGCCGAAAGGTTACTATCTATTTTGAAAAAAATAAGCCAAAGGTAAATCCGCTGGAGAAACAGATGAAAAAGGCAAAAGTAGGCAGTAAGATACCGCTGAGTAAACTGGCCTTTGAACGGAATTCGGGCAGGGCGTTGCCGGGTTCAATAAAGATGCTTAACGGCCTGGTTAAAATAATGGAAGACAACCCTAATCTTAAAATCGACATACAGGGGCATATTTGCTGTAATCTTGAAGATACTAAAAACCTGGGGCTGCTAAGGGCAAAGACCGTTTACAACCATCTTATAAATGCCGGTATTGATAAAAGCAGAGTATCCTTCCAGAGTTTCGGCGGCAGCCGTCCTATATATCCTATTCCCGAAACTAATGCCCTTCAGGCCGAAACCAACCGCAGGGTGGAAATTGAGATTATTTCTAATTAATTACGAATTTGAAATTATGAATTACGATTTCCAGTTGAGTGAAGCTGTAGGCATCAGCTGTTTAGCGTAAAGCAAATCATGAGGAGAAGCGTAAAAAGATTTGCTGTTTGAGCGAAGCGAGTTCAAATCTTTTAGTTGAGGCGAATGATTTGTAGCGTAAACAGGTGCCAGCCTCGAATTTTTGTTTCTTTTGTTTCAAGACAAAAGAAAGTATAAAGTAATAAAATAATTCCTAAATTCGTTATACAAACAAACCATTACTCATGAAAAAGCTGTTTTCAGTCCTTATATTCTCAATATTCTTTAGTATGGCAATGCAGGCGCAGGAGCAATTCTCGCTGTATTTTGATACCAATAAGTACGAACTTAAAAAAGGCGAACCGCAGCGCCTTGAAAAATGGCTTGCTGAAAACAAGACTTCAAAGATACTGGCCATCAATGGTTATACCGACGAAGACGGAACTATTGGCATGAACGATACGCTTTCGCAACGCAGGGTTAGCCATGTGTTTGCGCTGATACAAAACAGGGTAAAGATACGTGAGGACTTTAAGACCAGGAGTTTTGGCAAGCTGCATAAGCAATCGCCTGTAAAGGCAGAGAACCGTAAGGTGGTTATCTACTACCTGCTGGAAAAAGACCTTGCCAGGGAAAACGAGATACTGGGCATACCTGACGCTGTTAAGAAACCCGAAGTTAAAAAAGGGCCTGTAGTATACCCATCTACAGTTAGGGTAAAAGGGGCGGGGGGTAAAGATGAAGACCTTACCCTTGACGTTGCCTTTATGAAAAAAATAGGGGAGTCAAAAGCGGGTGATAAGCTGCGCATAGACAACCTGAACTTTTATGAGAATACCTTTGGCATCATGCCTGATTCAAGGCCTAAACTGTACGAGTTGTTAGAAACCATGAAGCTGCACCCTAATCTTAAAATTAAGCTTCAGGGGCACGTATGCTGTATGAAAGCCGACCGCAATGATCTCTCAACAAAAAGGGCAAAAGCCGTGATGCAGTTCCTTAACATTAACGGTATCGAAAAGAGCCGTCTGTCGTTTGAAGGTTTCGGTGTGAGCCAGCCGATGTATCCAATCCCTGAAAAAACTGCCGATGAGCGCGAAGCAAACCGCAGGGTGGAGGTGCTTATTGTGGAGAATAATTAATGTCTCATTACATCTAACAATTAACACACCCCTAGCCCCTCTCAAGAGGGGAACCAGCTTCACTCGGCACTAAAGCAACAGTGGGCTTCGCATGAGTAAGAGTTTCCCTCTTGAGAGGGGCTAGGGGTGTGTTTACTAATACGTTCTGTCATTCTGACCGCAGCGAAGCGTAGCGGAAGAATCTCTTTTAATTCCAATAATCGATATGAGATTTGCTCCGCCAGTTGGGCAAAGTCCTCTAATCGCTCAAAATGACATTTCTTTTAAAGAATATGCTCTGTCATTTCGACCGTAGCGCAGCGAAGTGGAGAAATCTCAATAGAGATTTTTCGACTCCACTTCGTTTCGCTCAAAATGACAGCCGTTTAAAGAGTACATTCTGTCATTTCGACGATAGGAGAAATCTCTCTTAATTCCAATAGAGATTTGCTACGCCGGTCGGGCACAGCCCTCGGGTCTCCACTACGCTGCGCTTCGGTCGAAATGACAGAACGTTGTAAATGGAGACTTCGACTGGAAACTGAATACTGAAAACTGTCACTGTCAACTTGCAGATCCGCGGCTCCCGGGTGTGCCTTCGTACAGATTGGCGTCCTTCCCACAGTAAACATCTGAAAAAAAAGAGAAAAAGAAAAAAATCCAATCAAAAAGTCTCCCCACTTATGATGGACATTTTTTGGTTATTTTTTTAAAGGAGATATTTGAATTTCTTTTTTGGATATGTTTATTATATACCTTAGTTATAATACCTTTATATAGGTCGTGATATAAGTTGAAAATAGTTGGAAATCAAACGCAAATACATTAGGAAATCAATAGGCAATAAGTAGGGCACAGGTTGGCAACTGATATACAATACATCGAAACAGGTATTTTGTAAATGATTGATTAATTGTATTTTACAAATTTTGCTTAAGCAATACCCCAAGCAAACTGTTAAGCAAATGCACAGGCAAATTTTAAAAGTATGTTGAAAATCAATCCGTTACTACATATGTAAAAGATATGATTACGCATAGCGATCGCTACCCGTATCGCAGAGCTTAAGCTGGCTTTAAGCCAAAGCAAAGCCAATCTTAATTCTCGTCAAACTTTGTTTTGTGGTTCTTCATATTCTTTTCCCAGCCGTACGGAAAAATACCCTTGTCGTGTTCCATGATGGTTTTCATGGTCTTTTTTACATGGTTTTGAATAGACTCCGGCAGTTTGTAGAATTTGGAGTCAACTTCAGTATTTCTAACTTCATCAAGCACGCCGTTCTGATGGCGGATGGCAATCTTTTCGCCTTTATAGAAAATCAGTATCTTGATGCGTCCGTCGTCGTAGCCGTTATAGCCGTTGGTGCCGTATACTATGACAGGTTCAACGATGCCGTCTTTGTCGATATCGGTAAACGAGGAATATTTTGTCCAAAACCAAATGGACTCCTCATATTCCGAATTACTAACCAGGGTTACAAAATCATTGATTTCCCAGCTCTTTTCGAGTTTTCCGGCATTGTTTTTTAAACAGACCGCCTTTATCTTATGGTGCAGCGTGTCGGCATCTCTTGTGCCGTCGTTCTTTTCGGTCAGCACGATGTAGAATTTCCCGGCTTTATCGGAATAATTATACACCCTGAACGCCGGGAACTCCAACCCAAATTCTTTCTTTACATCTGGTGTGATAACCTTATCGGCTTCACTTTTAGAAAGGTATGCCTTTTGGCTGAAAACGGTGGTGGTGATTAGGAGGAAGATAATGTAAAATATAGATTTTTGATCCATGATATACTATTGTTTAAATTTTTCAAATGTTTGCCAGTATTTGTCCTTGTAAATCATATAATCAATTTTAAACCTCGTTTGTTGATTGATTAGAGAATCAACAATTAACGAAGACTTACGGAATTCTTTACACGCGAAAAATATATCTCTTGTATTACAGCCGGTCTCTCTACCTAGATTTAAAGTATTATTTTTTTCTTTTAACTGTTCTGTAAATTTTTCTTCGGATGAATCTACCAAAGCTGATACCATCTGATTTGGCATTCCATTGTTAGCTAAACCATCATAAGCAATACTTATCTTCAATATCCATGGATAAGCAGCTTTTGCTTCCCATTGTAATAAATCGGTATTGATAACCCCGATTATCGGATAATCGTCATGTTTGTATTCATAAAGTATATATGTGTCATTATCAGTATTATGCCGTATTCCCTCATATTTTTCCACGAATTCTTTCTCCCGCCAGATGAGATAAGCTTTTAGCTTTTCGATAGGGATTAATTCTTTCTGAGTATCTTTTGTACCTATAACTGATATGTTATCTATAGTTGTGGCAAAATTTATTTCCCCAAGAAAATTATCTAAGAAGATATGAGTTCCCAATATGATTGTATCTTTATTCTCTTCTGTAAAGTCGGAATTTAGAACTGTAATGTCAATCTCATCAGGACGGATTTTATTTTCATTTGAATAAAATGAAATGGTCTTATCTGAAAATGAATAACCATCCATATTTATACCATAAGCCTGTATGTCCAAATCCGGCTTAAGAGCCGTAAATTTCCATCCATTAATTTGAGGGGCATCAGCAACGAGTTCTTCAACAAAAACAAAATTTTTGATATTACCATCGGCTGTAATTACAAGTTCCGCGGTATCATCAGTTAACATACCCGATAAAAAATAATAGCCCTCCCTTAGTTCGTTAAGTTTGTCGGATAATTTGTTGTGAAAGGACTGAACGTTATCGCCTGCTTGTGTAATTTTGAAAAATTCTTTTTCATTTTGCTGAAACCATTTCCAGAAATCAGCATTGGTATTTATTTTTTCTTCTTTTTTACTGAACAGTTTATCTAAAAAGCCCATTTGCAGGATTTTGATTATTTGATTGGAATAGCAAATATATTATAATGTAATTTAAAGGCAGGAAAGCTTAAGCAATAAATATATAGTTTCATTTGCAAATCACTCCATCAAATAATTGTTATATCAATCAATTGATAAATTGCTGCATTAAATAATCGTTGCATTGTATAATTGCTCCATTAAACCTATCTTTGCCGTTCAAATTACAAACCCATATCCATGAGTTCTGATACCAGCAAACGTTACAGCCAAAGGGGAGTTTCTGCCTCTAAGGAAGACGTGCACAACGCCATTAAAAACATAGATAAAGGCCTGTTTCCTAAGGCATTTTGTAAAATTGTTCCTGATTACCTTACAGGCGACAACGACTACTGCCTTATAATGCATGCCGATGGCGCGGGCACAAAATCGTCTCTTGCCTATATGTACTGGAAAGAAACCGGAGATATCTCTGTGTGGAAAGGCATTGCACAGGATGCGCTTATCATGAATATTGACGACCTGCTTTGTGTGGGCGCTGCCGATAATATCATGCTGTCATCTACCATCGGGCGTAACAAAAATGTTATTCCGGGCGAGGTGCTTTCGGCGATCATCAACGGTACCGAAGAGCTTATCGAAGAACTAAAAACCTTTGGCGTTACCATCCACTCAACAGGTGGCGAAACTGCCGATGTGGGCGACCTTGTGCGTACCATTATTGTAGATTCTACCGTAACGGCACGCATGAAACGCAGCGATGTGATTGACAATGCCAACATTCAGCCGGGCGATGTTATCGTTGGCCTTGCTTCTTTTGGCGAAGCGTCTTACGAGAAAGGCTACAACGGCGGTATGGGCAGTAACGGACTTACGTCTGCACGCCACGATGTGTTTGACAATTACCTTGCTAAGGCATACCCTGAAAGCTTTGATGCTTCGGTTCCTGCTGAGCTTGTATACTCGGGCAAAACAAAACTGACCGATGCTGTTGAAGGCAGCCCTATAGATGCCGGTAAACTGGTGCTTTCGCCAACGCGTACCTACGCACCTATCATCAAAAAAATACTGGAGA
Organism: Flavobacterium sp. DG1-102-2; assembly: GCF_033042555.1. Classification (NCBI taxonomy): domain Bacteria; kingdom Pseudomonadati; phylum Bacteroidota; class Flavobacteriia; order Flavobacteriales; family Flavobacteriaceae; genus Flavobacterium; species Flavobacterium sp. DG1-102-2. The sequence goes on from NZ_JAWLIK010000014.1 coordinate 35,795, forward strand.
AATATACTCCGCAAGATATACATGGAATGGTACACTGCTCGGGCGGTGCACAAACTAAGGTGCTTCACTTTGTAGACAACGTCCACGTGATAAAAGACAACTTGTTCCCTGTACCTCCGCTATTTAAGCTGATCCAGGAGAACTCGGGTACCGACTGGAAAGAAATGTACCAGGTATTTAACTGCGGCCACCGTATGGAGGTGTATGTTCCTGAGAACATCGCACAGGATATCATCGCAATCTCTAAATCATTCAACGTTGATGCTCAGATCGTAGGCAGGGTAAGCCCCCTAACCCCCGAAGGGGGAGTTTCTAAGAAACTTACAATTAATAGTGAATATGGTACATTTGAGTATTAAAATTTTACTTTAGTTATAGAATAGAATCCGTCATAACTGGCGGATTTTTTGTTTTTAAAGGAACGCGGACGACGCGGATTTTGGCAGATTAGCGCGGATTTTTCATAGCGTTTTGTCATTTCGACGATAGGAGAAATCTCTTTAAATTCCAATATAATATCTGAGATTTGCTCCGCCAGTTGGCCTTCAGCCTCGTGCTTCGACTCTGTTGCACTCCGCTCAAAATTAAAGGACATATCAAAAGAATGTAATTCATTAAAAAAATGCACAATTCGCAGCAAAAAATCTAAATGCATTTTTTGTATCTTAGAATTATGCAACAAACTATACCAATCAAAAAAAGAACCTTTCTTGATGCTCAGTGGCGCAAGCTGATCATGATGAATTATGCAGTGGATCCCGAACTGCTGAAACCCTATCTCCCTTTTGAAACCGAACTCGACCTGTGGAACGGAACCTGCTATGTAAGCCTTGTTGGGTTTATGTTCAAGGAAACCAAAATGCTCAAGATGCGTATTCCGTTTCATGTGAATTTTGAAGAGATAAATCTGCGCTTCTACGTAAAGTATAAAGACACCGATGGCTATAAACGCGGTGTTGTCTTTATAAAGGAGATTGTTCCGATGCCGTCGCTAACAATGGTTGCCAACGCTCTTTACAAGGAGAACTACGAAACATTACCAACCCGCCATTTGTGGGAAGAAAAAGATGATTCACTAACGGTTAAATACATCTGGAAAAAGGACGGAAGATGGAACATCATCAAAACTGTTTCTGAAAGTAAGCCTGTGGATATTACAGAAGGAAGCGAAGAGGAATTCATTACCGAACATTTTTGGGGCTACACCAGGATCAACGAAAATGTGACGTCAGAATATGAGGTGGTGCATCCGCGCTGGCAGGTGTATTCTATAAAAGACCATTCCATCAGGGTTAACTTTAAATCAACTTACGGACCCGATTTCGCCTTCATGCAAAACTTAAAACCAGTCTCTGTATACCTTGCGGAAGGCTCTGAGATCTTAGTCAAACAGGGGAGGAAGATAAAGGTGAAAAGATAGTGTCGGTTGGTGGTTGTCAGTTGACGGTAGACGGAAAGATGACGAAGCAATCTTAACGGAACGCGGATAACGCGGATTTGGCGGATTGCCGCAGATTTTCTATTATGCTTTTCATTCTGACGAAGGAAGAATCTCGTCTGAGATTTTTCGACTCCACTGCGTTCCGCTCAAAATGACAGAATATAAAACAAAAAAGCTCCCCGCATTGCGGAGAGCTTTTCTACAAACCAACTAATAAAAACTATCTGTTCACGATCAGTTTATGTGTTTCGGTTGTTTTGTCAGAAACGATCTGCATAACATATGTTCCTGATGCGAAGCCATTCATGCCTATTTCTACGCTCATGGCATCTGCTTTCATTTCTTTAACCAGTTTGCCTGTAGCAATTTCGTAGATAGAAATGTTAGCACCGTTGTTGTAGTTAGATGCAAGATCTAATGTAAATATACCGTTAGATGGGTTAGGATATACCATGCTTCTGTTTGCAGCGAAATCTTCGATACCTGCAGTAACACAGTTCTCCTGCGCTTCATAAGAACCTATGTCACGTCTTCCATTAAAAATAGCAAAGCCATTCTGGTCAGAGCTGCTGTCGGCAGGGTCACCCATGTCAGCCGCAGGGCTTGGGCAGCTTAGGATATGTACCGGAGTACCGTCTTCTGTTTCTGTAAGTGCAGAAAGTCCGATTTCTATAGGTAATGTGATAGATCCTGTGATATCATCTTCAGTCGAAACAAATACACTTCCGTCTATAGCAGCCACAAGGTTAAACCCGGCAGAAGTTATTGTATTGTCGTCACCAAAAAGGTTAGCACCCGATATTAAGGCTGTATTAGTAGCCACGATAGTATTTTTAAGGCTTACAGTGCTTGCGCCGTCGTTAGAGATACCACCACCGCTAATCGTTGCACCATTAAGTGCAATCGTGTTTGCGTCTACAGTAAGGGCACCTTTATTGAATATACCACCACCATTAGTTAATGATGTATTGCCTGAGATCGTATTTTTTAACGAAACAGTCGTACCACCGTTAAGGTGAAGTCCTCCGCCACGTCCAAGAAGTCCTGTCGCAGTGTTTAGGGAAAGTGTAGTGTTAGAAACATTTAGCGTACCCCCGTTGTTAAAGATACCGCCACCACCGTCGTTTACTGTTAATCCTGTAGCTGTATTGGCAGTAATGTGAACTCTTTCAACAGTCATAGTACCTGTACCGTTCCAAAGTCCGCCACCTTGCACAGCAATGTTGCCGCTCACTATACTGTTAGTGATAGTTACATTACCTGCAGCTGTCATGTGTACTGCACCGCCATTACCAGGAGAAGCACCTGCATTGTTTAAAGTAAAAGTTACGTTGTCAATATTTACAAATCCGGTCTCACGGCCGTTATCTTCAATTGCACCACCTGCACGTACTGATACGTTGCCTGAGAATTGTGTATCCTCTATGGTTACTTTTCCGCCAACATCGTTTAGTAAACCACCGCCGCTACCTGCAGCGCCATCAGCAGTATTGTTAGATATTACTGCGTCTCCACTAATGTTAAGTGTTCCGCTAAGGTTGTAGATTCCACCACCACCCTGATCGGCACCTGCACCGCTGGCTGTGTTTTCTGTAATAACTGTTCCTGAAATTGTCATGGTACCAGAGCCGTTCCAAAGTCCGCCTCCTTCAGCGCCTGCTTCGTTATTATTTACAGTACCTCCGTTAATCGTAACGGTGCCCGCGCCTGTTACGTGAAGTCCACCGCCGTTACCAGGCATAGTATTTGTAATGTTTCCGTCAAGTGTAACATCAGTCAGTACAACAAAACCTGCCGCACCTGAATTATCTTCTATACCACCGCCTGCACGATTAGAAATGTTGCCTGTAATTGTAGCGTCAGTAATAGTAAGTTTACCTCCTACATCGTTAAGGATTCCTCCTCCGCTTCCGGCAGCGCCGTTTGCTGTGTTGTTTGTAATTTCAGTTTCAGCGTTAATGTTTACTACACCGCTAAGGTTGTATATACCGCCACCGCCGTTATCTGCTAATGCACCGCTTGCCGTGTTTTCGGTAATAACTGTTCCTGCAATGGTCATAATACCTGAACCATTCCATAGTCCGCCGCCTTCAGAAATTGCTTCGTTATTGCTAACTACACCACCTGTAATAGTAGCATTGCTTGCTCCTGTAATATGAAGACCGCCGCCATTACCAGGTGCTGCACCTGTAGTGTTCCCGTCAAGTGTCACGTCGTTAAGCGTAAGGGTAACAGCTGTAGCTGCATTTACCTCTATACCACCACCAGCGCGGTTTGCCATATTTTCTGAGATAGTCGACGCATTTACGTTCAATGTTCCTCCTGTACTTACATGGATACCACCACCACTTCCTGAAGCTCCTGTAGCAGTATTATTTGTAACTGTAGATACATTAATTGTAAGCGAACCATCGGCAAGGAAAATACCACCACCACCGTTAGTTGCGGCTGCACCGGCAGCCGTACTGTTAGATATAGTCGTGTTATTGATAAGTACCGTACTGCCTGATGCAGAAATGGCCCCGCCATTATCAGCCGCAGAGCCATTTGTAAGAGTTAGGTTATTTATGGTAACCTCGCCATCGGTAATTAAAAGGATACGTGTAGTGCCGCCCCCGCTAATAGTTGTGTTTTCTGCGCCGCTGCCATTAATAACAATGTTCTTGTTAATGGTAACTTCGCTTGTAAGTGTAATCGTAGTTCCGTTTAGCGATGCGTCAAATAATATAGCCCCGCCTGCCGCTACATCAAGCACGGCCTGCCTGAAAGAGCCTGCGCCTGCATCGTTAGTGTTGGTTACGGTAACAGACTGCGCATTTGCCGAAAAGGCAAACATGAAAAGTACCGCAATGATCCTTAGATAGGTAATTGTTTTCTTCATAATAAAAAATTGGTGTTAATTGTACATAATTTAAAGTTACGGTGTAATACTCTTAACGGTTTTGTAATGAATTAGTTAAATATATCTTAAAGTAATTAATATTTAACGCAAACCCTTTTGAGTGCTGGATTTCTTTAAATTTGAATACCTTTGCGTTAACAAAAATTTATCAGTTTACTATGAAAATAAATTTAAAATCAGGTGTTGGGGAGTTGCTTTTCGGAATGAAGGAAAAGGATGTTAGAGGCGTTTATGGCAATCCTGACAGGCAGTTTAAAGACGAAGACGGTAACATCATTTACCTGTATAACGATAAAAAATTAAGACTTACTTTTTATCAGGATGAAGATATGCGATTAGGCTATATCATTGTTTCTAATCCATCGTCTGAGATTTTCGGTTCTAAGGTTATCCGCGAAAACTGGACAGCTATTGAAGCTGCTGCCAAAACAAACGGACTCAAGGATTTTGAAGTGGAGTCATTTGACACTATAGACAATCATTTTAATGAAGCCAACTGGATCATTTTCCAGGTGGAATTTAACGAGGTTATCAAAATCGAGATAGGGGCTACCATCAATAAGAATGATGAATTCGACTGGAAGTTCAAGGCATAATTAATGCTGTAGCGTATATGATGAAAGGGATTCTATTTTGGAATCCCTTTTTTATTGTTGTGTAATTTTATAAGCACATCTTCGGGCTCCTGCCAATATGTGGTCTGTTCTTTCTACCAGTACGCCTTCGCCCAGTACCTGCTGAAAAGTTTGCAGTTCTGTTTTACAGAAACCTACACAGGCAGCGGCAGCGGCGCAAATAGGGCAGTGGTTTTCTACCAGCATATAGCCGTCTCCTTCTTTTGAGTAGGATGCCATGTAACCTTCGCCATCGCGATAATCGGCTAAAATTTTAATTCGTTCTTCAAGGCTGTTAACTCCGGCTACGGCATTACAGTATTTATTGCGTAAGTCTAAACTGTTCGCTTCAATAACTAGGTTTAGTGCTTCTTCGCCCAGCAGTTCGCGCGTTTTTTCTATTAGTTTTACTGTAAGGTCGGCGTGAGTATCAGGAAAACGGGTATTGCCCAATGCAGTAAGCGACCATATCTGCTGCGGCCGGCCTCTTCCTTTAGATTCTGATGCAGAGGTAACCAAACCCTCTCCGGCTAATTTCAGTAACTGAAAACGAGCGCCTTCGGTTGTTACATTCATTTCCTTGGCTAAAGAAATAAGCGTAGACGGCCCCTTGGTTTTTAATATCCAGATAGCACGCTCATTATCGGGAAATTTTATTTTCATAATAAACAAAGTAAATATTTGGTTTATTATGCAAATGTAGTAATTTTGTTCCAACATAAAAAAATAATATCATGACTTATATATTGCCTAAACTTGAATACGCTTATAATGCGCTTGAGCCTTTTATAGATGCCAAAACAATGGAAATCCACCACGCTAAGCATCATCAGGCTTATGTAGACAATCTTAATAAAGGCCTTCAGGATTCCGGATACGAGGACCTGACCCTTGATGAGATATTTGAAAAGGCATCTGAACTGCCGCCTGTGCTGCGCAACAATTCGGGTGGACATTACAATCACAGCCTGTTCTGGAAGCTTCTTACGCCTAATGCTAAAAAAGAGCCAACAGGCCAACTTGCAGAAGCTATAAATGTTACCTTTGGCTCGTTTACAGCTTTTCAGGAAAAATTTGCCGCAGCTGCAATGGGCAGGTTTGGTTCGGGCTGGACCTGGCTGTTTGTTAATGAAGAAAACAAACTTGAAATAGGCAGTACGCCTAACCAGGATAATCCGATAATGCTGCACACTACGATAAAGGGTATTCCGGTACTTGCACTTGATGTTTGGGAGCATGCATATTACATAAGTTACCAAAACAGGCGTGCCGATTATATCACACAGTTCTGGAACATTATAAACTGGGATTTTGCTGAAAAGCTTTATACCAACGCAAACCAATAAATACAAATGAAAATATTACTTTTTAACGGAGCAATGGGTTCCGGTTTTAATAGTACGGCAGATGCCATTACAGGTTTTCTTAAAGATAAGATTACTGCGATGGGTTCTGAGGCTATTATCTTTAATATAGATGACAGCAATATCCCTATGTTTAGCACCGCTAGTGAGGTGTCGTCTTCGGTACTTAATATGGTTGAGGCTTTCAGGCAGGCCGATGCCCATATCTGGCTTACGCCTTTATACCATGGCGGTATGCCGGGTGCGATGAAGAATTGTCTTGACTGGCTGGAACTAAGCGCTAAGCGCGAAATTCCGTACCTTACCGATAAAAAGATAGGGCTTGTATGCTGGGCAGATGGCGCACAGGCAATGCAGGGTATCAATAATATGGATGCTGTGGCAAAATCGCTTAGGGCGTGGTCATTGCCTTATAGTATTCCTGTAGTACGCAGGCTGCTGTTTACCGAGAGCAAAACAGTGTCTGAAGAATATGAAACTAAATTTGATATTATGCTGAAGATGCTTGTAAAGTAAATTCAGGTTTTACTAATCGAAAAAGGGATTCCATTTCGGAATCCCTTTTTGCATTTTATGAGGTGATGATTATTTTCCTGTTGTTGTAGTAGCAGGCATCATTTCAAACATTTCAATTTCGAATATAAGGTTGGCGTTAGGGCCAATTCCTCCGCGTGGTGCACCTCTTTCTCCATACCCTAAGTGAGAAGGGATAAACACTACTGCTTTATCACCAAAAGATAATTGCTCGATACCTTCTATAAATCCAGGGATCATACCTGTTTTTGTACCTGCTGTAAAAGGGATTGGCACATAAGCGTTAGCTGCATCTTTTTGAGCGATATAGTTGCCAAAAGCTTTAGCTACAGAAGCCTCGCTTGAGTCAAACATTGTACCTGAACCGTTGTCAAGGTAACCGGAGTAACCAATGTAAACCTGAGATCCGGGAAGTGCTTTTTTACCTGTTCCTTTTTTCACGATCGCATATTGAAGCCCTGAAGCTGTTTTAGTGGCTGTTTTTTTAAGATCTGCAAAGTAAGCAACCTTATCAGCTTTAGTCTTAGTTACAGCTTCTGCTTGCTTTTTCTGCTCATTAGCTGCTTTCTCGTAGTATTCTTTAAATACTTTAGGAGCGTCAAACTTTTTAGCGTCTTTACCGTTACGGATAATTTTTATTGTCTTGATCTCGTCATTCTGCTGGATAGCGTTAACCACATCCTGTCCTTCTACAACATGGCCAAATACTGTGTGCATGTTATCAAGGTGAGGCGTAGGGCCGTGCGTGATAAAGAACTGGCTTCCGTTAGTACCTTTTCCTGCATTAGCCATAGAAAGTGTACCTGCTTTGTCATGCCTAAGCGACTGGTCAAATTCATCGGCAAATTTATAGCCCGGTCCTCCGGAACCATCGCCATTAGGGTCTCCGCCCTGAATCATGAAGTCGGCAATTACACGGTGCCATTTTAGTCCGTCATAAAAAGGTTTTCCTTTGTATTGAGCGCTTACCATATCGTTTTTACCTTCGGCAAGAGCCACGAAGTTAGCAACGGTAAGGGGTGTTTTCTGGTACTCAAGCTGAAGTACGATCCTACCTTTGTTGGTTTCAATCTCAGCATAAAGTCCGTCGCCCAGCTTTACAGGGTCGGCAGATGGTGTAGTGTTACATGAAAAAAACAAAGCCGCAAGGCTTACAAAAAAACTTGTCATTGGTTTCATTTATATTAGATTAATTCTCTTTTACCTGGCTTTCAGGCTTAATGTCGTTTAGGGTAACGGTACATATAAGCGGCTGGTTGGTGCCAATTCTGTCATTGTCGCCATGATAGCCAAAGCCCATGTGCGAAGGGAAAAGGAAAGTAACTTTTTCGCCTTCGTTCATAAGTTTGATGCCGTCACGCAGACCCATCATTATATTTTGTTTGTCAACATGGTACACCTGCGGTTTTAGTTCTGTCTCGCTGTATATCACATTGCCTTTTATATCCTTAATATCATAGTTAAAGAAGGCCACATCACCGCGTTTAGGGCGTATGGTATCTGCAGCATTCTCCATTTCATAATGATACCAGTAACCTTTATCAGATGCTATGTACTTAATTTCAGGATTGCTTTTTATGATAGAATCTATCTGAGACTCTTCGCTGGCTACCAGCTTTTTGTTTCGCTTTATAGATTCTTTCATGAATGTTCCCGATGTGTGCGAAACAGGCCTTCTTGCCTGCTGTTGTGAGCAGGACACGATAAGCACTCCTAAAAGAATAAGCGGTATAATAAATGCCTTCTTCATTGTATCAGTCAATTTTTGTGTGTGCTAAAGTAGCAATAAATTTTTGTATGGTAGCTTCTAAACTTTCGTTAGATCGGCCGCCTGCCGCATTTATGTGCCCGCCACCGCTAAAATGCTCACGTGCATACTGGTTAACGTCAAAACTGCCCTTAGAGCGGAATGATATTTTTATGATGCCTTCGTCTTTATTCTCGGTAAAAAATGCCGTAAACACAATGTCTTTCATGCTCAGTCCATAATTCACAATGCCTTCGGTATCGCCTTTACTGTGGCCAAAGCTATTAAGCTCTTCCTGGCTAAGCGTGGTGTATGATGTCTTGTATGCGGGCATTACTTTCATGTTCTGCAAAGCCCTTGCCAAAATTAATACACGGTTGTGCGAATGGTTATCAAACAGCAGGCTGTGTATGGCAGTATTGTCTATTCCCAGGTCTATAAAATCGGCAACTACCCTGTGTGTTATACCTGTAGTAGATGGGTAACGGAAAGAACCTGAGTCGGTTACGATTCCTGTGTAAAGGCACGTAGCAATAGTTTTATCTATAAGTGCTTTTTCGCCCATTGCCACGATAAAATGATAAATCATTTCACAGGTAGACCCAAATGATGTATCAGAAAACGTAAACATGGCATAATCGCCGGGTTTCTGATGGTGGTCTATCATTACATAAGGAGCAATAAGTTCTTTAAGTACGGCTTCCATCTGGTCGCCGGTACGGCTCAGTACGTTAAAGTCGAGTGTAAAGATCACATCAGCTTCCTTAAGTATTTTGGTAGCAGATTCAGTTTCCTTTTCAAATACCCTTACGGTATTGAATGAAGGCAGCCAAGCCAGGAAATCAGGCGACTCGTTAGGCGTTATCACTATAGGATCATGCCCTTTATATTTCAGGAAATGGTACAGCCCCAGGGTAGAACCCATGGCATCGCCATCGGGGTTACGGTGGGGTATAATGGCAATCTTTTTTGGTAAAGCCAGCAATTGCTTCACGCCATTAATATCTTCGTTATTCATCATGATGCGAATTTACATTTTTTTCTGTTATAGCCAAGTTATAAAACACGGCAGCTTACAAAACAAAACTCCGTAAGTAATAGTGCTTTACGGAGTTATATGTGGTTTTTGATTGAACTGTAGTTCTTTCTCTATAGCCGTTTTATGCCTGGAGGAATTATTTTCCGTGGAAACTTTCAAAAAGGCGGGAAACATTAAAATAGAAACCTTTAAGATTGTACGAGTTCTCATCTAAGTTAAGGTAATCGTATTTTGCCTCAATAAGTTCCTGCTCACCGCCAAAACGGAAACCAAGTATATCTATGATCTCATATTCATTTGAGGTGTTTATTACGTGAAAGCTTTTTTCTTGTGTTGAACCGTCACCCGAACTCAATATGGCATCGATGACCATAGCTGCCTGGATTTCTTCGGCATTAGCCTCTTTTAGACGGTTCAGTTGTTTAAAGGCATAAATACGGTACTCCTTAATACGTATGCTGAATGGAAAATCTTTAAGCACCTTGTCAGACAGCTTAATGAGTTTTTCCATTGTTTTCTTATCGGTTTGCTGGGTTCTCAGCAGTTCGGTAAACTCTTCCTGAGCATCAGATACTTTGTAAGGAGAATATTGTTTCTGAAACGAATAACCGTAGTACAAATGCCTTCTTTCATTGGTTGTCATTGTGCTGTCGGCTTTATTATAACGGCTCATCAGGGTAGTAAAATAGTAAGGGGATCTTTTATCCCCGGTATTTTTTTCGATAAGTTTATAATCTGGTGAAACAGGTTCTTCTGTCTGGCAGAAGGCTCCTGCTGAGAATAGCAGGAATAAAAACGAAAAGAAGTGATTCATTTAATTTGAATTAGGAAACCTAAAGGTAAGTAAAAATCCTAATTCAGAAATTTTTGGATGTTAAATTAATCGCCGCCACCACATCCTCCTCCGCAGCCGCTGCATCCACTCGAACAGCCACTACTGCTGCATCCGCTGCTGCCATCGTGCGAAGAACATCCGCTATCGCCATGGTGAGAAGAGCATCCGCTGTCTCCGTCTCCAAAAGTAGAGCAGGCAAAGTTGGTGCCGCCCTCGCTGTCTGTCCTGTTGTTTTTATTTTTACGGTCTTTTTTACCGTTAAATGCGAAGGCGATTATCAACCCTATGATAAAGCAGATGAAAGGAAAACCGTTGCGGCAAGCATTAGGATAAAGGTAAATACCGCGGGCTTAAATTTTATATCCGGCTTTTTGATGAGCCAGTATTTCGACAGGTTTACGCGTTGAAAGTTAATGTCAGTAAATCTTGTGTTGTTATCGTGCCAGATATCAGGCGGCGGATTCATACCGAATTTTTCAAAATACATGTGGTGAAGCCCGGTATACAGGTTGTTGAACTTTTGCTGCTCTTCTTTACCGCCTCTAGTAGGGTTGTGATGAATTTCCCTTTCCAAGATGTTTTTGCATAAGTCGTTCCAGTACGATTTTGTGTAGGTTAGGTGCAGGTGCCACGCCTGGTCTACGGGGTCGCTGGGTGTTACGGGATCTGGCGAAGTGCAGCACAAAAAGAGGAACTTTTTGTATTCTTCTATAACCCGTTGGGTGTAATTTAGGTTCCAGCCATTCTCGCGTGCAAGCCGCTGTGAGAAGGTTAACCTGACATCAGTTTCATCAAGCTGGTAGGCTTCAAGCCTGTTCCACAGCAGTGTTTCAGTTTTTGTCATTTTTGTTTTAAAGGTACATAAAAAGCAAAACGGCCATACTTTTTGCACGGCCGTTTCGCTTCATTTAAAAGCCTGTTTGTTACAGATTTTCAGCTGAATTTTTCTATCGCTTCCGGAGTAACCGGAGTGAAGAAATTTATCAGGCTGCCATCAGGGTCACGGAACAATAAAGAGCGGTTGCCCCATGGCATTGTTACAGGTTCCTGAACAATGTCTTTAGTTATCTCCTTAATCCTGATATAGTGGTCATCAACATTTTCTACGCAGAATTCTATAATGATGCTTTTGTTGCTTGCAGGCTCTGCAATGGCACCTCCAAAGAAATCCAGCGTATTTGTGCTGCCTATCGCTATGGTGCAAGTGCCTGTATTGATTTCTGCGAAATCTTCGGTAAACCATTTTGCGGAAAGTGCTGTTGCTTTTTCGTAAAAGTGTACCAGGCGCTTAATGTCGGCGGTTATAATTCGTAGTGATTGTAAGTTCATAATTTGTCTTTTTAAATATGTAAGACAAAAGTAGAATCGTGTAGTGACAACAGTATGTCAGCAGGGTTTTGGTTTTAATTATTTTAAAAAATCCATAAAGCTTTGTTTCCCTTTGCGTAAAACTTTGCGTCCTTTATGTTTAAATTCTTAAAAATCAAACAATCTAAAAATCTGTAAATCCTGTTTTTAATTTTCAATTATAAGCATTACTTTTGCGCATGCAACACAACGTACTTATTCTAGATTTCGGTTCGCAATACACTCAGCTTATTGCGAGAAGGGTTCGCGAGTTAAATATCTTCTGCGAAATTTTCCCTTACAACAACCCTCCGGTTGATTTATCATCTTATAAAGCGGTAATATTATCAGGAAGCCCATTTTCTGTAAGGGCGGAGGATGCACCGCATCCTGATCTTTCGCAAATTCGCGGCAAGCTGCCTTTACTGGCTGTTTGTTATGGCGCGCAATACCTTGCCCATTTTCATGGGGGAGAGGTTGCACCGTCTAACATTCGCGAGTATGGCCGTGCTAACCTTTCTTATATTAAAGAAGGTGAACCGTTCCTTGAAGGTGTTTCGGCTAACAGCCAGGTATGGATGAGCCACAGCGATACCATCAAAAAACTGCCTACAAACGGTGTAGTGCTTGCAAGTACTAAAGATGTGGAAAATGCAGCTTACAAGATTGAAGGCGAAACTACATATGCTATACAATACCACCCTGAAGTTTACCACTCTACAGATGGTAAGCAGATGCTGGAAAACTTCCTCGTAAAAATTGCAGAAGTACCGCAAAGCTTTACGCCAAACTCTTTTGTAGAGGATATCGTAGCAGAGCTTAAAACAAAAATTGGTACAGATAAAGTTGTTCTAGGCCTTTCAGGAGGTGTAGACTCTACGGTTGCTGCCGTGCTTTTAAATAAGGCTATTGGCGAAAACCTTTACTGTATCTTCGTTAACAACGGGTTACTTAGAAAGAACGAATTTGAAAGCGTTCTTGATCAATATAAAGATATGGGGCTTAACGTGAAAGGTGTAGATGCCGCTGACCGTTTCCTGTCTCAGCTTGCAGGTATCGATGATCCTGAAACAAAACGTAAAACGATCGGCCGTGTATTCATTGAAGTATTTGATGATGAGGCACACCTTCTTACAGATGTAAAATGGCTTGCTCAGGGTACGATTTATCCAGACGTTATCGAGTCGGTATCTGTTAAAGGGCCATCGGCAACTATAAAATCGCACCACAATGTGGGCGGGCTTCCTGATTTCATGAAGCTTCAGGTTGTTGAACCACTTAGAATGTTATTTAAAGACGAAGTGAGAAGAGTAGGCGCTACTTTAGGTATCGATCCCGAACTTCTTGGCCGTCACCCTTTCCCTGGTCCCGGACTTTCTATCAGGATCCTTGGTGATATTACACCTGAGAAAGTACGTATCCTTCAGGAAGTTGATGCAGTATTCATCAACGGACTTAAAGAACACGGACTGTATGACAAAGTTTGGCAGGCCGGAGCTATCCTTCTTCCTGTAAACAGTGTAGGCGTTATGGGCGATGAGCGTACGTATGAAAAAGTTGTTGCACTTCGCGCTGTAGAATCTACAGACGGTATGACAGCAGACTGGGTACACCTTCCGTACGAATTCCTTATGAAGATATCTAATGAGATCATTAATAAAGTAAAAGGCGTTAACCGCGTTGTTTATGACATTAGTTCTAAACCGCCGGCCACTATTGAGTGGGAATAGTCTTTAAGATTTATAATACAAAGCCCTGCACATTATGTGTGGGGCTTTTGGTTTTTAACAACAATAGTTTGTGGGTTTTAGCCTAAAATTATTACTTTAGGCCTTCCAAATCATACCTCTTATGAAAAGACTACTACTTATCTTATTTGCGCTCATAGTGTTCCAGTCGTTATCGGCACAGGATAATAATCAGGCAGCCGAAGGTGAACCGGTAGATTACGACACCTATTTTATAGACCATAAAACTACAATGGGTGAAAGGATGGTTATGCTTTCTAAAAAATATATGGTAGATCCTGATGAGATCTATAAATACAATGAGGTAGAAACTGATCAGTATGGAATCAAAGCAGGGCAGGTGTTAAAAATTCCGCTGCATGAATCAAAGAAAAAAGACCTTGATAAATTTAAGGAAGAACTCATAAAGAAAAACGGGGGTAACCCAATACAGGTGCCGGCAGTACCGCCATTAAAGAAAAAAGAAGCAGAAGAAGAGGAGGACGAATAGTCTTCCTTTTTTTTGTGCAGGAAAACTGTAAAATGCTTTTGGTATGGGTTTTGCATTTTTAACTGAAATTTATAAGATAAAAACCATCCTGTAGAGGAAGAAAACATAAATTTGCAATTGTTAAATTGTTCCAAAAAAACCTTACCATGAAGTATTTCGTAGTTTTAATTTTTTCATTTTTATTGCTTTCAACGCCTTTGTATGCACAGGATTATAAAAAGCATACCGTAGAAAAAGGTGAAACGGTAGTAAGCATTGCAAAAAAATATAAAATTACCCCTTACGACATCTACCGCATTAATCCTGATGCGAAGAATGGAATTAAAGAAAATACCGTCCTGCTTATACCGGGAACGAGCAAAGTACCAAAAGCTGAGCCTGAAAAAGTGAAGCCTACAAAAGTAGCTAACACAATACACGAGGTAACAGCTAAGGAAACACTTTTCAGCCTGGCAAAAAAATATGATGTATCTGTTGATGATATCAAAAAAGCCAACGGGACAGCGCTTGATAACGGCCTGCAGATAGGGCAGAAGGTTATAATACCTATTAAAGGCAGTGGTGTTGCAGCCCAGGTTAAAGCTGAGAAAAAAGAAGACAAGAAACCAAACAGCCCATCCTATTTCTTTCATACTGTTGAAGCAGGCGAAACAAAATATTCTATTGCAAAGCAATATGGCATGAGCCTTCAGCTTCTTGAAGAGCTTAACCCCGAAGTAAAAGATACGCTGCCTCTTGGCTACAAGCTAAAACTTGATAAGAAGGCGGTGGTTGAAAAAGATAAGACACAGCCAATACCTGTTGCAGCTACTAAAAAAGCATACGCTGATTATACAGTGCAGCCTAAGGAAACAGTGTACAGCCTTACTAAAGACAACGATATTACCGAAGCTGAATTTTTTGAACTGAACCCTCAGGCAAAAGAAGGTTTAAAAGAAGGTATGGTGATCAAGCTTCCTGTGGCAGGTGGAGCTGCAGCTTCTACTAGTACCGTTGCAACTGCGCCTGTATTGGGTAACGCGTCTAAGGCTATCTCAGGATTGGCGGGTACGCTTAAAAAATCTGAAACTAAGGATCTTGCACTCGTGCTTCCGTTTAACCTTTCGAGAATAGAATCGGATACGGTGCGTTCTAAGCTGCTTCGTTCGGATAAATTCCTAAACATGACATTAGACTTTTATGCGGGTGCACTTATGGCTATAGATTCGGCTAAAGTGCTTGGTCTTCCGTTAAAGGTAAAAATTATAGATGCTAAAGAAACAAAATCGTCTTTTGATGCTGCCGGAGTTGCCGCGAGCGTTGGCGGGATGGATGCTGTTATAGGTCCGTTCTTTCCTAACAATGCAGAGAGCCTTGCATCGGCACTTGCCTCAAAAGGAATTCCTGTTATTTCACCTTTATCTAAAGACGATACAAAACCATATTCTAATTTATTCCAGTCGGTACCATCTCCTGAAAGGGTAAGATTGTCTATGCTGGATTATCTTAAAACAAAAGGAGGTAATATAATTGCGGTGGTAGATGCTAAAAAAGCAAGCTCTAAGCAATTTATAAAAACCAACCTGCCATCGGCACAGTTTGCTCCTTTAAGCCCTGACGGAACCATAGTGGTTGAAGGCCTTAAAAATATGCTGGTTAAAGGCAAAGTGAATTATGTAATCCTTGAAACAGAGCGAAGCGGAATGATACTGGGAACTACAAAAACGCTTGTAGATGCCCTTGCAGAATACCAGATACAACTTGTGGTTCTTGAGCGTTACGATGCGTTTGATAATGATGAACTGCCACTTACAAGACTTGCTGTACTAAAAATGTTGTATCCTTCCGTTACAAACGACAGCGACACGCCGGAAGGAATATTATTCGGAAGAATTTTTAAAGAGAAAAATAATATAATGCCTAACCAGTTTGCGACACGTGGTTTTGACGTTACGTTTGACGCGATCCTTCGCCTTTTCCAGCAGGACAGCTTTAAAGAGGTTATGACAGAGAAAGCCTCTGAAGCGGTGGAGAGCAAGTTTGATTATGCCTCGCAAAACGGAGGTAATTATAACACAGGCGTATACATTTTATATTACGATCAGGATCTAAGCACTAAAGTAGCCCAATAATTATGACATCTAAAGTAACATACCAGGGGGAGTTAAGAACATCTTCTATACACCTGCAGTCAGGTACAGAAATCATTACCGATGCGCCTACCGATAACCACGGAAGGGGAGAGGCTTTTTCGCCAACAGACATGGTGGCTAATTCATTGGCTACCTGCATGTTTTCTATAATGGGAATCAAAGCCCGTGAAATAGGGGTTAACCTTGAAGGTTCAACAGCTGATGTAACTAAGGTTATGCAGCCAAGCCCGAGAAAAATTGCAAAGATAGAAGTGGTGTTTACGATGAAATCTGATGCTGATGAAAAGTCAAGGGTAATATTAGAACGCGTGGCACATACGTGTCCAGTAGGGCTAAGCCTGCATCCGGATATTGTTCAGGATATAACATTCAATTGGTAAAAAGCCTTAATGATATATAGGTGAAATCCTCCCAATATGGGGGGATTTCTTTTTTCATAGCCATAGTATTTTTGATTTAAATAATACTAAATCTTTATACCATGAGAACAATTACCCGATTTTTAAGATCAAATGCAATGATTTGCCTTTTGCTTGGCGCATCCCTGTTTGTTTCCTGCCAGGATGACGATAGCGATAAGGGTGGCTCAGGCAATTCTATTGTAGGTGTCTGGCAAAAAACAAAAGAAGAGACCAGATTAGGCAGTGGAACCTGGCAGGCCGTTACAGAAGACTGTGACCTTGATGATACCGAGGAGTATAAGTCTGACGGCAGCTGGACATTTTATCCGGGCACTGTAACCTGCGGCAGTGCAGCTGTGCTTAACGGCACGTGGAAGCTCAGGGCAAATGATACGAAGGTTCTTTTTACGTATGACGGAGTTGACGGTGCTTATGAAAGCACGCTGGAAGAGCTTACCGATTCTAAACTCGTGCTGACACACAGCGCGGGAGATGTTGAAGATACCCAATACAGGGATACCTATAAAAGAAAGTAGATGGGTAAAACACTGATCGTTAATAGCTAAAAACCTCCTTTAATGGAGGTTTTATTTTTTACATCAATACTAATTTTGGCTGTAACCAACTAAAATTCAGTATTATGAAAAACAAACATCTTACATTTTTCTGCATACTTGTAAATGTGCTGATTATGTCTGCACAGGAAAAATCAGAAGACATTGACCAAGACAACCCGATATTTAAGATCGTCAAAGAAAACAAAGAAAGAAGTTCTAAAATAGGAACTTTTGAAATGACAAAGGAAAAAGTATCTGTTCATATTGATGACAGTTTGATTAAGCCTAAGGTGAAAATCAAAAAGTGTACTTTTGAAATTGATAATGGATTTGTAAAAGATATCTCTGTAGAAACGGAAGGCGGAGATAACTTTAGTAACAGTATTGCAATTTCACTGATTAGATTTCGGTCAAGATATAATGACAGGCTTTACAATGAAAATCCAAACAAGAAAAGTCAGTTTATAAAGTTAGGAGATGTATTAAAATACACTTGTGAGATGGGGAATAATTTTACCCCTGATAACATTAAAATCAGCCTTCCCGAAAAAAAACAGGTTAAACTTACTGAAAGAAATATCATTGTTGATAGTGGCGACGGTACTCAACGGTTAAAAAAAGAAAGTCTGGTTGGGTTGAATGTTTTTAAGGATACCCTGATTTATAATTCTGATATCAGTTTAGATGACGGCATAAGTAACCTTATTGATTACCGGGTTTATTCTGATTTTCTGGGTTTGATAGAGTCGACTACAAATGGGATCGTAAATTTTGAAGCCAAAATTTGCATACCGGTAAACCCAACAAATTTCTCGGGGACAAATTTTTATATTTTCAGGTCTATTTCTCCACATGTCAGGTATAGCAGGTTTGATAAAGAAGACAGGGCTATTGATATCGACTCGTTACTATTACCATCGTATGTAGTAAATAATAAAATTCAGTTGATCCAGAAATCATTCGTTAGTTGTGGAGTTGCTGTAAGTGTGCTAAACTGGAATCCTAAACATTCTTTTCTGGAATTCAATATACCTTTTACAACCCAGTTTTATTTGGCGGAAGCTATCCCCGGAATCGAAGAAAATATTACAAGTGTAAGTTATGGTACGGGTTTAGAGCTTAAGATAACGCGCAGTAAAAATTTCGGGGTTAATATTGGTTCATACGTTAATAAGCTGAGGCATTTGTATAACAGGAAATACATGATTGAAAAAATTGAACCCTTTAATTTTTTTAATGCCTGTGCAGAGGTGTTTTTTTACGGAGGAAAAAAAACCGATGCGTTATTCCTTAGGTTTAATTACACTAGTGTGTTTGGAGATTCAAATAATTTTTTTCAGTTTCAGATAGGGTATAAATCAGGATTAAACTTATAAGCTAAAGATGAAAAATATATACATGTTATTCGTTCTGTTGTATGGTATTAATGCGGCAGGTCAAAATAAAACCTTTAACGAGACTGCTGATTATGTAAAAATAGCGGTTATAAAATATGCTGTTAACTTTAATGACAAAGATGATTTAAAAGTCGCATCAGTTGTAATTGAAAACTCGGGTATTATAACGCTTAAGTACAATAAGCCTAAAGTTAAAAAAGAGTACTCATTCAACCTTTTCAATCTCCATAAACTTAAATTTGACAATGATACTGGTAACTGCAATTGCGGTATAACCTTATATAACGATGCCATTACATTTTGGGTAGACCGGGATCAGGGTATAAGTATCAAAGTAGTAGATTCTCAGTCAAAATTGATTTACAATGCATTTGTGCATCTCCAAACATTACGGGATAATAAAGACCCGTTTTTAGATAAATAGAGTTGGTTAGGTAAAATCCCGGATAGGTTATAGGGTTTATCCCTGCCTGTCTGGGTTTTTACTTTTTTCCGCCGGTGGTAATTTTGTTTCATAATCAACTAAACGCTATTATTATGAAAAAAATTACTTATCTATTTAGAATGACCGGGCTATTGTTTTTAATGTTGGCTTCGGTAACAATTATCTCTTGTGAAGACGAGGACGAAGAAAACATAGGAGGCGGAAACAACTCTTCTTTTGCAGGGGTATGGACGAGGCTGCCCGGCCCTAGCGGCGACAGGACAGACCTTGCCATAGGAGGCATAGACGGAGAATCGTCTGACCGGGTGTACATGTGCGAAAAGAAAGGCTCTACTGCTGCCGGTCTTTATAAAGGCTACATTGAAGGTAGTTACATTACATGGGACTCTGAATACGGACTGCCCGATACTTATCTTGAAATTGTAAACGGAACACTTGAATTTTCTTATCCTGCCTGTGAGGTTTGCCTTGTAACTGATTATAAAAAAGGATCATGGGGCGGCGATTGCGGTTCTCTTAGCGGCGGAGGTGGTGGAAATGGCAACGGAAACGGCGGAGGAAGCGGAAATGGTAACGTGATGTTCTGGACCCAAAGTGATTTTGGCTGCGGTTTTATTACGGTGAATATATCAGGAAGTTCAGGCACTATCAGCGGGTATTACAGCGGAGGGTCGCCATCTTGCGGTGCATCTTCGGCGGCTAACTTTTCACTGCCCGCCGGTAGCTATTCATTTACTGCCAGCTGTGACGAATTAACATGGGATGGCACGGTGACTGTCACATCGGGCGGCTGTTATAAAATGCAGCTAACCCATTAAAAATATAAGGATACTTTAAAAATAGATTACTTTTGCCTCTTTGCCCAAAGAGGCATTTTTTATTATTTAAAACTTCACTTTTGGACCAACAACAGGAATTTCTCGTCAAGTTAGCACATACTAAAATGCCCTTTGGTAAATATGAAGGCTATGATCTTATAGAATTGCCTGAATATTATGTGGTGTGGTACCACAACAAAGGCTTTCCTGCCGGTCAGTTGGGACAGATGCTTCAGCTGGTATATGAGCTCAAGCTAAACGGGCTGGAAAACCTGATACGAAATATCAAAAAACACTATCCCAAGAGATAATGTAACAATTTATCAATTTTCTAATGTAACAATTAAATGAAGAGTAGATAAATTGGTACATTGAGTAATTAGTATATTGGTACATCAGCAAGACAGTTTGTCATATTTATAATCATAGCATTATTATTGAGTATGTGGTGATAATTGTTGTATAGCCTACAGGATATTGGGGCGTGTGTTAATGGTACATTAAAAAATTGATACATTGAACAATCAAAAAAAATACGTACTTTTGCCACGTTTTTTACAACAACAACACAACACATATTTTTACAAATGAATCAGACAAAGTATATTTTTGTTACAGGAGGTGTGTCTTCTTCTTTAGGAAAAGGAATTATTGCAGCATCACTGGCAAAACTACTGCAAGCGAGAGGTTACAGGACAACAATCCAGAAATTTGATCCCTACATTAATGTAGACCCGGGTACACTTAACCCGTACGAACATGGAGAATGCTATGTTACCGATGATGGTGCCGAAACAGACCTTGACCTTGGCCACTATGAAAGATTCTTAAACGTACCTACTTCTCAGTCTAATAACGTTACTACAGGAAGGGTTTACCTTTCGGTTATTGAAAAAGAGAGAAGAGGGGAGTTTCTTGGTAAGACCGTTCAGGTAGTGCCTCACATCACAAACGAGATTAAAGAACGCATGCAGCACCTGGGCAACACAGGTGAGTATGATATTGTTATTACCGAGATAGGTGGTACAGTGGGTGACATTGAGTCACTTCCGTACATTGAGTCGGTAAGGCAGCTGGTATGGGAACTTGGTGAAAATAATGGTATCGTTATTCACCTTACGCTTATACCGTATCTTGCCGCTGCAGGAGAGCTTAAAACAAAGCCAACACAGCACTCGGTTAAAACATTGATGGAAAGCGGAATTAAAGCTGATATCCTTGTTTGCCGTACAGAACACGAACTTTCGTCTGACCTTCGCCAGAAGCTTGCAATCTTCTGTAATGTTAAGAGAGAGGCTGTTATACAGTCTATAGATGCTTCTACAATTTATGAAGTACCTAACTTAATGCTTGAAGAAGGACTTGACAGGGTTACACTTAAAAAACTGGACCTTCCTGAGAAAAACACTCCGGACCTTAAAAACTGGAACCAGTTCCTTTTCAGGCTTAAAAACCCTAAGCATACGGTAAACATTGGCCTTGTAGGTAAGTATGTAGAGCTTCAGGATTCTTATAAATCGATAATCGAAGCATTTATCCATGCGGGTTCTGCTAACGAGACTAAAGTTAACGTTATAAGCATCCACTCAGAATATATCGACAGGGATAACGCTATTGAAAAACTAAGCGGCCTTGATGGTATTCTGGTTGCTCCGGGATTTGGAGGCAGGGGTATAGAAGGAAAAATCGAAACGGTGCGTTTTGCAAGAGAGAACAATATACCGTTCTTAGGTATATGTCTAGGTATGCAGATGGCTGTTATAGAATACTCACGAAATGTATTGGGATGGAAAGAGGCAAACTCTACAGAAATGAACGAGCACACGCCGCATCCTGTTATCAATATAATGGAAGAGCAAAAAACAATTACAGACAAAGGCGGAACAATGCGTCTTGGTGCATGGAAATGTTCTCTTGAAACAGGAACGCTTGCAAGCAGCATTTACGATGGTAAGGAGGAAATAATGGAGCGTCACCGTCACCGTTATGAGTTTAACAGCGCATACAAAACAGATCTTCAGGGGGCTGGGCTTAAAACATCTGGTGTTAACCCGGATACAGGGCTTGTAGAGATTATTGAGTTAGATAGCCACCCATTCTTTATTGGGGTACAATACCACCCTGAATATAAGAGTACGGTTGCTAACCCGCACCCTCTTTTTGTAAGTTTTGTTAAAGCAGCTGTAATTAAAAAAAGCAAATAAGATCTTCGGAACATCCGGAGTATAAAGTGAAATAATTTTTAATAATGGAAGAAAAAAAGTTAGACTTAAAAACAATTGTAGGCTTCGGTTTGGTTGCACTGCTAATGTTATGGATGATTTATAACAATAGTGCCGAGAGCGAAAAAGAGCGTCTTGAAAAAGCTAAGACCGAGCAGGTTGAAAAAGCTAAAGCGCAGCAAAAAGCAGCTGAACAAAAAACAGCTTCCATTATTAATGATTCTACAGCAACAGATTCTGTTAAGATCGCAAAGCTTAACGGTTCGTTAGGTGCATTTGCTTACAGTGCTTCACTGCCATCGGCAAAGAACAATGTGACAGAACTTAAAAGTAAACTGCTTACCTTAAAAATTGCCAACAGAGGGGGTTATATTCAGGAAGCTAAGCTTAACGAATTTTCAAGGTTATTTAAAGATAGTAACCTGCCTGTTGAACTTATCAAGAACAACAACGCAAGCTTAAACCTTCAGTTCAAGACCCAGGATAACCGTATCCTTAATACCAAAGAGCTTTATTTTGAGCCTGTAGTATCTAAAGAGGGAGAGAACGAAGTGCTTACGATGCGTCTTAAATCAGGTGCAAACCAGTTTTTAGAGTACCGCTATGTACTTAAGCCTAATGATTATATGCTTGATTTCTCTATCCGCTCACAAGGTTTAGCCCAGGTGGTTGACACTTCTAAGCCAATGGATTTAGAATGGATGATGAAAACATACAGGAACGAAAAAAGCGTTACGTATGAAAACAGGTATACAAAAGTGGTTTATGAGCATGAAGGCGGAAAAGACGGAAGCCTAAGCGAAGGTTCTAAACTTGACTCTGAAAAAGCAGAAGATGTTAGCTATATTGCTTTCAAGCAGCATTTCTTTACGTCTATCCTTCTAACGGATACTCCGTTTAAAACAGCCGACCTTACATCTGAAAATCTTGTAAAAGAAGAAAAGACAGATACAATATTCACTAAAAAGTTCCTGGCAAAAATGCCGCTTGAATTTAAAGGCGGCGAGTTGAGCTATAACATGAATATGTATTACGGCCCGTCTGACTACAAAACGCTTAACAATTATAAAGGCAAAAACCTTGATGAGGTAATGCCGTTAGGCTGGGGTATATTTGGGTGGATAAACAGGTATATATTCATTCCCGTATATGGTTTCCTTAGCGGATTCCTACCTCACGGTTTAGCTATTATTTTCTTTACGATACTTATCCGTTTGGTAATGTCTCCGGTAACGTACAAATCGTACCTTTCTCAGGCTAAGATGAAAGTACTTCGCCCTGAAATTACAGAGCTTAACGAGAAGTATAAAAAAGACCCAATGAAAAAACAGCAGGAAACCATGAAGCTGTATAACAGTGCGGGGGTTAACCCTATGGCGGGATGTCTCCCGGCACTGATGCAGATTCCGGTGTTCTATGCCCTCTTTCAGTTCTTCCCGTCGTATTTTGACCTTAGGCAGAAGAGTTTCCTTTGGGCAACCGACCTTTCTTCGTATGACTCGGTATACCATTTGCCATTCTACGTTCCGTTCTATGGCGACCACGTGAGTTTATTTCCAATCCTTGCATCGGTAGCGATTTTCTTTTACATGAAGATGACAACAGGCGACCAAAGCATGGCAGCACCTCCGCAGGAAGGCATGCCGGATATGAGCAAGCTAATGAAGATCATGATCTACATCTCTCCGCTAATGATGCTTGTGTTCTTTAACAACTATGCATCCGGATTGAGTTTATATTATTTTGTATCTAACCTTATTACAATAGGTATCATGCTTGTAATTAAAAACTACATCGTGAACGACGATAAGATTCATGCTAAGATCCAGGAGAACAAAACCAAGCCTAAAACCCAGGGACGTTTTCAGCGTAAAATGCAGGAAATGATGGAGCAGGCTCAGGAGCAGCAGAAAAACAAAAAATAAAAATACTGAAAAGCATTCGCCACAGCGGATGCTTTTTTAAATTATGGCCTGCTTTTAGATATACTAAAAAAGAATTATTTTCGATTTATATAAAAACCATAACCGCTTTATGAAAAACAGTTTAATAGCATTTGTATCGCTTTTTCTTTTAACTACAGTAGCCTTTGCTCAGAACATAAACAAAATGGATGCCGCGGGAAAACGCCACGGTGCCTGGAAAGGCACGTATGAAAAATCTAAAAGGCCGCGCTATGAGGGTACTTTTGACCACGGTAAAGAGACCGGAACGTTTAAGTTTTTTGAGGATGATAAAAATTCTACCCTTGGCGCTACCCGTATTTTTGCAGCCGATGGCTCATGCATAACTACTTTTATTGATGCTAAAGGCAAAAAGATAAGTGAGGGTAAAGAAGTAAATAAACTGAAGGAAGGGGAATGGAAGTTTTATGCCGAAGGTACAGAGAAGCTGCTTTCTACCGAACCGTATACCGGCGGAAAGATAAATGGGGTTAAGAAAGTATATTTTCCTGCAGGTAACCTTGCTGAAGAAGCTGTGTATGTAAATGGGATTAAAGAGGGTACATACAAACAATATAATGAAAAAGGTACTATACTTGAAGAGTCTACCTATAAGAACGACATACTTGATGGTCCTGTAACTTTTAGGAATGCTCATGGAGAAGTGGTTAGTAAAGGACAGTTTGTAGCCAATAAAAAAGCGGGCAAGTGGCAGTTTTTTGAAAAAGGCAAGATGGTGAAGGAAGAAGATATGACCAACAAAAAAGTACAGTTGGCACGCAAAGAGCGCAAGAATTAATTTTTATCGTACTTTTACAGTAAATTTTTAAGAAAGGATTTATAATGAAACGTGTAGTTGTAGGGCTTTCCGGTGGTGTAGATTCCAGCGTTGCAGCGTACCTGCTTCAGGAGCAGGGGTATGAGGTCATTGGCCTGTTTATGAAGAACTGGCACGATGAAGAGGTTACGATATCTAACGAATGCCCGTGGCTTGAAGACAGCAATGATGCATTGCTGGTAGCTGAAAAATTAGGCATACCGTTCCAGACGGTAGACCTTAGCGAACAATATAAGGAGCGTATAGTAAACTATATGTTTAATGAATATGAAAAGGGCAGGACGCCAAACCCTGACGTGCTTTGCAATCGTGAGATAAAGTTTGATGTCTTTATGAAGATAGCCCTTAGCCTGGGTGCTGATTATGTGGCTACAGGCCACTATTGCCGTAAAGGTATCATTGAACAGGACGGTAAGGAAACCTATCAGCTTCTTGCAGGGGTAGACGGCAATAAAGACCAGTCTTACTTTTTATGCCAGCTTTCCCAGGAGCAGTTGGCAAAATCACTTTTTCCTATTGGGGAGCTGACCAAACCACAGGTACGTGAGATTGCTGCCAAAATGGAACTTGTTACTGCAGAGAAGAAAGATTCTCAGGGGCTTTGCTTTATAGGTAAAGTGCGCCTGCCTGAATTCCTTCAACAGCAGCTTCAGCCAAAAGAAGGCCTTATTTATGAAGTAAATGCAGATGTGCCTACCTATAGTGAAGCAGCACCGCAATTCAGCTCGGTAAAAGAGCAGTTGGCGTATGAAGCTAAAAATATTGATTACAAACCTGAAATGGCTAAGGTAGTCGGTAAGCACCAGGGAGCGCATTATTTTACTATCGGCCAGCGAAAAGGACTCAATGTAGGCGGAACCAAAGAAGGGCTTTTTATTATCGCTACCAATGTAGAGACCAATTCAATCTACACAGGTCAGGGGCAAAACCACCCGGGACTTTTCCGTAAGGCATTGTTCATACAGGAGATTGAGATCCACTGGGTACGCAAAGACCTGGAGCTTAATGATGGTGAAACTATGGATGTCATGGTACGTATACGCTACCGTCAGCCATTGCAGAAAGCCACATTACACAAGTTTGATAACGGTATGTACATTTCGTTTGAAGAACCGCAATCGGCAATTACCGAAGGGCAATTTGCTGCATGGCATATAGGTGATGAGCTTATAGGTTCTGGAGTGATATCATAAGTTTTCTGTCATTCTACTAAGGAAGAATCTGATATTTAATATATTTAATACCCTATACTGAAAAGTGTAGGGTATTTTTATTTAACCACCAAGAACACTATGAAATTACACAAGTTTCACAAAGCTTTGTGCTGACTTCTTTGGGAGCTTGTGGTTAAAAGAATGTAAAATGTTATTTTTGTACAATGCTTTACAACCTCCATACCCACAAATCTTCGGATGATGCCAATGTCTTTGATATCGTAAACCGTTATCCCTACGAAGAAATAGATGTGCCGTTTTTTTCTACGGGAATCCATCCGTGGCATATTGATGAGGAGAAACTGGAAGAGCATCTCAGAATCATCGAAAGCCGGCTTTCCATGCCCAACTGCCTTGCCATTGGCGAATGCGGACTCGACAAACGCATTGAAAAGCCATTAGATTTACAGATAGATGTGTTTGAAAAGCACCTTATTTTAGCAAAGAAATACCAAAAACCCGTAATTTTGCACCTTGTTGCTGCGTTTCAGGAACTGATTGAAGTATATAACCGTACTCAACCAGGTGTACCGATGATTGTCCACGGATTTTCAAAAAATATCCAGGTGGCACAACAATTGCTAAGTAATGGATTCTATTTGTCTTTTGGTAAATACCTGTTGCGCAACCCCGAATTGTCAGGCGTGTTTGCTCAGATTCCAAATGACAGGTTTTTTATGGAGACTGACAGCATTGAAGAAGGGATTGCCGAAGTGTATGCAAAAGCGGCAGCGGCACGAAATATTGAAATTGAAGAGTTAAAAAATATTGTAAGCACTAATTTTAAAACCGTTTTTAAGAATGGCTGATTGGAGAGAGAGGGCAGAGCTCTTATTTAAGAAGGAAGGATTGGAAAGATTAAAAAACGCGCATGTAATGGTAGTTGGCCTTGGTGGCGTTGGCTCATTTGCAGCCGAATTCCTTGCAAGGGCAGGGGTAGGAGCCATGACCATTGTTGACGGGGATATCGTGGACATTACCAACATTAACCGACAGTTACCGGCACTGCATAGTACAATTGGGCAGCCAAAGGTTACTATAGTTGGCGACAGGCTTATGGACATCAACCCAGAACTGAAACTTATCAGGATAAAGGAATTTCTTTCTCCTGAACGTGCTTACGAATTGGTTACCCCTGAGTATGACTATGTGCTTGACTGCATAGACAGCATTACGCCTAAGTTAAACCTGCTTATTTCCGCGAGGCGACAAAAGGTAAAGATTATAAGTAACATGGGCGCAGGGGGCAAATATGAAGCTTCTAAAATCAAGGTAACGGATATTAGTAAGACAGAGTACTGTCCGCTTGCTAAAACGGTAAGGAAACGCCTCAAGAAGGAAGGAATTACAAAAGGCGTAAAAGTGGTTTTCTCTACAGAATACCCTGACCAGAGCAGCCTTAAAATGACCGATGGTACAAACTTCAAGAAATCATTCTTCGGTACAAATAGCTGGATGCCCGCTTTGTTTGGGCTTCACTCTGCCGAGACTGTCGTAAAATATCTGATTAAAGAGAAAGAATAAAAAAATCCCCATTTGGGGATTTTTTTATGTCAATATATGTGTTTATTAAATTTTATGGAGTTGTAGCAGGCTGTGTAGCAGGTTTATTTACCGGTGTAGCAGCGGCAGGTTTCGGTGTGGCTGGTTTAGGCATTACAGTACCTGTCGCCGGTTTTGCAGTAGCTGATCCGGCAGGTTTTATACCCAAAGTTGTGGCAGGCTTCGCTACACTTGTCGTTGGCTTTGCTGTACCTGTTGCAGTAGTTCCTGCTGGTTTTGTTCCGGTAGCCGGTACTGGCGTAGTGCGAACTCCCGATGTCGCAGGGGTTTGTACTGCAGGCTTAACAGGCAGTGCCGGAGTAGTACTCGTCTCGCTATTTATAGGAGTTATGGTAGGCTGGCCTATAGGAGTATAAATATCCGTGACCCATTCAGACGGGCGTTTTGTTTTTTGTACACCTTTTGTATACAGCTCCACATATTGGCCTGTCGTATTTTCCTGAAGTCCTCGTGCAATAATGTACTGTTCGGCCTTATCCCACGCTTTGCGTAAATGCGAATAGTCGCCCTTAAGTGTTGTCTTAAGCGCGGTAAACGATTCTGTTTTGCCTCCTTCATACTCACTGCCTGGAGATGTAAACATTTCGTCCCTTATTGGCATACAAACGACATAAGATGCTTTATCGTTAGCTTTGTCTACCGATCTGTATAATATGAAAGGAGATCCCTGCTTAACGATCTTGTTTTTTTTCATGAAGCCTAAAAGCTTTGGAAATATCTCTGCCGATTTTTTATTAATATCCTCAATTTTAGACGTTACTGCCTGCCCGAGATAGAATGTACCCGATTTTACCACAAGCCCGTCTTCTTTTACCTTAATATCAAAAATGGCAAGTTCTTTAACAAGGTAGTTGTTAAGGTTGTCAAGTCCAGTCGCAAGCTTGCTTTTTAGGTCGGTGTTCATGTTCTCACCGTTAAGTAGCGCATAAGCTTTTTCTTTAAAGCTTAAATTGCCTGTCATCCTTACGGTAACCTTTGTGCTCTTCAAAGTATCTTTAAAAGACCAGGTAACCTCTGAATTTACGTTATCAATATCCGCTTTCTGAAAGATTGAGTCGTTCTCTACAACTTTTGTAGTCTGAACCGTGTTACTATCCGTACCTTTTTTCCAAGACATCTTTGCGCCTTGTCCTGATGAATTTTCAGAATAAGAAAATACCCCGGCAGTCGTGCTGTCAGCAAGGACACCTACATATTCCCAGTTCCTGAATTCGTTTATATAGTTGTACAACACCATTTTAGGTGCCTTGATTACGCGTTCGCTCTTTATGTCATACTTCCCTTCCTGGGTGGCTATAAATACAGTTACTGCGACAACTGTAAGCAGTAGGAGAAGGAATACATATTTTACAATTTTCATAAATTGAAAATTTTTGGTTCGATTGTAAAATTAGGATAAATTCTTATAACAAACCAAATATCTTTTTAAGTAAAAATATTTAAGTTTAATTGCAAAAAAAGCCCCTTACGAGGGGCTTTTTTATGTTAATTTTCGCAGTCTTCAAAATCTTTTGGGAATGCCGAAAGGCTTAGCTTATCGACCAGCAGGAAAATATCTCCTGATTTGGTATAGACATCTATCACATCGCTAATCTGTCTTGCATTCATAGTTTTGCGGTGCGTTGTCGTATTATATTGTTCCAGTTTATCGGTAACATGGTAGTTAAACGATACCAGCTGGGGGTAGTCATTCCTAAACTGTATCTTCCAGTGAAACTGCTCGCCGTTCTTTGGTTCGCTTTTCATCCTGAATGAAATTTTAGAATAGCAGCTTGTTTTCTGCCAGTCTTCCCATTCCCTATTTTGCTGTGCATAAAGAATCATCGAAGCAAATAAAAACAATACTGGTAACAGCTTTTTCATAACTATAAGTTTTATGGTTTGTCAGCGCCTTCAGTTGCGCCGCCTTGTACCGGTGTATTAGTAGCTGCAGGTGTTCCGGGGAAAACCTGAGTGCGCCCCAGGTCAAAGTAACTTACGATCTGCAATCCTTTTTTAAATGGTATGGTAATCTTGTCTGTATCGGTAATGCCTTGCGGTCCGTATTTTTTTATGACATACTCATTCTGGCCTTCAACAAGCGGAACCCTTATATAACTGATCGTGGAAGGCAGCGACTGCCAGTTACGGGTGTCAGCTTTCTCTGTTACGGCACCGGCAACATCGCCGGCAAGCCTGAATGCATCTTTGCCATCGTCACCTAAAAGGCTTTTGCCTAACGCAGCCAGACCTTCGCTCGCTGCTTTTTTTGCGGCAAAACGTGTTACCAATTCTACAATTTCGCGAAGCATCCTGTCCTTAAGGCATTGTTTTGCGATAGAATTAAAATCCTGCCCAACTTCCAATGGATATTCTGCACCGTTATTGGAAAGCACCGCCTTATTATAAAAACTCTGCCGTACCCTGTATTTAGGTATCGCAATGGCATTTACCGTTCCGGCGTTAAAGGCAAGCGGAACGGGTAATATTATATCCTGTGTAACACCATCTTCCGTATATGATGTGTAAAACCAATGATTGGCCGCCGAGAACGTAAGTACAATCTGGTCTTTAGCAGGCGCAAGGCCGTTTTCCCAGAAAATGATTGCTTCGCCTGCAGGCACAGGAGGTGTAGGCTGAACAGTTACTCCGTCTTTACCTATCTTTTTAGGAAGGTAATCAGGCATATTGTATTTTTTGATGTAAGTATTGTACTCATTCTCAAACCCCATAAGCTTAGCCGTCCTGATAAGGTCTTTCTTCAGCTGATCCGGCATTGGTACTCCAAAAAAACTGCCATCGCTACTGTCGTAAATTTCAGCAGCATTCCTGTAGGCAATAAAAGCATTGTTGATGTCTCCGGTACTTTCGTAAATTAATCCCTGCAATATTTGCGAGAAAGCATCACGATTATACTTGTTTTTATTTTCAGAGTATTTTTCGTTGAGCTGCAACAGTTTAATATCAATCCTTTTGGCTTCAACAAGGGCTTCATTCGGCAGGCCAAGCTCAAAATAATTTAGAGCCATATAATAATGAATGGTTACTTTTTCAAAATCTTCGCCTTTGTAAGGCAGTGCCATTGGGTTGGTAAGCTTACCTGCTATGGCCTGTCCTGCATTGGTTCGTATCTTGTCATCAATCATTATGTAAGCCTTCTCAAACAGTATGTTGCTAGCCCTGAAATTGCCTCTAAGATGCTCAATCTTACCTTTTTCCATAAGGTATAAAAGCCTGTTCCTGTCTTTGTTCAGAAATTTGTTCTTATCTATGCCTTCAATAGCTTTATCGAAATTGCCATTGTAAAGATCGGGCTCAATTGTGGTTTTTGTATTGTACGTGCCACAGGAATACAGCCCGGCCAGTAAAAGCATAGCCGCAGTTTTAGAAATAGCCGAAACAGTATTTTTAAATACCATAGGTGTATGCCCTCAGATTACTTGATGTATTTTTTGATCTTTTTGTCGCCTATCCATACTTTTTCGTTAGTCTGGATGTTTGTAAGCTCAAGGTCTATCTGGTAGTATACTGTTTTATCTTTTTTGGCAGAGTCCACTATAGAATTGATCGTACCCTGAAGCATAAAGTCTGCGCCATTCTCAAGTCCGAATTTTTTCATGGTAGACTGCGAAGCAAAATTTTGCTGATCGGCTCTTTCTGCCCTGATCTCTTCACGTTTACTGCCTGCCTGAACAAGTTTCATCCTTCCTGAATTAATTATTGCTTTCTCAATGTCTTTAGAGAAAGTCTCAGCCTCAATATGCTCGTGAGATTTGTTTGTTATAAGGCCTACGATGATAACCGGTTTTTTACCTGTATTTTCAGATGCATATGTGCTGTACCATGAATGGTCCATAAGCTGTGCAGTAATATCTTCTGCCGTAATTCTTGAATCGGTTTCATTCCAGCGTCCGCTAAGGTCTGTTACGCTTGTTTCGCTTACACGTGTTACTTTAGGGCTTCCGCAGTTTGCTAAAGAAAGTCCCATTACCGCTGCTAAGATAAATTTGTAGGTATTTGTTCTCATGTCCTGTTTATTGATTTAGTTTCAAATTTATTAAAAAAAAGGTTGTTAAAATTTTTTTAAACAAAGAATATGCCAACATATTACTGTTTGTACGAATACATAAAAAAAACACTCCTGGATAAGAGTGTTTGCTGATTAATTTCTGACTGATGAATGAATGGCTTTTTCCTTACTAATTGTTTTTGGTAAAAAAATTAAAGGTGTAACGATCTAAAACAAATTATAGTCTCCTCTTAAAAGACGCCTTTGTTTTGCAAAAGCTGTTTTTCTGCGTCGGAAAATCCTGCTTAGAAACGTTTTGCGTACTAATGTTGTAATTTTTACTGAAGTGTTCATGGTTAATGCGGTTAGCATTTATGTTAGTTTGCTACAAAGTACTGTTATTTTCAAAAGCAAAAAAATACCCATAAGTGGGTATTTTTAACAATTTATGTATCCTGATTTTTAAAAATCATATTTCTTTTCCATTGAGTAGCGCAACAGTTCACTTTTGCCCTGGAGGCTAAGTTTTTTTAAAATATTTTTTCTGTGCGTGTCAACAGTTGTTTTGCCAATGAAGAGTATTTCAGATATTTCCTGCGATGTTTTTCCTTCACCTATAAGCTTTACAATTTCAAGTTCACGCTTGCTCAGAGGCACGTTGTTTTCGGCTTTAGTATTGTTTTTTAGTTGGGAGTCAAAATAAGTTTCACCTGTCATGACTGCCCTTATGGCAGCAAGCACGATTTTTAATGAAGAGTTTTTCATGATGTAGCCAGACGCACCCGCATCCTGCATCTGCTGGATGGCTTCTCCCTGTTCAAACATGCTAAAAGCGATTACCTTACAGTCAGGAAACTCTTTTTTAAGTTCTCTCGTTGCGGTAATGCCGTCCATCTTCGGCATGCGGATATCTGTAAGCACAACATCAGGTTTTTTTAGTCTTACAACTTCCAATAGTCTTTCGCCATCGTTAGCTTCGCCAACAACTTTTATGTCGTCCTCATATTCGAGGAATATTTTAATCCCGTCTATGAGCGACTGGTGATCTTCTGCTATAACTACGTTAATCATTCTTTACAGGTATGTCTATTATTATCGTTGTTCCTTTACCGGGTGTAGAGTCAATTTCAAGTGTTCCTCCCAGTTGGACTATTTTTTTCTTAATATTCTGAAGCCCCATTCCATCTGCATTTTCGGCATCTAATTTTGAGCTGTCAAACCCAACCCCGTTGTCTTCAATCATGATGTTTATATTGTCTTCATGATCGGTAAGGTGTATGGTTGCTTCGGTGGCCTGAGAGTGCTTTATTATGTTGGTTGCCATTTCCTGCACTGCCCTAAAGATAGCAATTTCGAGAGTGTTTTCCAATCGTTCATTAAACCCAAAAGGCACAACTTGTATCTGTAACTTGTTCGGGATTGATATTTTTTCTGCTAATTTTTGGATTGCCGGTATAAGCCCTTCGCTTGCCAGCACGCCTGCATTTTTTGCGTGAGCAATACCACGCACTTTTTGGTAGGCTTCTTCAATAAGTTCGTCTGTACGATCGTATAGTTTGTTTTCCTCATCCCTAAGCTCCATTTTTCTAAGCTTAAGGTTTTCGAAATTAAATTTAAGAGTGGCAAGCATGCTCCCCAGATTATCGTGAAGGTCGTTTGCCAGGCGCTGACGCTCTTTTTCCTGGCCTTCCAGCATCATATCAATACTGTTAAGCTCATATTCTTTTAATGTTTTTTCGTACTTCTGCTGTTCTATAAGCTTTTCCTGAAGCGATATTTTTTCTCTTCTCCTTGCATTTTTTATCATAAGTAAAGCTATGGCTACAATAGCAAGCAGTACAAGGATAATACCGTAAATTAAGATACGGCTGGTTTTTACTTTTCCCTGAAGAATAGTGTTTTCAAGTTCTTTCTCTTTAGTCCTGTATTTTGTCTCAATTTTATCAATGGCTATGGCCTGATCTTTAACGCTAAGGCTGTCGGTTATTTTTTTGTTGATCTTAAGATACTTGTAAGCATTAGGATAATCGGCAAGGGCATCATAATTTAAGTACAGGAATTCAGAAATATCCTGTCGTGTTGTACCTTTATATCCACTAAAAGGAAGATCATCGGCAAGTTTGAGGTATTCTATAGCTTTTTTATGATCATGCAAATAATAATACGCACCGGCCTGATTGATGTAGTTATTGCATAATTCATCTACAGTACCGTATTCTTTGATTGCTTCAAGTTCTTTTCTGTAATAATAAAGGGCCGAATCCGGTTTGTGGATTTTTTCGTTATAGATAACACCAAGATAAGAGTTTAACTGTACTGCCAGTTTGGTGTTATGTATCTTTAGTAGAATAGCAATTGCCTGCCTGATGTTTTTAAGGCTTTCTCTTGGACGGTCATTGTCATATGCAATCTCTGCTTTAAGCATAAGGCTTCTGGCTATCCTTGTAGAATCTCCCGTTTTGTGAGCATAAGCAATATATTCATCAAAATATTTCTTATACGATTTGCTGTAATTTTCCCTTGAAACAATTAGATTATAAATATTAAGATTAATATCCATTGCCCTATCTGTACTGTCAATTGCCAAGAACATCTTTTTTGACAATAAATAGTTGTTATACGCCTCAGTATAAATATCTTTACTACATAACAGTTCCGCTTTTAAATAAATATATAATGCCTTATCCGTTTTAGACAACGATGCTTCGTCAATTTTTTTGAACTGCGATTCAGCTATCTCATATTGATTTTTCTTTATAATATGTTCAATATCCAGCATATATTCATATCTGGATTGAGAATAAACAGAAACTGCCAATAATTGTATCAGCAGGCATAATAAAAGTTTCGGATAAGGCTTTATCATTAGTTAGGCTTTGTGAAAACGGCTTACACCTGTTTTTTTTGGAGTAGTACCTGATATTATATTAAGGTTTTCCTGAAAGTTTCCTACAGTAATAACACGTGTAACCAATTCTTTTACCATTTCAAACAACGCTTCGGCATAGCTTTGGATTTCGGCAGGATCAGCTGTGAAATTATACAGGCTTATCACAATTGCATCATCTTTTGTTACGCAATCAAATGCCGAATATCCGGGCATACTGCTAAGCTGCGTTAAATTGCTTAGTGCACAATCATACGAATGCTCGCCCAGTGACGCCGGTGTTTCATAAGATGTGTTAATATTTTGAACGTTGACAAAGATAGCGTTATACTGCGTACCCTTGTCATTTTGCGAAATGTCAAATGCTTTAAAGGCATAAGGATTATCAGTTGGCTCTTCGCGAAGATAAATTTTCAGGCTTATTTCCTGATTATCAAAATAACTGTTTGTTGAATTTACAGTGTATACAGCACCTGTAATTTCCGGATTCTCATTCTCCATTTTGTGTGTGTGTAAAATTTTATTGGTAGTATTATCTGCAAATATCTTAAAGTATACTTAAAAAAAAATCCCCATCAATGGGGATTTTGTATAAAAAAGTAACTAAATTTTCCTACGATTATTCCTTTAGGAATATTTTTACGATAAACAGTGCGCCGATGAACGCCAGAAAACACAATAATATTTTATAACTGCCTCTGTAATATTTCTTGTGTAGTAAAAGATCCTTGCGATACACATAGATCATAGCAATGATAAAAACTACTATAAAAAATAACGCGAAGTACATCTGGCCTGTCGTAAACATGTTGAAATCTTTTTTGCAAATGTACAATAGTATGCCTTTATTTTTAGCTATTTTTAGTGCACAAATTTTATAAAAATGAAGAAACAGTTAGACTCTGTAAAAGAATTTCACACTTCTTTTGGGGTAGGGGTAAGCGAGCTGCCTAAGGCATCGCTGGGCGAAGCCGTTAATATGCTGCGATATAACCTTATGAAAGAAGAAAATGAGGAATACCTTGAAGCCGTACAAAACGATGACCTTGTAGAAATTGCCGATGCACTTGGCGATATGCTGTACATTTTATGCGGCACGATAATAAGCCACGGGCTGCAGTATAAAATTGAAGAAGTATTTGACGAGATCCAGCGCAGCAACATGAGTAAACTGGGAGCCGATGGAAAACCCTTATACCGCGAAGACGGCAAAGTGATGAAAGGGCCAAATTACTTTAAACCAAATTTTGAGGAAATACTGAAGTAGTTTACGTAATTCTATAAATTAAAAAGTGGCCAGTATACAGCTAAACCGTTTACTAACCACTTGCTATATTAATCGCTTGGCAGACTGAGTACTAAATACTGACTACTAAACCTTTACCGTCCACCCAAAGGTGTCTTCGGCTAGTTTGTATTGTATGTTATTCAGTTTATCCTTTAGTTCTAAAGCTATGCTGTTTTCCTGTTTAGGGAGTTCATAGTATTTATCCTGGTAGCTAAAGCCAATAATAGGATTAACAACTGCGGCTGTTCCTGCCCCAAAAATTTCTTTAAGCGAACCATCATTTGCGGCTTCAATAAGTTCTGACACAAGTACCGATCGTACTTCTACCTTAACGTTTTCGCGTGCAGCAAGTTCAATAAGGCTTTTGCGGGTAACTCCGTCAAGAATCCTCTCACTTGTAGGTGCAGTATATAAGGTGTCATTTATCCTGAAGAATACATTCATTGTGCCCGCTTCTTCAAGTTTTGTATGAGTAGCATCGTCTGTCCAGATAACCTGTTGGAAACCTGCTTCATTAGCCAGTTTTGTTGGGTAAAACTGTCCGGAATAGTTTCCTGCAGCTTTTGCAGCGCCTATACCTCCATTTGCAGCACGGCTGTAATGTTCAGCAATGATAACTTTTACTTCGCCTGAATAATATGATTTAGCAGGAGAAAGTATGATCATAAAGCGGTATTGTGTAGATGGAGCAGCAATGACTCCAGACCCTATAGCAATCATGAAAGGGCGGATGTAAAGAGAATTGCCTTTTCCTTTTTTAACCCATTCTTTCTCTATCTCAAGTATTTTTTTAAGTCCGCCAATGAAAACCTCTTCGGGAACTTCGGGCATAGCAAGCCTTATCGCCGATTTGTTAAAACGGTCAAAATTCTGATCAGGCCTAAAAAGCCATACATCATCATTTTCATCTTTGTAAGCCTTCATGCCCTCAAAAATAGCCTGTCCGTAGTGGAATACTTTAGCAGAAGGGTCTATCAAAAATGGCTCATAGGGTTTAATTACGGGTGTTTCCCACGCTCCATTCCTGAAGTCGCAAATAAGCATGTGGTCTGTAAAGGTGTTGCCAAATGGCAGGTTTTCAAAATCTACAGTGCTTATTTTAGAATTTTCAGCCTTGTTGATGATAATATCGTTAGTAGCGTTATTACTCATTAAATTTTGTTTTCGTGTTTAATATGTGTAGTCGTGTTATTGCAAACTTACTAAAAAATGTGCTGTTAATCCTCTTTTAGAATAATTTTGAACGGCTATAAATTAAATCGCTGAAAGAAAGTGCAATAAAAACGCGAAATAAATCTCAAGAACTTGCGGGCTCGAAGTTTCTGCATAAATTTGTCACATAAAACCAAATTTTCGTTAAATAATGAGAAAATCAATTGTAATGGCTGCTGTCGTGATATTGCTAGCGGCATGCCAAGAAAATAAAGAATCAGAAGTTACTACTGAAGAAACGACTGTAACAGAAACTCCTGCTGATACAAGTGCAATTGTAGCCGATACCGTAGCTGTGACTGAAACAGTTAAGGAAGCTGAAGCTCCACAAGTAATAAAAACCAAAGAGAAAGCTTTTGATGTCGTAGAAGCTGCGCCTGTTAAAGATGTAAAAGTAGACTATGCTTCTTTTGGCGATAAGATACTTGCCGATAAGGCTATCTCTAAAGAAGAGATGATGAAAAAATACAAGTCGCTTAAAATAGGAGATACGCTTAATGTAAAATTCAAGTCTAAGGTAAATGCCGTATGCCAGAAAAAAGGATGCTGGATGGCATTGCAGCTGCCCGGAGGTAAAGAGTCTTTCGTGAAGTTTAAAGATTATGCCTTTTTTGTACCACTTAATGCTGCCGACCAGGAAGCTATAATCAGCGGAAAGGCTTTTGTGAGCGAAACATCAGTTGCGCAGCTAAGGCATTATGCTAAAGACGGCGGAAAATCTGAAGCTGATATCGCAAAAATAACCGAGCCTGAATTTGAGTATAAATTCATGGCCGATGGCGTTTTAATCAGCAAATAATGAAGCATTACTTAGTTATGTTCCTTGCTGCTGCCTTTATGGCTGCAGGCTGCAAAAAAGAAACGGAAGCCGTAAAGGCACTACCGGTACAAAAAGCGCCTGCAAAAAAGGAGTTTAAAATGTATAAGATGTCTGAAATGGCTGCCCTTATGGAGCAGATGTATGTAGACAACATGAGGTTAAAGGAACGTATTGCAACCGGAGATACTATAGGTAACTTTCCGCAGCATTTTTTAAAGATCCATGCTTCGGCAATGACCGATGAAAGTGAGAATGATGCTTTTTTTAAAGTGCAGGCTGCAAAGTTTCTAAAAGCTCAGGAGCTTATTTATAAAGATTCGCTTAATGCCAAAAAACATTTTAATGATGCTGTTTCTACATGTGTAAAATGCCACGAGCAAAAATGTGAGGGGCCTATACCACGTATCAAAAAACTTTATATCAAATAATTGAAAAGAGAAATTATAACCACAGGCGACGGATCGGTAACTATTTACCTTCCCGAAATGAAAGAGAGCTATCACTCTAAGTTTGGCGCCATACGTGAAGCATATCATGTATTTATACAAAGTGGGCTGGCCTTAACAAAAGGACAGCCCATTGCTGTTTTGGAGATAGGTTTTGGTACCGGGCTTAACGCTTTTATAACATATCTTGAAACTGTGAAAACGGGGCAGCAAATACATTATACCGGGGTGGAGGCTTATCCGGTGGTTAGTGAGGAAAGCCTGCAGCTAAACTATGTTACAGAGTTAAATGCTGAAAAGCAAAAAGAAGATTTTGAAAAGATGCATATTTCAGATTGGGGGGAGCCGGTTGTATTATCTCCTGACTTCACATTGACTAAAAGGCAGCAGTTTTTTCAGGATATAGATGATAATGAGGTTTTTGACCTGATCTATTTTGATGCTTTTGGCTACCACTACCAACCGGAATTATGGACTGTCGACATCTTTAAACGTATGTACGCTTCATTGAAAAAAGAAGGTATTCTTGTAACGTATGCATGCAGAACAGTTATCAAAAAAGCCATGATTGAAGCAGGTTTTACAGTAGAAAAAATTGCGGGGCCACCCGGAAAGCGAGAAATGCTAAGGGCTTTCAAGTCTTAATGATTTGTTAATAAATTATTGTATTTAATAGAAATCGTTGTTAATTTTCAAAACTATTTCGATTTCGCAATATATTTTTGTTACATTTACATATTCGTTCTTATCACCGGTAACTTAAAAAATACAACTTGCTATATCATGACCAGACCTATGTTTAGCTACACAAAAACGATTTTGGAAAGCGTTAGTTTTGACCCGAAACTATTTTGTAAGGAAGTGGAAAAAGCAATTAAAATACTTTTACCTTATGAAATTGAACAACTTATAGAATGGCTTAATAACTTTACAGTTGAAAAACCAGAATTAAAAGCCTGCCTTATGTATGTTGAGCAATAAAAAATAAATGGAGCCTTAGGGCTCCATTCTTATTTTAACTAGTTTGTCTTTTTATGCAGCGGACTCGTTATCTCTACATTCTGGAATGCGATGGCTCCTTTAACCACTCCTGATATGGTACTCCTCAATGCTTCTATAATATGCAGCTTCAGTTCTTTTTTAGAATAGATAAGGCTTACTTCGCGAGACGGTTTCGGTTCTTTAAACTGACGAAGTTTTTCTTTATGCTTGCTGTCCATGTCGAGAGTATGCAGATAGGGCAGCAGGGTCATACCCAAGCCTTCATCAGCTAATCGTACCATGGTTTCAAAACTTCCGCTTTCTATCTGGAAATGATTTTCTGTAATCAGCGATGTCGCTTTGCAGATGTTTAGCACATTGTTTCTGAAACAGTGGCCGTCCTGTAATAGCAACAAATTGTTCAGGTTAGCTTCAAGGTCTTCAACTTCAAATTCTTTCTTTTGAAAGGCAGGATTGCTCTCCGGTACATAGGCAACAAAAGGCTCGTAATATAAAACGATCTCCTTGATGGTTTCTTCGTTAAGCGGCGTAGCGGCAATAGCGGCATCCAGTTGGCCGTTCTTAATCATTTTGATGATCTCTTCTGTTGGGCGCTCTTCTATGATAAGGTTTACTTTAGGGTATTTGTTTATAAAGTTGGCTATAAACATTGGTAACAAAGTTGGCATTACGGTAGGTATAATGCCCACTTTAAAATCGCCGCCTATATATCCTTTCTGCTGGTCTACGATATCTTTAATACGACCCGACTCATTTACTATGTTTTTTGCCTGCTGAACTATCTGCTGGCCTACATCAGTAAGCTGAATCGGCTTTTTGCTTCGGTCAAATATTTGTATATCCAGTTCTTCTTCAAGCTTTTGGATCTGCATACTAAGCGTAGGCTGGGTAACAAAACATTTTTCGGCAGCAAGCGTAAAGTTTTTGTGTTCGGCAACGGCAAGTACATAGTGGAGTTGGGTAATAGTCATTATATAGATTTTTATGATAAAATTATAAAAACTATTGATATTTCCTATATCATAAATTATTAATTTTATTTAAATTTATGCTATAAAACTTACATCGACAAAAACAAAATAATATATCATGAAAACGAAAAAAGAAACAGAAGCCACGAATATACTGGGATTGCCGGTAAAAGAAACAGAAGTAATTGCAGCAGAACTTAATATACTGTTATCTAATTTCCAGGTGTATTACCAAAACTTAAGAGGTATACACTGGAACATCCGAGGAAAGCGATTTTTTGACCTTCATGTAAAGTTTGAAGAATTATACAACGACGCACAACTTAAGATAGACCTTATTGCAGAGCGTGTGCTTACCCTTGGCGGAACACCACTACATACTTTTGAAGACTATATTAAAAACAACAGGCTCGAAGTAGGTAAGAACGTATCTAAAGATACAGATGCAGTACACCTTATTATTGCCTCAATTGCCGATCTTCTTAAAATAGAAAGGGTAATACTTGATGAGACCGATAAGATAAGCGACGAAGGAACGAATTCTATGATGAGCGACTTTATAAAAGAACAGGAAAAAACCATGTGGATGATGAAAGCATGGAGTGAAGAAGAAATTTAACTGTTAGCTGTTTTAAGTGCAGATTTTGCATATATTTATATGTATATTTGCTGCATTATGAAAATTATTGTAAACATAGTATTAGTGCTATTCCTGACATTTTTAGCAGCTCCTACTATTGTGAGCCTGCTTCAGGAAGATACTGATATGTCTATGGCTTACAGGTTTACAGAAGAAGAAATACAAAAAAATATAAATGAGGTAAAGGCAGGTCCCACATACACGGAATTGCGTTTACCTTTTTTTATTCCGTTAAAGAAAACTTCTGCTGTTATCTCTTTTGATGATGCCAAGCATAACAATGTTTCGGGGGAGATACACTCACCACCACCGAATATAGTATAAATCAACTTGTCGCCCTTTTGGCAGCTGAGCAGGTGCATTGTGCACCTGACAGCATAATTGTATTTATATTTTTTTTCGGTTATGACAAAAAAGACAACTCTTTTTGGCAGCCTTAAGACCGATTTTCCATCTGGTCTTGTGGTATTTTTAGTAGCGTTACCATTGTGCCTTGGTATCGCGCTGGCTTCTAATGCACCTCCGTTATCCGGTGTCATATCGGGTATAATAGGTGGTATTGTAGTAGGCTTTCTCAGCAAATCGCATATCAGCGTTTCGGGTCCTGCTGCAGGTCTTACGGCAATTGTGCTTACTGTAATTGCAACGTTGGGCTCTTTTGAAGCCTTTCTGCTTAGTGTGTTCCTAGCAGGTGTTTTCCAGTTAATTCTTGGATTCATTAGGGCAGGAAGCATCTCAAATTACTTTCCGTCTAATGTTATTGAGGGTATGCTCGCGGGTATTGGTATCATTATTATCCTTAAGCAGCTGCCGCATGCTGTAGGCTTTGACGCCGACTTTGAAGGCGATGAGTCTTTTGTTGAGGCTGCCGGTGGTAATACATTCTCCTCAGTATTAGGAGCGCTAAACTATTTTCATTTAGGGGCTATATTCATAACGGTAGCGTCTATCACTATACTAATACTTTGGGATAAGGTTCCTGCATTAAAGAAACTGAAATTAGTGCCGGGTGCGCTGGTAGCGGTAATAGTTAGCATTATCCTGAATGAAATTTTTATAAGGACCGACAGCAGGCTGGAAATTGTGCAGACCCACTTAGTAAAGCTGCCTGTGCCGCAATCTTTTCAAGAATTTAAAGGTATTTTTGTTACTCCTGATTTTTCTGTGATCCGCAATGTAGAAGTATGGATTACTGCAGCTACCATTACGGTAGTAGCTTCTATAGAAACACTCCTATGCATTGAGGCTTCAGACAGGATGGACGTGCAAAAACGCTATACTGATACCAATAACGAGCTTAAAGCGCAGGGTATAGGCAACATGATCAGTTCGCTGCTGGGCGGCCTGCCAATGACATCTGTAGTGGTGCGCTCTTCGGCTAATGCCAATGCAGGTGCAAAGACTAAAGCATCTACAATACTGCACGGTGTACTGCTGCTTATATGTGTGCTTACCATTCCGGCACTGCTCAATAAGATTCCGTTGGCAACACTAGCTGCGGTACTTATACTTGTGGGTTATAAGCTGGCTAAACCTGCAACAGTTATGCACTTTTGGCATAAAGGCAAATACCAGTTCATACCATTTATTGCTACTTTATTGGCCGTAGTGTTTACGGACTTGCTTAAAGGCGTAGCACTAGGTATGATAATAAGCGTAATATTCATTTTGCGAGGTAATCTTAAAAGGGCATATAATTTCAGGAAAGAAGAATATGCCGAAGGCGATATAATCCATATTGACCTGGCGCAGGAAGTATCTTTTCTTAATAAAGCGGCCATAAAAACTACTTTAAACAGTATACCCGAAAACTCAAAAGTGGTTATAGATGCGTCTGACACGGTTTATATTGCCCATGATGTGCTTGATCTTATAGAAGAGTTCAGGGATGTTAAGGCAAAAGAAATGAATATAAAAGTAAAACTAAGGGGGTTCAAAGAAGCGTACGAACTTGAGAATTCCGCTTTAGGAAAGCAAAATGTGTTTGTAGAACACAAGGAAAGAAAGAATAAAATTGATAAAGAAAATACCTCTGCAGATGCAGATACCTTATAAGATATACTATGGGAGATATACACGACCACGTACATACAAGTGCTGAAGAATTTTATAAAAAGATAATTGATAATAATAAAGTATGGTCTGAAACTAAATTGAATACAGACCCTGAATACTTTGCAAAACTGGCGAAAGGGCAGTCGCCGCCATTATTATGGATAGGATGTTCAGACAGCCGCGTCCCTGCTAACGAAGTTATTGGTGCGCAGCCGGGTGAAGTGTTTGTACACAGAAACATTGCCAATATGGTTATCCATTCAGACATGAACATGCTTAGTGTTCTTGATTATGCGGTAAATGTGCTAAAGGTACAGCATGTTATAGTTTGTGGACATTATGGTTGTGGTGGTGTAAAGGCAGCAATGGGTAACCATTCAATAGGGCTGA
Source organism: Flavobacterium sp. DG1-102-2 (assembly GCF_033042555.1). Lineage (NCBI taxonomy): Bacteria > Pseudomonadati > Bacteroidota > Flavobacteriia > Flavobacteriales > Flavobacteriaceae > Flavobacterium > Flavobacterium sp. DG1-102-2. The sequence continues at coordinate 79,085 of NZ_JAWLIK010000014.1, forward strand.
TTGATAACTGGATAAGGCACATTAAGGATGTTTACAGGCATCACCACACCTACCTGAATTCTATACTGGATGAGACTGACAGGTTTAATGCTTTTGTAGAGCTTAACGTCAAAGAACAGGTAAGCGACCTGGCTAAGACCTCTATTGTTCAGAATGCATGGAAAAACGGTCAGGAGCTATGCCTGCACGGTTGGGTTTACGGACTTGATAGCGGTATCGTAAAAGACCTTGGGGTTAATTTTTGCGATAATGGCGATCTGGACAAAGTACACCAGCTTCAATTTTAATACTCTTTATTTAATTTTTGATAAGAGAACCGCTTCCCGTAAAGGAGCGGTTTTTTATTAGTCAAATATGCTCAGGAACACGAATAATGCGCCTAAGATCATCCATACTATAAAAGGTTTCTTTTCAGGCTTACTCATTGTCAAGGTTTTCATTAAAAACCGTTGGCAGCAATTGAGGGATAAATTTAATTAGAAGCGGAAGCAATAAACTGCCGCCCGGCAATAAGAAAATAGTAAGCGAAGGAACCGTTTTGCAAATCTCAAGCAATTGCTTTTTAATTTTTTTCTTTTCTTTTTCGTCAAGGCTGCGGTGGGTAGAATGCGTAAGCAGCAGCATTAGTTCGCCGTTGTTAGACAACTCTTTTATTAACCTGTTCTTGTTTCGGTTAATGAGCAGCATAACGTTTTGCGAGGCATGGTCGTAAAAATGCTTTACAGGATTGCTATATCTGAAAAAGGGCAGCCCTTTGCGGTTCAGCTTAATAAAAACGTCAAACGAAGCGATACTTTCGGCAGCAATGTCATCATGCATCTGCATCTGTTCTGACAGTTTATAGAGAAATTCAATTTCGGTTTTCTGGGCTTTGCCATCGCTCCAAATCGCCATTCCGGCCATATCCAGAAGATAATTCTTTTCGGGTTTCGAAGCGAAGTAGTCAAGCTCCAGCTTCTCCAGGCTATCGGTATCTATTTTTGAGAATTTTGTATAGCGTACAGATGATTCAAACAGCTTGATGAGCAGTTCATCGTATGTAGATCTTTCTTCTTTCGTTTTTAACGCCAGCGACACGATACTCATTACCGTTTCCTCAAGCTTCTTAAGATACTTTTGAGGAATGTCTTCATTAATAAGATATTGGCGATACGCCAAAACATCCATAAACAATAAGGCATTAGTAAGTATGTGCGAAAAGCTTCGGCTTAAGATATTATCGTTCGTTTGGATTCGCTCATCTAATATTTCTTCCAGCTGATGGCTTTTTGATGATGCAGGCAGTACTTTCTTAAAGAAGTCGAAACCTTCGGGTGTCATTTCTTTATAGAAAGTGATTAGGCTGTCTATAAAAACCTGATGTTCATCTGTTTTGTTTACCAGCCTGTAAACGTCATAAAGGGTATTCAGCAGGGCGACTTTTGTAATTTCTTCAGTGGTCCATCCTTTGGTTTCCTTTGCATCTATATTGCTAAAAGACACCACATGGCCATATATAAACCCGCTATCCCTAACCGATCTGTAAAAATCGTGGGAGTTGGCATAAACAGGAAGCTTGTTTTTTAGTTGGGCAAAAAACTTAGCGATCCAGCCGCTTGCTGATGGGTTTATCATTTGTGGAAATTATACTGCAAAACTATGCTTTTTTAAGCATCCGGCAACAGTTAAATAAAACCTATAATTCATTTCGTTTTTAAAGGAAGATAATTGTTGTTTTAATATTTTGCTAACACTGTATTGTGATATCGCTAACAGGAGCGCGCTATTTTATGTGTTAATTTCGTAAAGAACAAATTATAACATCAAAAACTTACCCTATTATGAAAAGGACATCACTATTTAGTAAAGCGCTTCTTGGAGCAGCTGTAGTAACATTATCTTTCGGAATGCAGTCTTGTAAGCAGGAGCCAAAACAGGAGGATCCTAAAGAAGTTGCCGAAGATGAAAACGAAGCAAAATTTGACAATGTAGATGAGGATAAAGAAAAAGACTCTGATTACCTTGTTGCTGCTGCTGAAGTAGATATGAAAGAAATTGAACTTGGTAAACTGGCTCAGACAAAAAGTACTAATGCAGATGTAAAAGCACTTGGTAAAATGATGGTGGATGCCCACACAAAATCACTTGCTGACCTTAAAGCTGCAGCTGCTAAGAAAAACGTTAGCCTGCCTGCTTCGTTAACTGAAAAAGGACAGGATGCATTTAAAGAACTTAATGACAAAACAGGTCATGATTTTGATAAGGCATATACTGATAAAATGGTAGAAGGCCACGAGAAAATGATCGAAAAAATGCAGAAAGCTTCTGAAAAAGCTGAAGATGCTGACGTAAGAATGTGGGCTGCTAATATGCTTCCTGAGCTAAACAAACATCTTGAGCATGCTAAGATGGCTAAAGAAAAAGTAGATGCTATAAAAGCATAACAAACTAAAAAATTGCTATGAGAAATTTATTATATATAGTTGCCGTTATACTGGTTGTCATTTGGGCGCTGGGTAGTTTTGCCTATCACGTGGGCAGTGCATTTATTCACTTGTTACTTGTTGTGGCCATAGTGATGATAGCACTGAATTTACTAAGGCGAAAAAATCCGCCCCTGGACTAATATCCAATTAGGCAATTATGATAAAACCCCGCAATGTAATATATTGCGGGGTTTTAGTTTTTTAATATCGGTATTGAAATGTTATAGCAAATATTAATAGTCGGATTGGACTAAGGGAAGGTGCTTCGTTATTCTCAATGACTGAAACATAAATGATTTTTAATTTACTAAAAAAATAAACCCTGCCGTAAAGCAGGGTTCGAAACAAACTAAAAACTGAAATTATTAATAAGCGTAGTGTCCTTCGCTTACGATTTTAGCTGCAATGGTTTCTCTCAAAGCCACTACATTAGGCATATTATTGTATTTTGTATAACGCTTAAGTCCCATAAGCATCATGCGCTGCTCGTCACCTTCAGAGAAAGAAGCGATACCCTCCTTACCTTTACTATTTACAATGTCTACTGCTTTATATAAGTAAAGCTGCGCCATTGCGATTTGTTCTTTCACGCTGTCAGCACCTTTTTTCTTAGCCAGTTTTTCGGTACGTAACAGTACCGATTCTGCCATATAGATCTCGATAAGGATATCAGACGCCGCCATTAGCAATTGTTGGTGCTCATCAAGCGCAGGGCCATATTTTTGTACTGCCGAACCTGCAACCATAAGGAACGCTTTTTTCAGCTTGGCCACCATTTCTTTTTCTTCTGCAAAAAGTTCAGAGTAGTCAGGAGTGTCAAAAGACGGAATACCCATAAGCTCTTCGGCAACTTTCATTGCAGGGCCTAAAAGGTCAACGTGTCCTTTCATAGCTTTCTTAACAAGCATACCTACTGATAGCATACGGTTGATCTCGTTCGTACCTTCATAGATGCGCGCAATCCTTGCATCCCTCCAGGCACTTTCCATAGGAGTATCTTCAGAGAAGCCCATACCGCCAAAGATCTGGATACCCTCGTCTGCACAATTCTGCACATCTTCAGATACTGCTACTTTGAGGATAGAACATTCAATAGCAAACTCCTCAACACCTTTAAGCTCTGCATCCTGATGCGACTCCCCATTGGCAACACGCGCATGGATGCGGTCTTCAATATTTTTAGCAGCCCTGTACGATGCGCTTTCGCCTGCATAACAGTTGGTAGCCATCTCTGCAAGTTTAGCACGTATAGCGCCAAAATTAGCAATAGGGGTATTAAACTGAACACGCTCGTTAGCATATTTGGCAGCAGCCGATGTTACCCTTCTCTGGGCATCAAGGCAGGCAGCAGCCAGTTTAATACGGCCTACGTTAAGCGCATTCATAGCGATCTTAAAGCCATTGCCTCTTTCTGAAAGCATATTTTCTACCGGTACTTTAGTATCGTTAAAAAATACCTGGCGTGTAGAAGACGCTCGTATACCTAGTTTATGTTCTTCTTCACCAAGAGAGATTCCGTTAGACGGGTCATTCTCTACGATGAAACCTGTAATGTTTTTATCATCACCAATTCTTGCGAATACAATAAACACGCTGCAAAAGCCCGCATTAGATATCCACATTTTCTGGCCTGTAATCTTGTAATGTGTATCGTCTTCAGAAAGTACCGCCTTGGTTTTTCCTGAGTTTGCATCAGATCCTGCGCCCGGCTCAGTAAGGCAATACGCGCCAAACCATTCACCCGAAGCAAGCTTAGGTACATATTTAAGTTTTTGTTCTTCAGTTCCGTACAAAGTAATAGGCATTGTACCAATACCTGTATGCGCACCAAAAGCAGTTGAAAATGAACCTGTTGCCCCTGAAATATAATCGCAAACCAACATGGTAGAAACGAAGCCCATACCAAGACCGCCATATTCTTCAGGAACCGCTACGCCCAGAAAACCAAGGTTTCCCGCTTTGCGCATGGTTTCTTCGGTAAGTGCATAGTCTTTTTTCTCAAAACGTTCTTTATTAGGCCATATTTCACGGTCAACAAATTCTTTAACCGCGTCACGCATCATTATCTGTTCTTCCGAAAAATCTTCAGGCGTGAAAATGTCCTCGCTTTTAGTTTCAGTAACTAAAAACTGACCTCCACGTGCTAAATTTGCTATTTCTGCCATAATCAGCCCCTAACCCCCAAAGGGGGAACTCCTGTAGGGGTAACAGGGTTTTAGTTATTATTAGTTGTCGTATGCATATTTTGTAATTCCCCCTTTGGGGGTTAGGGGGCTAAAGTATTTCGTAAACCCCGGCAGCACCCTGTCCGGTTCCTACGCACATGGTGACCACACCATATTTGCCTTCATTGCCACGGCGTTTCATTTCGTCGAATAACTGAACTGATAGCTTAGCACCGGTACAACCCAGTGGGTGGCCTAATGCGATTGCACCTCCGTTTACGTTTACGATATCAGGGTTAATGCCCAGCTCACGAACCACAGCAAGTGACTGCGATGCAAACGCTTCATTAAGTTCGAATAGTTCAATATCGTTTAACTGAAGCCCTGCCATTTTAAGTGCTTTCGGGATGGCTTTTACCGGACCGATACCCATAATCCTTGGCTCGACACCTGCAGCTGCATAGCTTACCATACGGGCGATAGGTTCAAGCTTAAGTTCCTGCACCATTTTTTCCGACATTATCATTACAAAGGCAGCGCCATCGCTCATTTGCGATGAGGTACCTGCTGTAACGCTGCCATCGGCAGCAAATACAGGTTTAAGCTTGCCTAAAGCTTCTAAAGAAGTATCTGCCCTTGGGCCTTCATCTTTAGTTACCGTATATGTTTTGGTCGCTTTTTTACCATTTTCGTCTACATACACCTGCTCAACAGTGATAGGCACTATCTGGCGGTCAAATTTGCCTTCAGCCTGGGCTTTAAGCGCTTTTTGGTGTGAGTTATATCCAAATAAGTCCTGGTCCTCACGCGATACATTAAACTGTTTTGCAACAGCTTCTGCCGTAAGGCCCATTCCCCAGTAATAATCTTCGTGGCCTTCTTTGGCCGCTCTGTAATCCGGTACCGGTTTGTAACCACCCATTGGAATATAGCTCATGCTTTCAGCACCTCCGGCAATAATACACTCGGCCATGCCTGATTGTATTTTTGCAGTCGCCATAGCAATAGTTTCTAACCCCGATGCGCAGTAACGGTTTACGGTAACTCCGGGAACATCATCAACTTTAAGTCCCATAAGAGAGATAAGTCGTGCAAAGTTTAATCCCTGCTCAGCTTCCGGCATGGCGTTACCTACCATTACGTCGTCAATTCTTGTTTTGTCGAAATCAGGCAGTTCATTCATAATGAACTGTATGGTTTCAGCGGCCAGTTCGTCAGGCCTTTTAAAGCGAAACACACCTTTAGGCGCTTTGCCTACGGCTGTTCTGTATGCTTTTACTATATATGCTGTTTTCATATTGGCCCCCTAGCCCCCAAAGGGGGAACTCCTATTAGGGGTAAATAGGATTTATATTATTATATGCAAAAAGTTCAAGAACGGAATCTACTTCCTCTAATTCCCCATTTGGGGTTAGGAGGCTTTAATTTCTTAGCGGCTTCCCTTTAGTTAGCATAAACTGAATTCTCTCAAGAGTCTTTCTTTCACCTGTAAGCGATAAAAAAGCTTCCCTTTCAAGGTCAAGAAGATACTGCTCAGTAACCAGTGTAGGTTCAGAAAGGTCGCCACCGGCCATAACATAAGCCAGTTTGTTAGCAATTTTCTTGTCGTGCTCAGAAATGTAGTGTCCGGCTTCCATACTGTCAGTCCCTACTAAGAACATACCCAGTGCCTGTTTGCCCAGTACTTTTACATCTTTACGGAGTACCGGTTGCGTATAGCCTGCTTCGGCAAGTAACTTAGCGTGTTTTTTAGCTTCGGCAATCTGCCTGTCTTTATTTACCACTATAACATCTTTTCCTTTCTGAAGGATGCCAAGGTCGTACGCCTCGTAGGCAGAAGTTGAAACTTTGGCCGTACCAATGGTCAGGAAATACTCCTGCAGCACGTTTAGCTCAACGTCATTTTTACGGAAGGTATCAGATGCCCTTAAAGCCATCTCTTTAGATCCTCCACCACCGGGGATAACCCCAACGCCAAATTCTACAAGCCCGATGTATGTTTCTGCGGCAGCAACAACCTTATCGGCGTGCATGCTCATTTCGCATCCACCACCAAGGGTCATACCGTGCGGTGCAACTACTACAGGAATAGAAGAATAACGAACGCGCATCATTGTATCCTGGAACATTTTGATAGCCATATTAAGCTCATCATATTCCTGTTCAACTGCCATCATGAATATCATCCCGATGTTTGCACCTACAGAGAAGTTGGCTGCCTGATTGCCTATAACGAGTCCGTCATATTCTTTTTCGGCAAGGTCTATGGCTTTGTTAATGCCCTGAAGCACACCGCCGCCTATAGTATTCATTTTTGAGCGGAACTCCAGGTTGATGATACCATCGCCCAGATCCTGGATGATTGCATCGCTGTTGCTCCATATTTTTTTCGTTTCACGGATGTTATCCAGGATAATGAATGCATCCTGCCCCGGAATTTTGATCTGCGATTTTGATTTAAGGTCGTAGTAGTATTTAACACCCTCTTTAAGGGAGTAAAAGCTTTTGCTTCCGCTGGAAAGCATTTCGCTAACCCACGGTGCAACAGTAAGGCCTTCGGCCTGTATAAGCTCAAGCCCTTTTTCTACGCCTACAGCATTCCAAATTTCAAACGGGCCATTCTCCCAGCCAAAACCGGCTTTCATGGCATCGTCTATTTTATAAAGGTCGTCTGTAATTTCAGGAACGCGGTTAGAGACATAAGAGAACATACCTGCAAAGTTCTTGCGATAAAATTCTCCTGCTTTATCAGTACCTTTAATAAGCACTTTAAAGCGATCTATAGGGTTTTCTATCGTTTTGGTAAGTTCCAGTGTAGCGAATGATGCCTTTTTACCCGGACGGTATTCTAAGGTATCAAGGTCAAGGGTAAGAATGTCTTTGTCTACTTTTTTGTAGAATCCCTGTCCAGATTTACTGCCAAGCCATTTGTTGGTCATCATTGTATCGATAAAGCCGGGAAGCTTGAACAGTTCGTGTACTTCGTCGTTAGGGCAGTTCTCATAAATACCGTTGGCAACGTGTACAAGGGTATCAAGGCCAACAACATCTACGGTACGGAAGGTAGCCGACTTAGGGCGGCCAATAACCGGACCTGTAAGTTTATCTACTTCTTCTACCGTAAGGCCCATTTCCTTCACCTGGTGGAAAAGGCTCATGATTCCGTAAATACCTATACGGTTGCCTATAAAGGCAGGAGTATCTTTTGCAACAACAGTTGTTTTGCCTAAAAATTTCTCCCCGTAGTTATTTAGGAAGTCCAATACTTCAGTAGAAGTTTGCGGACCTGGTATAATTTCAAAAAGTTTTAAGTAGCGTGGCGGGTTAAAGAAGTGAGTACCACAAAAGTGTTTCTGGAAATCTTCGCTGCGGCCTTCGCTCATAAAGTTGATAGGAATACCCGAAGTGTTTGATGTGATAAGCGTTCCGGGTTTACGGTATTTTTCTACCTGTTCAAAAACTTTCTGCTTAATGTCAAGCCTTTCTACAACAACTTCGATAATCCAGTCTACGTCGGCAATTTTTGCCATATCGTCTTCGGTATTACCTGTTTTAATCCTTTCGGCAAACTTTTGGTGGTAAATAGGAGAGGGTTTGGATTTGAGGGAGTTAGCAAGGTGTTCGTTAACTATCCTGTTCCTTACAGCTTTGTTGTCCAGCGTAAGTCCTTTTTTTTGTTCAGCTTCGGTAAGTTCTCTTGGTGGGATGTCCAGCAAAAGCACTTCAACACCTATATTTGCAAAATGGCAGGCAATTGCCGATCCCATGATGCCGGAGCCTATTACGGCAGCCTTCTTAATAGTGCGTTTCATTTATTTTGTTCTTTTTTAGTTTGGCGGATGCCCTGGCTAAATCGTCAAAACCTCCGCATTTGTTTGTTATTCAGTTGGTTCGTTACTATCGTTGTTAAATATCAGCTTTTCAGATATCAGCTCATTTATTATATCGGCTACTTCCATAAAGCTCTCCAGTTTTTCCTGAGAAACATGCTGGCGTACCACTTCATTAAACTTAAGCACCCTGTCGCGCGACAGCTCTCTTTTCTCTTTGCCCAGCTTGGTAAGGTGTATCAATACGCCACGGCCGTCAACCGGGTTTTTCTTTCTTACTATTAGTCCTTTTTCTTCCATCGACTTCAATGTCCTAGTAAGGCTTGTAGGCTCCATGCCCATTTGCGGCCCAAGTGCTGTAGATGGTATTCCATTATCTTTATCAATGGACAGTAAAGCAAATCCTACCGACATGCTGGCACCGTACTTTGAGGCTTCTTCGTTATACATTCTTGAAACTGCCTGCCATGTAGCCCTCAGCGCGTAGTCTATTGTTTTCTCTTTCATAGGATATTGTTTTTCAAATATACAAAATGTTTATTATGCACGCATATTAAATTCGTAAAAAATTACCGTTAATTAAAAACCTCAGTGTTTTTAATGTGTATATAGTAAATATAATAAAATATTTTGAAGAATATGGCAACAAAAACTCCCGCCGAAGCAGGAGTTGAGGTTATTTTGTTGCATATTTAACAGTTAGGTAATCATTCTGTCTCTTTAGGAGAAATGTACCGGGTAGGGACGTGGTTTGTGAGGCATACCTTATTTTCAGAAACGTAATTTTCTCTTTCTGAAATGTACATGATGCCAACTGCCTTTTATCACTTAGGATATTATCTCTTACGCGATTTTGCCTTACCGTTCTCATCCAGAAAGCCGTACATGCCATATCTGCCATTGCTGCCCGGCACCTGGGCAAAAGCTCTGTAAAAAATATAAGGCTGGCTTCTGTCAAGGTCAGGAAAATTGTCTTGAATGTATACTTTTACATTTACATATTCTGTAGTAAGGTCAGGTACATTGTCCATAGGAATCCAGCTGCCATAATGTACTGCTGTGTATAAGCCTTTTTTATAGTAAGCCATATCAAAAGCAAGTAGCTGAGATGCAGGATTCGTGTCTTGTATATTAACGGGGAATTTTCCGTGGCGGGATTCCAATTGTTTAAACAGTTTATTTCGGTAATCCTTTTTTTCAGATTCTCCGTCGAAAACAAAGTCTTTTCCGCCGTTAATAATTAAGTTGAGCGCGCCATTAGCAAATACAAATGCATCAACAGTAAATCCCTTAGCTTCTTTTTCTTTTGCTAATTCATACATATCGTCAGCGCTATATCCAAAGAAAGAATAGCGTACAGGCACTACCTTATCTATCTTCCATTTTTTTCCGGTAAGGCCATACACTACAGCCAGCAGATAGTGCTGCTGTTCATTAGCATGTACTTTCAGGATTGAAACATAAGACTCTTTTTGTGTATTGGCAAAATGCAGCGTATAGCCATTTTTATCAGAATGCAGTTCATGATTTTTAATACCGTCCTGAGTGACATGAAACTCGTCCATAACTACTACCTCAGACTGTATCTTTGGACTCCAGTATATGTCTTTTAAGGGTTTTGTTTTCTTGCTGAGATGTGCGTAAAAATCCTCTGAACCTAAAACATAATAGGTACTATTCTCGTTTGTTCGTACCGCCATGGCAATACTGTCACTTTTTACCTGAAACGATTTTCGCAAAGCAGACTCTATTTCATTATTTGTCAGCACATCAGTAGAGCTGCAGTTAACAAATAGTGGCGCAGTAAAAAGCAGCATTAAAATTTTTTTCATGTTTGTTTGAGTTGGCGGGTACAAAAGTATATTTTTCCAGAATATAAATTTGTAGTATTTTCAGGATGATATTTATCTTAAGAAGTACCTTAAAGATTTACAAATACCGATTGATATCGATAACAAACTCACTTAATGTAACTACACACCCAATCCTGCTGTCTACAGGGAATACATTAATACCGTAATTGTTCTGCCTTACGATCGGTATAAGAATATCCTGCAAGGCATCAATGTCTAATTTAAACGGAATACAGTCTGCCCAGTCAGGAGTAAGGTTGCTTTCTATATGGGCTTCATCACACCATAATGAGATAACGGTAGTGTTGTTCACTTCAAATAAAGCAAATACGCCATCGGGATCAATTAATGTCCAAAGTTCCTGATTGTCGGCAATCTTGTTTATAAAATAGTCGTACCTGTCTTTAGGAGAAAGTTCTGATATTGTATCGTAATTATCGGTAGTCATAAGGCATTTAATGGTAGCGCGAAGATACTAAAATCAAAAACCGTATGTAATTGAATATTCGCGGTGCTGCCGGTTACTAAAAAAAATAATCAAAGAGAATAATAGTCAAAGCAGGAGTTATAATTCCAATATACAGAAACAACGATTTGACGCTGAACTTGTCTTTGTACCAAAAGAAAAGGGAAGCTAGCGGAATGCCTGCGAGCATTAAAAGCATTGGTATGCTCAGTAACTCAAAGAGGGCACCTGTTACGGGATAAGTGTAAACATCAAACGTATTAACCGTTATCCAAAATGATATTACTATGATAAATAATGCAATAAGCAGTAATGGTTTTGATATTGAAGAAGATTTCATTATTCCGGAAGTTTATTGATAAAGGTAAAGAAATTCTGTTAGTTTTTCAGTTTTGCCTTGAGTACTCTTGCGGCTTGGGTATAGCCACCATCCGAACCATCTACAAAGTGTATGTGGTCGTCTTCAAGATTTCGTACATAACACGACATTACCGATGCACTGCTAATGTGCAGGCCATATACTATATCCCCGTTATTTTCCATTTCATCTAATAGTTTTTGCATTTTTGCCCTTTGTGCCGCTGTTCCCGTAATTACGGTGTTTATCTTTCCGTCTATTACCAGCGTGTCAGACATTTCTACGATGCTTTTCAGGTAGCTTTTGCCTTTATTGGTACTAAAGTACAGATACCATGAAAAGGTTACCAGCCAGTTTTTAATCAGCTCCGGCCATTTTATGCGCCCCAGTTGTACGCGCATTTCCAAACCCAGCCTCCTGAAGGTTGTCTTTAGTTTGAGCCTCGCAATAGATATTGGCTGGCGTGCCTCTTGTGTACCATAAAGTTCGTCCAGTTTTTGGAGTATCTTCTTAAAGGCTTCAGCTTGCTTATTTACATCTCTGGCGATAACGAGCAACGTCACAATTTCCTGCTTGTTTTGCGGGGGCGGTATAGTATCCCAACGGCACTGCATACCGGTAAGGTCTAATTCTTCAACCTGTGGCTCGTGGTCTGTAACCAAGTAGTCTTCGCCTTTAATTATCTTTTCGGCATAATCCAGTCCACCGCCTAACACAATCGGGATGGAAAAATGTTCAGAACTGCTGAATTTAGCAATTCTTATTTCGTGTCCGTTGGAATAAATGTCAGCAACAGTTACAGAACCTGTGCGCAGGTTGAGGTTAAAGTTGGCAAGTGTATTCGCCCTGTAAGAGACCAGCGCCTGCATGACTTTGTCAATAAGAGAAGTGGGGACTATAAACGTGGCGCCATCACCGCCAAAGAAAAACGGAACGGTAACATTCATGCTAAAAGCAATATTAAGCACCGTAACGATACTGCCGGCCGCGATGAGGTTAACGTCCTGATGGCTTCCGCTCAGTACTGCCTGAGTTGAGCCTTTAATATCGGTAATGATAACATGCCAGTCTTCAGGGATGGCAGCAAACAATTGTGTACCTGACAGCAGTTCACACAGGGGAATCCTGTTGACTTCAAGTTCAGAATAAAATTGATCGTTGCTATCGTTGCTCATTACACTACTAAAAAAACTCTCCGCCGTGGCGGAGAGTCATTTCTTATTTTTCTTTATCGGTTGCGCCGTCCCTGTATATCTTGTCATACAGTTTCTGGTACTTTTCTTTAATCGCTTTACGTTTTAGTTTAAGAGTAGGGGTCATTTCGCCGCCGTCTACACTCCAAATGTCAGGGGTAATCTCAAATTTCTTTACCTGTTCCCAGTGGCCGAATTTTTTGTTGATTTCTTCAACTTCTTCCTGAACCCTGTCGTGTACCTCTTTGCTGTCGGCAATATCTTCGTTACTGCTCAGGCTAAGGCCTTTACGTGATGCCCATTGTTTTACAAACTCAAAGTCGGGCTGAATAAAGGCTGCAGGCATTTTCTCGCCATCGCCAATAACCATGATCTGCTCAATAAAGCGCGACTGTTTCATGGCATTCTCTATAAGCTGCGGAGCAATATATTTACCGCCAGATGTCTTGAACATTTCTTTTTTCCTGTCGGTAATTTTCAGGAAGCCTTCATCGTCAATAAGGCCTATGTCTCCAGTATGAAAATAGCCATCAGTGATAACCTCGGCAGTTTTTTCAGGATCGTTAAGGTAGCCCATCATTACGTTAGGACCTTTGCAAAGGATTTCGCCGTCTTCAGCAATCTTTACTTCGACACCTTTTAACGGTTTGCCAACGGTGCCAATCTTAAAGCCCCTGTTGCGTTCGTCATTCACAGCGATAACAGGTGACGTTTCGGTAAGTCCGTAACCTTCCATAACAGGAATTCCTGCTGCTGCAAATACCCTGGCAAGCCTTGGCTGTATAGCCGCGCTACCGGAAACCATAAGTCCAAGGTTACCGCCAAGCCCTGCCTTCCATTTAGAGAAGATAAGCTTGCGGGCAAGCCAAAGCTTAAAGCCATACCACGGACCGTTAGCACCATTAGGCTCATATTCATGGCCTACATCTACCGCCCAAAAGAAGAGTTTTCGTTTTATGCCTGTAAGGTCGGCACCTTTAGCAATTATCTTGTCATATACCTTCTCAAGAAGGCGAGGAACCGCAGTAATAACAAACGGTTTGGTTTCTTTTATGTTGTCACTTACTTTTTCTATAGATTCTGCAAAATACGTAGATACACCATAGTACTGGTATAAATATAATATCATCCTTTCATAGATGTGGCATATCGGTAAAAAGCTCAGCGCTTTACTGTTTCCGGCCTCAAACGGAACCCTGTCGCCGCTCATTAACACGTCAGAAACAATGTTTTTATGCGAAAGCATAACGCCTTTTGGCCTTCCTGTTGTACCCGATGTGTAAATAACAGTTGCGAGTTCGTCTTCTGTAATTGCATTTTTAAGCGCATCAACGTCGCTTTGGTTAGACGTGTCTTTACCAAGCTCCAATATCTCACTCCAGTTCTTGCAGCCGCTCACTTCGTTAAACGAATATATTTCCTTGAGTTTAGGAACTTTTGCCCTTACCGATTCTATTTTTTTATATAATTCCTCATCAGACACTATACAATATAGTGCTTCAGAATGATTTAGTATGTATTCAAAATCTTCTTCGCTTATGGTAGGATATACCGGTACGTTTTGTGCGCCGGTCTGTAATATGCCAATATCGCATACATGCCACTCGGTCCTGTTGTTAGACGATATAACGGCAATCCTGTCATTTTTCTTGACACCAAGGCGAAGCAGCCCACGCGAAAAAGCGTTAGACTTATCAATATATTCCTGAGTTGAGGTTTTTACCCACTCGTTTCCATATTTAGTAACCAGTGCATCAGGCAGGTTGTATTTTTCCAGCTGATGGTAAGGAAAATCAAACAGGCGTGTTATAGTTGTCATAGTTATTTGTAGTGTTTGTTCCTGCAAATTATGAAAAAAATATATATGTATGCCTAAAGTTATAAATTATTAAAAAATAAATTACTAAAATTATAATTCTGTTATCACGGAGTTTATTATAGGTTTTTGGGTATCTTATTCCTTTCATCTTAAAAAGGCTTTTAGATGGATTTTTGACCTAATCAAATTTCAATGAATTGAAAAATGCCTTCAATCAGAAGACATTTGGAATATTTATTATTTTGATTTGTTTTGACCCGGGGCATATTTTTTTGCACTCTTGTCGCCATTCATTTTTTTAGCCTGTCCAGGAGGAATTGGCTTAGATTTTACCGGGGTACCTGTTCTTACAGAAGTGCTGCAACTTGTTGCTGTCAGGGTAAGCCCAATCAGTAAGAGCAAACAAAGTGTTGTTTTTAGTTTCATGTTATGTCGTTTATGTTAACACGAAGTTACATGAAATTAGTTTACAATTGTAAAAAGCCGCTTAAAAGCGGCTTTCATCTTTATAATAAAAAATATCTATATCCTGAAGATTCCTCCAAAAGCGATAACCCTTTGTAAAAATCCAAAACGATGATCTGCCCTGTCAGGCCCCTTGTGTGTTGTGCGAACGTCATACATATCTATATATCCGCCTTTAATCTCTCCCGTAACAAAAAAGTACTTGAGAAAGGTGAGGTTGATACCCGCTTTTGCAGATACACCAAAACCTGCAACGTGAAATTCGTCGTTACGCTTCATGCCAAGTACTTTTGCATTAGTTCTTGGATAAAGAATCCCGGCACCTACGCCTTCGGTAATATTAACCTGAAAGATGTCGGTATTGGCTATGCAGAAAAGTTTAGAGATATCGTCTACACGATTAAATTCGGTGTTCAGGTAATTGAGTCCGTCGGTATGCTCAAAATCAAGAAAATCCTCGGTAAGCACTGTAGGCGTTCCCTTATATGTTCCGTTGTACACATAACCGGGATGACCTTCAGGCAGGTTGATCGTACCGTCAATATTGGCAGTCTGTCCTGTTCTCATTACATATTTCATGTGGTCGAAACCTAATGAAATATTGTAATGGTCTGAAATAAAATAGCCAATCCTGAAATTGGTCTGTGGAATCGTCAATCTTGAAGGGTTGATGTAATCTATGTTCCAGCCTTTGGGCTTATCGTCGGCTTTGGCATTTTGGACTGTAAAATCGTAGCCCTCTCCTTTAAAATGAATATCAGATCTGGTGTAAGATTCTCGGTTGCCTCCCCAATAGAAGTAGAATTTTCCTTTGTTGTGTGCGGTGTATTTTTCAGGTTCTGTTGCCACTCCCTGGGCAATGGTGTACTGTGAAAAAATACAAAAAGATAGTACAACCAGTAGTAATGGTTGTTTCACGGTAATAGGTAAAGAATTAAATTATTTATTCGGTTATTGCTAAGCAACGGACAGCTGACTTGAGGTAATTGTGTGGGAGCAAATTAAGTCAAAGGGAGTTGGAGCCGTATTTTTAGCATTGCAAAAATACCGATAAATCTTAATAGAGGTGGGTTTGATATAAGGGGTTATAGTTGCTATATTTTTTATAGGGTCTAAGAAATAAAGTCTGACCTCTGCGTTTTTGGCAATCGGGATTAGCTCGCTGAGATACCCCATAAATTCAAATGTGGTTTTTAAATCTCAATAGTGTAGGAGGCGAAAAAATACCTTAGGCTTTTCACCAGCATAGTTTTGAAAATAATGTTTTACTTTTACTATTTAATACCTAAAATATGTCAATCAGATACTTTAAAATCACTTTGTTTACAGCATTTTTTGCCTGCTCCTTTATGTCCTTTGCCCAAACCCAACGAAACTGGAACAGTAAGAAATGTGCTGTTGTACTTACTTATGACGATGCCCTAAATATACATCTCGATAAGGTCGTCCCGATGCTTGACAAGTATAACTTTAAAGGAACTTTTTACCTTATAGGCGCTTCGCCTAACGTTGGTAACAGAATTGAGGAATGGCGCAAAGCGGCAAAAAAAGGCCACGAACTGGGCAATCATACCCTGAACCATCCATGCGATGCAACCCTGCCGGACAGGGGATGGGTGGGTGCTGAAACCGACCTTTCTAAATATACCGTGGCGCGTGCCGTTAATGAAATCAGGGCAACTAATGCTTTGCTAAAAGCGATTGATGGCAAATCCGAGCGAACATTTGCTTATCCTTGCGGCGATACGAAAATAGGTAATGAGTTTTTTTACACTCAGGTAAAAAATGAATTCGTGGGAGCAAGGAATGGAGAACCTGCTTATCCGTCAATCAAAGAAGTTAATCTTGATAATATTACCGGCTTCGTTGAGATAAACAGTACGGCCGAACAAATGATCGCAAAAGTGGAGAAGGCAGAGGAAAAAGGTTCGTTTGTAGTTTTTATTTTTCACGGGGTTGGAGGGGAACATTCGCTCAATATCGAACTTGAAGAGCACAGGAAATTGCTGGACTACCTTAAGAAAAACGAAAAAGATATTTGGGTTGCCCCGATGGTAGATGTGGCTAAGTTTATCAGGGCGAAACAATAGTTTCAAAGTTTAAGATGGTAGCGTATTCTCACGTTAGCCCTTTGTGTAATTTGAGGGAATTCTTATATTTACCAACCAATTTAAACCAACTACCATGAAACCATGTACCCGATGCAGTAACACCCTTACTGCCGATGCGACCTACTGCCATGTTTGCAATAGCGAACAAACCGAAGTTAAAGGATTTGACGATTTTGATGCGTCGCCACCAGCAAACTCCACTTTTCTTAAAGTATTGTGTATCCTGACAATAGCGGGAGCAGGTATCAGCCTTATCAGCGTGGTTTTTAATTTGGTTAAAAAACCAGATCATACCTTAGGTATAATTGTTCCGGCATATACTTACGTTATAGGGGTAGTTGTAGCCTTAGGAAAAATAACGGGTGCATCACTAATGCTTAAGAAAAAGCTTAACGGGCTGTATATCTACACTGTAGCAGCTGTTATAAGCTTAGGGTCGGCAATTTATTCAACGTTTACCGTTTCAGACCAACTTGGAAGCTTATCAAACACTATGGCTTCTTCTATCGTGATAGTAAGTGCAGTCGTAAGCATGTTTTTTATCCTAACCTTCATAGTTATGTTTTGGCTGCCAATAAATAAAAAGCATTTATCGTAATGAAAAGATGACATAAATGATAAACGCCTCACAGTGATGTGGGGCGTTCCTGTTCAGCCCCGGGTTCGATTCCCGGCGATTCTAAAATGCTATTACTTTTGTTTTATATAATGTTTTACTTTACCTGCACGGATTGAAAATAGCGCTGTAAGGGTTTAGGATAAATGTTTTTATCGATATGCTAAAAATGTGATAAGCAATAAATATATACAGCAATTAAAATAATGTATGTGGCAATACGCATAGCAAATCTATATGTTTTAAATAACCGGTAAGCACTATTAAATGTATACCACCGAAGAGGGCATAAGCACCTAACCAGTATATTTTTTCGCTTTTGTATGCCATATCACCAACTGTGCCAGATCCGTAAATACTGAATTGTATAAATACAGTGACTAAAACCAGTAAATATGGCACTGCTATATTGAGGATAATGATTAGTATTTGTTTTGCTGTTTTCAGTTGTAATGTATTAAACAGAATATTTTTATAAAATATCCCCTGTATCTTTAATCTCTCTTTTTACCGCATCAATTTTATTATTGAGAATATTTACTACTGTAGAAAAAACGATTGTAAAAAACACTAATATTGAAACATCGTTCCTATTGCTGTCATTTGTCGCCTTAGTAAACAGGGTATAGCCTATAAATGCAGCTGCAATTATTACTACAAATTTTATTGATATTAATTTTTTTAAAGTCATGTTTAAAATTTGATGTAAATATATAAAAACGCCCCACATTGCTGCAGGGCGTTAGCTTTATAGTGTCGTAATTTTCAAATCATCAAATTACCATATCAACAAATTATCGTTGCTCAATCCACTTGCGTGCATTAACAAACGCTTCGTGCCATGGCGAAACCTCGTCAGTGCGGCCTTCAGGGTAGTAGGCCCAGTTCCACTGGAACATAGAGCGCTCAATGTGCGGCATCATAACCAGGTGGCGGCCATTATCGCTTGCCATCATTGCAATGTCAAAGTGAGAACCGTTAGGGTTTGCAGGATATCCTTCGTAACCATATTTAGCCACTACGTTGTAACGGTCTTCGCTGTATGGCAGGTTAAATTTACCTTCGCCGTGAGAGATCCATACACCCAGTGTGCTGCCGGCTAACGTAGAAAGCATCACCGAATTGTTCTCCTGTACCTTTACAGAAGTGAATCCGCTTTCGTGTTTGTGGCTGTCGTTATGAAGCATCTTAGGTTTTTCTTCGTGGTCAGGGTTTATAAGCTCAAGCTCTACAAACAGCTGGCATCCGTTACAGATACCTACAGATAGAGTATCTTCCCTTTTAAAGAAATTGTCAAGCGCAGCTTTAGCCTTTTCGTTATAAAGGAAAGCACCAGCCCAGCCTTTAGCCGAACCGAGAACATCTGAGTTAGAAAAACCACCTACAGCGCCTATGAACTGAATATCTTCAAGTGTTTCACGGCCTGAGATAAGGTCTGTCATGTGTACGTCTTTTACATCAAAACCGGCAAGGTACATAGCGTTTGCCATTTCACGTTCAGAGTTAGAACCCTTCTCACGGATAATAGCAGCCTTTGGCCTTGGTTTAGATGCATCAATAGCCACTTTCTTACCGTCAAAATGAGCAGGGAAAGTATACTGAAGCGGTTGGTTCTTGTAGTTGTCAAAACGCTCCTGTGCTTTTTGTTTGCCACTTTGTTTCTGATCTAAAAGGAAAGAAGTCTTAAACCAGGTATCCCTTGTTTCGGCAACATCAAAAGTAAGGTTGGCATCACCGTTTTTGATAGTAATGGTTCCACCTTCTTTTGGCTGACCTATTTTTGTGAACGCTACATTATTCTTAGTAAGTTCTGCTTCTACAGAATCATCTGCCTGTATAACGATAGCAATGTTTTCAGCGAATAAAGTTTTAACCGTATCTGCCTCGTTAAGGCCTGTAAGGTCATATTCAGCGCCAAGGTTAACCTGAGGGAAACTCATTTCAAGCAGGGTAGTAATAAGTCCGCCGCTGCCTATGTCATGGCCTGCAGCAATTTTACCCGCTTTGATAAGATCCTGGATAACGTTGAATGTATTTTTAAAAGAAGCTGCATCTTTAATAGTAGGTACATCATTACCTACTTTGTTCAGCACCTGTGCAAAAGACGATCCGCCAAGTTTGTACGCATCGCCCGAAAGATTGATGTGGTAAATGTTGCCGCCATTCTTTTTAAGTACAGGCTCAACAACTTTAGAGATGTCGTTACAGTTACCTGCAGCCGATATAATTACAGTACCCGGAGCGATTACATTTGCATCAGGGTATTTTTGTTTCATAGATAATGAATCTTTACCGGTTGGGATGTTAATGCCTAGTTCGATAGCAAATTCAGAACAAGCCTCAACAGCTTCGTAAAGCCTTGCGTCTTCACCTTCGTTTTTACAAGCCCACATCCAGTTAGCCGAAAGCGAAACACTTTTAAGTCCGTCTTTCATTGGCGCCCAGATGATGTTGCTCAACGACTCTGCAATGGCAGTACGGCTTCCCGCAGCAGGATCTACAAGTGCAGCGACAGGCGAGTGGCCTATAGTTGTTGCGATACCCTCTTTACCTGCATAGTCAAGTGCCATAACACCTACGTTGTTTAGCGGAAGCTGGATAGGTCCGGCAGTTTGCTGTTTAGCTACTTTACCACCTACACAACGGTCAACCTTATTGGTTAACCAGTCTTTACAGGCAACAGCTTCAAGCTGCAGTACCTGGTTTAAGTATGTGTGTATCTTATCCTGAGAATAGTCAGGGTTAGCATAGTTTACAGCAACGCTTTTATCTGCCATGATGGTTTTTGGCGAAGAGCCAAACATATCTTCAAGGGCAAAATCCATTGGTTTGGCACCTGTAGTAGCCGACTCAAATGTAAACCTGTGGTCACCTGTAACATCGCCTACTTCATACATTGGCGAACGCTCACGATCTGCAATGCGCTGAAGTGTATCGATGTCTTTTTGGCCAATCACAAGTCCCATACGCTCCTGCGACTCGTTGCCTATTATTTCTTTAGCCGAAAGGGTAGGGTCACCCACCGGCAGTTTGTCAAGGTCTATTTTTCCCCCTGTTTCCTCCACAAGTTCAGAAAGGCAGTTTAAGTGGCCTCCTGCACCGTGATCGTGAATAGAAACGATTGGGTTGTTTTCGCTTTCTACCAGTCCGCGAACGGCATTAGCAGCACGTTTTTGCATCTCAGGGTTAGAACGCTGAATAGCATTAAGCTCAATACCTGAACTGAAAGCACCTGTATCGGCAGATGATACTGCTGCACCACCCATACCAATACGGTAGTTTTCACCACCAAGTATAACTACTTTATCGCCAACCTGTGGTTTTAGTTTTTTAGCCTGGCTTTCTTTACCATAACCGATACCACCTGCAAGCATGATAACTTTATCGAAACCAAGTTTTCGGGCATCTTCTTCGTGCTCAAAAGTAAGTACCGAACCCGTAATAAGCGGCTGCCCGAATTTGTTACCAAAGTCAGACGCACCGTTAGATGCTTTTATAAGGATGTCCATTGGGGTTTGGTAAAGCCATTTACGCTCATCCATACCTGCTTCCCAAGGGCGGTTTTCTTCAAGTCTTGAGTACGATGTCATATAGACAGCTGTACCTGCTAATGGAAGCGAACCCTGTCCGCCTGCAAGCCTGTCACGAATCTCACCGCCACTACCTGTTGCAGCGCCATTAAAAGGCTCTACCGTAGTAGGGAAGTTGTGTGTTTCAGCTTTTATAGAGATAACCGAATCAAATTCTGTTACCTGATAGTAATCAGGCTTATCGGCTGTTTTAGGAGCAAACTGCTGTACGCGAGGGCCTTTTACAAAAGCTACGTTGTCTTTGTAAGCCGATACGATATCGTTAGGGTTTTCCTGCGATGTCTTTTTGATAAGTTTAAATAGAGAAGAAGGTTTTTCTTCGCCATCTATAACAAATGTACCGTTGAATATTTTATGACGGCAGTGCTCAGAGTTTACCTGAGAGAAACCGAATACTTCAGAGTCGGTCAATTTCCTGCCTAGTTTCGTGGCAAGGTTCTCAAGGTATTCTACCTCGTCGCTGCTAAGCGCCAGGCCTTCTTTCTCGTTAAAGGCAGCAATATCGCTAACTTCAAGGATAGGTTCAGGCTGTATGTTTATAGTGTAGATTTCCTGGTTAAGCCCGTTGTATTTCTGCGAAAGCATAGGATCAAAATCCGTTGCCTCTTCGGTAGATTTTACAAACTCCTCAATCCTGATGATACCGCTGATGCCCATGTTCTGGGTAATCTCTACAGCATTGGTACTCCAGGGAGTGATCATGGTAGCGCGTGGCCCAACAAAAAAATCCGTCAGGGCGGATTTTTCTATCTTATGTGCGTTACCAAAAAGCCAGTTAAGTTTTGAAATGTCTTCTGCTGATAGCTCGTTTTGCGATTGTACTGCAAAAACCGTATTCGTCTGGTTTCCGAAGAAATGAATCATTACAATTGTAGTTACGTGTTGAGTGTGCAAAATTAATCTAATTTTCTAAGAAACACAAACTTTACATACGGTATAATGTGATGTAAAAAATGGTGAAAGGGATGCTGGAAATTATAGTCAGAATTATATTTGGTTACTTGCAATTGGTTGTGCTTCTATAAATAATGTGCAATCGTTTTTAAATTCATAACAACGGTCATATAATATTGCCGCTCCTCCATTTTTTACAACTTCTTTTACCATTGCGTATATCTTTTGCCCTCCAGCCGGGTCAACGCCTACAAGATCAAAAACTATATTGGTTGTCCATGATAATGTTGAATATATAGAAATCATTCGCAGAGGAGTACGGGGTATTTTAATTAGTTTGGTTTTAGGCGTAAGCCAATCAAAGTCGTTATATACTTTATTAAAAACCGAGTTTTTCTGGTTAGCATTTTTTCTGAACCATTTTCCAACTGTGGTTGGAAACAAGGTCTCTAAGAAAGAATGAAGCTTTAAAAAATGACCGGCATATTTTAAAGGAATGTCGACAACTGCAACTTCGGTATTTCCTATATTAGTGAGAATAGAATTCAGTTCCCTTGTCATATCAAATAAATCCTGTCCCTCAGGAAGTTTAATGACGACAAGCTCACCCTCAGATAGCGTGAATGAAGGAACTATAAAATTACCAATTTGCTGTTCTTTGAATTGTATTAGCATGCGACAGATTTTAATCAAATATATTAATGACTAGTCCTAAAATAGGTTGACTATTTTTGATTATACAAATTTGGTAAAAGTTCAGGCATTTTCAAGATGTCTGA
>NZ_JAWLIK010000015.1:0-101153 GCF_033042555.1 Flavobacterium sp. DG1-102-2
AGACATCTTGAAAATGCCTGAACTTTTACCAAATTTGTATAATCAAAAATAGTCAACCTATTTTAGGACTAGTCATTTGTTCTAATTAAATTAGATCGTTAGAAGTGTCTGCATTAATTGCGTATTGCCTTCCACTTTAGATAATTGATCTGGTGTAAGTGTAGATTTGAAAGAAGCTTCAATGCTTTGTTTAGCGATAGACTTACGCTGGTCGCTTAGGTTTTGAGCGTGAAGATTGTGTTTTTCAGCAAAGATTGACTGAAGTTTTACTTTCTGTTCTGATGTAAGTTTTACAAATTCAGATAAAGTAGCGACGTCTTTAGTCGCAGCTTCGTTAAAACCAGTTTTGGCTTTAGCGTATTCTGCCTGTTTAGCTGTTTTTTCAGCCGATTTTTGTTGTGCATTTGCCGTCGCACCAAACGCAAGCAACATTACAAAAAGAGTAATTATTTTCTTCATGATTTAAAATTTGTAAGTTTAGTGTTTATGTTTAATTTTCTCAAATCTAATTAATTTGAGTATTAACTCAAAACTTTACACAAAAAAAATATCTTCTGTTATGATTTTTGTCTTTTCATCTCATTTTTTTCAATAGCCTGATTTGTTTCCCGTTGCATAAAAATGTTTAAGGGTTATTTTTTTTAACGGGAATCGGTACTTACATTTGCCTCGTGAAAAAAGGTATATTCATAATCGTAATATTCATGTTGGTAAAGCCGGTGCTCCCGGTTTTAGATTACATTGTTAATTATGATTATATCGTTAATGAATTATGCGTTAACAAAGCAAAACCTCAAATGCACTGCAATGGTAAGTGTCACCTTATGAAGGAACTTGCAAAAGCGGCAGAACAGCAAAAGCAGGATTCTGAGAGGAAATCACTTCAGCATGATGCAGAAGTTTTAATTTGCGAGGCATTTTATTCATTCAGTTTTTCACGACCGGCTACATTTCCAGTAGTGAAAAACGAAACCATTTACAACAACCTGTATACGCACAGCGATACGGTTTCAATTTTTCATCCTCCTCTCTATATTTCTTAAAGTTAGTACTATGTTATGCATTAAAACTGCATGATAGGGCATTTTGTGTCCAAAATTATCCGGAAACCCTTGTCTCCGGCAATATAAACGTATACTTTAAAAAATAAATCAATGAAATTTCAATCTAAATATTTTGCAGCTGTACTTTCAGCGGCCACACTTTTTGTATCATGTAGTAATGACGATGAAAGCACTAGGCCTGTAGATGGTACAACCGGAAACGCCGAGTTGTATTTTGACAATGGTGTTGCAGGCGATGCCTTGGTATTGGGCACATCTTATACTAATTCTAATGGAGAGACACTTACTATAAACAAACTTAATTACATTGTGAGTAATATCGTTTTTATAAAAGAAGACGGTTCGGAATTTACATATCCTAAAAACGAAAGTTATTTTGTAATTAGTGAGGCAGACGGCCGAAAAACGGTAGATCTTCATAACATTCCGGCTGGAGATTATAAAAAAGTGAGGTTTGGTATTGGCGTAGACCAGGAACGATACCTTCAGGGAGAGACAGCCCAGCAAAGCTTTTGGGATCTTGCTTCACAGTACGAAATGGTATGGACATGGAGTACCGGGTATAAGTTCATCCTTTTTGAAGGAACATTTACAGCTCCAGGAGTAGATGGCTCAAAAGAATTTCAGGTACATCAGGGAAGCAACACCGCTACAGATAATTACAGAGAGGTTACCCTTAACCTGCCGACGACGGCACGTATAAGGCAGGGCGATAAGCCAAGTATACACCTTAAAACTAACGTGAATGTGCTGCTGGATGGCGATACAAAAATAAGGCTAAAGGATAACCTGAACCCGGCAGGAACATCGAGCGCTATAATGGGAGGGCAGAATCTTATAGATATTGCCAATAACTCTCTTAAGATGTTTGAGGTAGACCATGTTCATAACGGAGCTGGCGGAGAACATGATGAATAAATTTATGTGTCTTTTTGGAAAAAGTGTTCTGTTTATGATGCTATCGCTCGGCCTTTTATCATGCAGCGATGATAATAATGATTATACCTATGTAGATAAGCGAATGAACTTTACAGTTCCTTCAAACTTTCCCGCAGCGGTGCAGAATATTGAACTCAACTATCCTACAGAAAGAGGCTTTGAGCTTGGCCGTAAATTATTTTATGACGGAAGGCTCTCTTCCGATGGCACCATATCCTGCTCATTTTGCCATGAGCAGGGGTATGCATTTACACATCACGGACACGACTTAAGCCACGGTATCAATGACCGGATAGGTATAAGGAATGCTCCCGCGATACAAAATCTGGCTTTTTTAAACGAGTATTTCTACGACGGGGCATCAAACAATATGGAGATGCTCTCCATTGTGCCTATACACAACCCTGTTGAAATGGCAGAAACAATGGAAGGAATCACGGCAAAACTTAGTAAAGATGCTGTTTATGTAAAGCTATTTAAAGAAGCGTTTGAAGATGGAAAGGTTTCGACCGGAAATACACTGAAAGCGCTTGGGCAATTCATGACCATGATGGTATCGGCAAATTCAAGATACGATAAGTATGTGCGTAATGAACAGGGAGGTGCAATGACCGCTCAGGAGTTGCAGGGAATGCAGGTCTTTTCGCAAAAATGTGCGTCATGCCATAAAACGGATTTGTTTACAGACAGTGCCTTCAGGAATAATGGGCTGCCGCCAAATCCTAACCTTGATGATAAGGGCAGGGAAGTGGTTACCGGTTTTCCTGCAGACCGTTATAAGTTTAAAGTACCAAGCCTGCGTAATGCTGCGTTAACCGCTCCTTATATGCATGATGGCCGTTTTGGCAGTTTGGAATCAGTGCTGAATTTTTACTCTTCAGGCGTTAAAGATTCGGCTACGCTCGATCCAATACTGAATCAAAACGGGGTATTAGGGTTGTCGCTTTCAGAAGATGAAAAGTCAGCTGTGATTGCTTTTATCAAGACGCTTACCGATGACGATTTTATTAAAAATCCATTATTCTATTACAAGACTTAAAAAATGAAAAAATATATGATAGTGCTATTAATGGCCTGCAAGTTTAGTTTTGCAGGTACGCCACCACCTAACTTTAAAAAGATGCTTTACGACTGCGATGCCTGCGGATGTTCTGCAAGTGGAGGGGGTATGGGTTTTAGTTCCATGCTTAATAAGAATTTCGTTGGGTTAAGGTATGTTAACCAGAGTTATACCAGCCGTGACGGTATTTTTAATAACTCACCGTGGATCGACGAAAATTTTAATACTGTACAGGTGTGGGCAAGAATTCCAGTGTTTAAGAATTTCCAGGTTTCTGCGCAGCTGCCTTATCATTTTCATAACAGGCAATTGTCTACAGGTGAACAGACCATTGATGGGCTCGGCGATATAACAGTGCTGGGCATGTATACCGTATACCAGACAATGACTGACAGTACACTGTTTGTACATACACTTCAACTTGGTGGTGGTGTAAAAGCGCCTACCGGTAAATATGATGCCGACAATAAAGGAACGGTTAATCCGAGCTTTCAAGTGGGTACAGGAAGCTGGGATTACCTGCTGGCAGCAGAATATGTTATCAGGCATAAAGATCTTGGACTGAATGCAACGGTAAATTATATCTATAAAACCGAAAACGAGGATCATTACAGGTTTGGTAACCAGTTCAATTATTCAGGTACATTATTCTATGTTTTTGAAGGTTCAAAATTCACTTTTGTACCCCAGGCGGGGTTAGCAGGAGAAGTATATGCAACCAATAAACAGTTTGATGAAGATGTCCCTGACACCAAAGGTGATGTCCTTTTTGGAAAGGTAGGTCTTGAGGCCGGTACAGGTAGATTTTCGGTAGGGGTAAATGGGATGTTGCCAATAGCTCAAAACCTTACAGGAGGCAGGGTTGAAGCCAACTACAGATGGTCTGTAAACCTGAATTACAGCCTGTAAGGCGATGAATATTAGTTTTTTTGTAGTTCAGATAATTTATGTTTGAATGAAATTTTGCGTATTTTTGCACACTCCTAAAACGACACAGATTAGAGCGCGCGGATAGGTGAAATTATGAGGGTAATTACAAAAATATCTGTTGGAAAACATAAGACTACAATTGTTAAAGAAATAGTAGGTACCAACAGGACAGAAGAAGAGAAGCGTTTTATTTATACGGATCGTGAAGTGAATGTGAAAAAAAGCATACTTCACAACGCCGAGAAAATATTTCTTTATACTCTTCTTCTGCTTCTTGTTGTGCATCTTATACGTCAGGATGCGTTACAGGCTTTTGGTGTTGGTACTTTAAGCAGCTATTCAATAATAGATGAAACGCAGACTGTATTACTTATTGTAAGCAGTATTATATCGCTTAAATACAGTTTATCGGGAAGGTCAGATGGCTTTCAGAGTATTTTCAATATCCTTTTCGGAATTTCCTGTTATCTGCTATTGTTAGAACAGGGAGTTTGGTTCAGGGAAAAGACCGATTATCTTTTGTATTACTGTATCGGTATTGGTATTGTTTCTTTTACCGCAATAAGATGTTATAAGCATAGGAAATCGCTATGGAGGGATTTTAAGATATACTATAAAACGCAAAGTTATGCGTTGGTATGTTTTGCCCTTATACTGATACTGCTTTTGCCGGGACTGTTTAGCGACGATGTATTTATGCAGGTTCAGGTAAATGATGTGTGTATAAGCCTTAGCGAAAAAATAACATTATACATGCAGCTGTTGGGTAACGTTTTTTTATTGTTTGCTATAGTAGAAATGGCATTGAAGGTGAAAAAACGAAGTATGGCAGACGAAATCTTCAATAGCCACATATCAGAATAGCCAGAATAGCGGATATATGAAAAAAGGCTGCCACTGGCAGCCTTTTGTGTTTTTATGTAAGCGGATGAATTATCCTTTAAATTCTACGGTTTTAGTTTCGCCTTCAAGCGTAACTTTTACAAGTCCGTGTTTTGCAAGTCCTTTCATTGCAGCATCCCACTTTTTACCGCTTAGACCTGCTTGGGTTTTAAGTGCATCAAGGGCAAGAAGGCCGCTTGCCTTAACTATTTCAGCAATTGCTTTTTCGTCTTCGGTAAGTTCAACCTGTTTCTTCTCAGGTCTCATTTGCGGGAAGAATAATACTTCCTGTATAGACGGGTTGTTTGTCAGGAACATAATTAGCCTGTCCATACCTATACCTAATCCTGATGTAGGTGGCATACCATATTCAAGCGCTCTAAGGAAATCATTGTCAATAAACTGGGCGGCTTCTACATCTCCTCTTTCAGAAAGTTTAAGCTGTGCTTCAAAACGCTCTCTCTGGTCAATAGGGTCGTTAAGTTCAGAATATGCATTAGCAATTTCTTTACCGCAAACCATAAGTTCAAAACGCTCTGTAAGTTCAGGGTTATCGCGGTGCTCTTTACAAAGCGGACTCATCTCTTTTGGATAATCGGTAATAAATGTAGGCTGTATAAAGTTACCTTCACATTTTTCACCAAAGATTTCATCAATAAGCTTGCCTTTACCCATAGTATCGTCAACTGCGATGCCCATGCCTTTAGCAGCCTCATATATTTCTTCTTCCGTTTTACCGGTAATGTCAAAACCTGTAAATTGTTTAATAGCATCAGTCATGGTTACACGTGCATAAGGCGCTTTAAAGTCAACTTTATGCTCGCCAAAAGTAGCCTCTGTAGTACCATTAACCTCTGTAGCACAATGCTCAAGCAGGTTTTCTGTAAATTCCATCATCCAGTTGTAGTCTTTATAAGCTACATATATTTCCATTGCGGTAAACTCAGGATTGTGCGTCCTGTCCATGCCTTCATTGCGGAAGTTTTTAGAAAATTCATAGACACCGTCAAAACCGCCTACAATAAGCCTTTTAAGGTAAAGCTCGTTAGCGATCCTCATATAAAGCGGAATATCAAGACTGTTATGGTGTGTAATGAATGGCCTTGCTGCTGCACCACCCGGAATAGGCTGTAGTACAGGAGTTTCAACTTCAAAATAACCTTTGTCATTAAAGAAGTTACGCATTGCATTAAATAGTTTTGTCCTTTTAACGAATACTTCCTTTACCTGCGGATTAACAACAAGATCAACATAACGCTGGCGGTAACGAAGCTCAGGGTCACTAAAGCTGTCAAATACTTTTCCGTCAGCATCTGTTTTAGGCATTGGCAGCGGGCGAAGTGTTTTGCTTAGCAGTGTAAGTTCCTGAACGCGGATAGATTTTTCGCCTACCTGTGTAGTAAAAAGTTCTCCTTTTGCACCTACAAAATCACCAAGGTCAATAAGTTTTTTGAATACTTCATTATAAAGTGTTTTGTCTTCACCCGGACATATTTCATCGCGGTTAATATACACCTGTACACGTCCTTCGCTGTCCTGGATTTCGGCAAAAGCTGCTTTACCCTGAACGCGGATTGACATTAAACGCCCTGCAACGACAACCTTCTTGCCTTCAGAGAAATCGTTCTTTACCTGTTTAGACGTAGTGTCTACAGGGTAAAGGTTTGCGGGATAAGGATTGATGCCGAGATTTCTCAGCGCATCCAGTTTTTCTCTACGAATAATTTCTTGTTCTGAAAGCTGCATGATTTATAATGTTTTTAAGCCCGCAAAGATAATCATTATTAACAAATAATCAATCGGCGTTTCGTAACGCTTTCTGTTATAATTGTTATGTATCGTTAAGTGTAAACCCTATCGATAAGTTTTGTAAATTTGTGTAACGATTTTTAGCGTTAATGAAGATGAATAAAAAAGTGCAGTTTACAGACCTTGGGATTAAAGACTATAAAGAAACCTGGGAATTTCAGGAAACACTGTTTCAGGAAATTGTTGATATAAAAATAAGGAACAGAAGAGAAGAGCTTTCATTAGAAACGCCTAACCATTTACTGTTTGTTGAGCATCCTCACGTATATACATTAGGCAAAAGCGGCGATATAGAGAACCTTCTTATTAATGAAAAACAGCTTGAAGCCAAAGGGGCAACTTTTTATAAGATAAACAGGGGAGGGGATATAACTTATCACGGCCCGGGCCAGTTAGTAGGATATCCGGTAATTGACCTTGAAAACTTTTTTACAGATATACATAAGTACCTCCGTTTTCTTGAAGAAGTAATTATTCTTACCATGGCCGATTATGGCCTTCGTGGTACAAGGAGCGAAGGAGAAACCGGTGTATGGCTGGATGCGGGAACGCCCTTTGCGCGTAAAATATGTGCAATGGGTGTGCGTGCCTCACGATGGGTAACAATGCACGGTTTTGCATTTAATGTAAATGCAAACCTTGGATACTTTGATAATATAATTCCCTGCGGCATAAAAGGTAAGGCAGTGGCGACACTAAATGCCGAGCTTGGTGTTGAAAAGGTTGACGAAGAAGAAGTAAAGCAAAAAGTACTTAAATATTTTGCGCAGCTTTTTGGGGCCGAAATTGTGCAGCAGAAAAAAGAAGCGTTACACCTATAATATATGCTACCCAATATAATCTAAACCAAAATCCATTTCAAGCTGTTCCGGCAGTAACCTAAATGTTTTGCGGTGGTATTTGGTAATGCCGTATTTTCGTATTGCTTCACGGTGCTCCATCGTAGGGTAGCCTTTATTTTTCTTCCAGTTGTACATTGGGTATTCTTCATGTATCATGTTCATGTAATCATCCCGGTGCGTTTTGGCAAGAATAGATGCGGCGGCTATGCTAAGATATTTGCTGTCGCCTTTAACGATGCAGCTATGCGGGATATCGTTTACCGGCTTAAAGCGGTTACCATCTACTATGATATATTCAGGAACGGGGTTTAAATTTAAAATGCATTGCTGCATGGCTTTTATAGATGCATTTAAAATATTTATCTCGTCGATAACTTCAGGCTCGATATTTGTAACGTGATAACAAATTGCTTTTTCCTGAATTATGGGGCGTAGCTTCTCCCTTGTTTTTTCGGAGAGTTGTTTTGAATCGTTTAAGAGATCATGGGTAAAATCATGAGGCAAGATAACTGCAGCTGCAGTTACCGGTCCCGCAAGGCAGCCTCTTCCGGCTTCGTCTGTTCCGGTTTCGACAAGTAATCCTGAATAATTGATTAAAAGCATAAAACTAAAGAAAGATTATAATCGTAAATATATAGAATCTCAAAAGTATAATGTATGTGCTTAATTATAAAGCTTTTTTAAGAATTTGTAAATTTAACACAATTGAGAGAGGTGTTGATATAGAATAATTTATATTTTTGCTTTTCTTTTTTTTAACAAAAAATTAGAATACCAAAAAAATTTGCTTTGTTAACTACTATTAAATTAAATTAAAAAAACAGTTATGAAAAAAAATACTGTGAAGCTTTTTATCCTTGCAGCAATGTTAGGAGGGAGCTTGTGTGCCAGCGCACAGTCAAAATTTGCTAAAGCTCCTGTAACCGAAAATCAGGCTAGAAGCCTTAAAGAACTATCGGCGGAGTTTACTGCTAAATATGAGGCTGACTATGCTGAAGCCGTTAAGTTTGCTGAGGCAAATAACTTGCCGTTGATTATAAAAGGAGAAAATGGAAGTATTTCCCGTCTTACTAAAATTAAAGACGGTATACCTTTTTATACAGGTACGTATAATGTTGGTTCTGCACTTACATCAAGAACTAACGCTCTTCAGGTAGGAGGATCATTAGGATTGAACTTAACAGGTGAATATGAGAACGGCGACGTTATGCTTGTAGGTATTTGGGATGGCGGATATCCCTTGCCAACGCATGCCGACCTTATCGGTAGAACAAGTAATGGTGATACAAGTGGTAATGTAGCTTATCACCCTACTCATGTTACCGGTACCGTGATAGGTAATGGTAATAGCGCATCGACTTCGAAAGGTATGGCGACAAATGCAAATACCTTAAATTTTAATTTTGATTCTGATGCCGGAGAAATGGCTGGTTTTGCTGCCGGTGGTTATATACTGTCAAATCATTCTTACGGAACAAATCAGGCTTTGTTTCCTGAATCTTACCTACAGCTTTACAGGGGAACTTATGATGATACAGCAAGGCAGGTGGACCGCTTAATGTTTGATGCTCCTTATTATCAACCTGTTTTTGCTGCAGGTAATGATGGGGATGGTACTTACGACAGGCTAACAGATAGCTCTCTGTCTAAAAACGGAATCGCTGTAGCTGCTATAGCTCAGGTTGATAGTTATGTTGATGCATCTAGTGTTCATGCCGCTGATTTTACAAGTTACGGTCCTTCTAATGATAATAGGATAAAACCGGATATATCTTCAAAGGGCCTTGCGGTATATTCGTGTTCAAACACGGGAAATACAGCCCACGCATTTGAGCAGGGTACATCTATGGCTGCTCCTGGTATCACAGGAAGTTTAACACTGCTTCAGCAATATTATTCACTTCTTCATGAAACGGAGGATGGAATTAAACATTTTATGAGATCTGCTACTGTCAGGGCGCTTGTAGCCCATTGCGCAGACGAGGCTGGTGATGCTCCGGGCCCGGATCCAAAATTTGGATGGGGTCTTATGAACGCTAAACGCTTTGCAGAAATTCTTGCAGCAGATAAACAAAATACTAGTGCAAAAATACAAGAGCTTGTTTTAATGCCTGGAACTACCTATACTTATCAGGTAAATGCATCAGGTACTGAGCCGCTTATCGCTACCCTTTCGTGGACTGATCCTGCAGCTGTTGCCGGAGCTAACGGTTCTGCGGCTGTTGTTCAGATTAATAACCTTGATATTACTGTGACTAATGCTTCAGGTACACATTACCCTTGGAGGTTGTCTAACGATGGGTCTTACATCGCTGTAAATGATGGGCCAAATAATGTAGATAATATTGAAAAAGTAGAAGTGCCAAACGCTTCGGGTATTTACACTATAACTATTTCTCATAAAAAAACAACATTGGTTAACCCTGGATTAGGTGCGGTTCCATCTCAGGAGTACTCACTGGTTGTGTCGGGTATCACAAGCGCGCCTGCCGGACTTGAAGATGTTAAAAATAAAATGTTTAGTGTTTGGCCAAATCCTGCAAGTAACATAGTTAATATCTCTTTTGCAGATAATTTAGAAAAAGGGGCGTCAGCTGCTTTTTATGATGTTCAGGGAAGACTTGTAAAGTCTGCTCAATTAACAGGTGTGGAAAATACGGTAGATGTTCAGGACTTAGCTAAAGGCCTTTACATGGTTTCTATAACAAACGGTGGTAAGACAGAAGTGGAAAAAATTATAATTAAATAATTTTTCTCTAAATTTTATACATAAACGACGCAACCTTTTAAATGTTGCTGCATCTAATTAAGAAACGTTAACAATTTTGTTGACGTTTCTTTTTAATTTAAAAAAAGATGCGCTATGTTGTCAATTATTATCAATATGTTGTGGATTTTGCATTTACGTTAAAAAAAAATGAAAATTTAGCGTTGCTGTGCAATGTTAAAAGTTTGTTATATTAAAATAAATTAATAGATTTGCAACTTAACTAACTCAAATTAATTAAATATGAAATCAAAGTTTACTTGGATTTTTACGCTACTATTGGCGTTTTTTATTCAGTTTTCCTTTGCGCAGGAGAGAACCATTTCTGGTATCGTTACAGATAGCCAGGGTCTTCCGATACCAGGTGTAAACGTGGTAGTGGAGGGTTCTACGCAAAGTGCACAAACTGATCTTGATGGTAAGTATTCCATCCTTGCTACAAAAGGGCAAAAATTAGTATTCACATCTGTGGGTATGGCTCCGCAAACAATTACTGTGGGTGCTTCTAATGTTATCTCTGTTAAGCTTGGCGACGATCCAAGGATCTTAGAAGATGTGGTTGTTCAGGGTTATAGAAATGCAACCAGAGCTACATCAAACATTGCCAGTACTACGATTTCTTCAAAAACAATTGAAGGAAGACCGAATGCTAACTTTATTCAGACGCTTCAGGGACAGGTTCCTGGTTTGAATATCTCTACGGGTTCTGGTCAGCCAGGTGCATCAAGTACTGTAATCTTAAGGGGTCTTGGTTCTATCAATGGTAATATCGAGCCTCTATATGTTATAGACGGTGTGCCATTGAATGCTGATAACTTTAAATCGCTTAACCCAAATGATATCGAGTCGTTATCTGTGCTTAAAGATGCAGGTGCTACTTCTATCTATGGTAACAGGGGTGCTAATGGTGTTATCATCGTAAAAACAAAAAGAGGTAGTTATAATGCTCCTTTAAATGTTAAGTATATTGGGACAACAAGTTTTACCCAAATGCAAAACAACAAGTATAACGTGATGAATTCTCAGCAATTACTTACTCTTGAAAGAGGTGTAGGTAGAGGTTATGGTTCTAACGGGGGTGTTAATGGCGCTCCAATGACAGATGAGCAAATCGCTGCTTATGATATCAATACAAACTGGAGAGATCAATTCTTTAGAACTGGTGTTGGTCAAAATCACGTTTTAAGTTTAACAAGCGGTAGCGAGAATCTTTCTTCGTTTACTTCGTTTGGTTACTACGATCAGGAAGGTATCGTTAGAGGTACAGATCTTAAGAGATTTAACTTTAGGAACAACTTAACAGGTAAATCTAGCAACAACAAATTCAACTATAGTACTTCGTTAACTTTCAACTATTCTCAAAACCACCAGGCTGCGAGTGTAGGTACAGGTTCTGTTAACTACAACCCTATTGCTCTTGCTAACTCTGGTGCTCCTTATATCAGCCCGTCTTGGTATAACGGAAGCGGTCAGGATCTTGTTGACTGGTATGTAAGAGGTACAAGGCCAGATGGTGTAGGTTATACTAATGGTCAGGGTACTCTTGGACTTGCTCCACTTATCCTTTTAAATAGACTTGATACAGGTGCTATACAAACAGATGAGCTTAAAGCTATTGCTAACGTTCAGGGTAGTTATAAGCTTACTGATGATCTTACTTTAGGTACTTCTGCTGGTGTAGATTATACAGATAATGTAGGTCTTGATTATGAGGGTCCTAACTCTTGGACAAGATTATTGTTTGAAAAAGAAAACAGAGGCTGGCAGTATGTTGGTTCTCAAAGCGAAAGCTATGTAAGACAGTTTAACTTCAATTTAAATACAAGTCTTAATTATAGAAAAGTTTT
This sequence comes from Flavobacterium sp. DG1-102-2, assembly GCF_033042555.1. NCBI lineage: Bacteria > Pseudomonadati > Bacteroidota > Flavobacteriia > Flavobacteriales > Flavobacteriaceae > Flavobacterium > Flavobacterium sp. DG1-102-2. Next base: position 12,141 of record NZ_JAWLIK010000015.1, read on the forward strand.
TGCAGAAAAACACACTCTTGACGCTTCTGTGTTTACAGAATATTACAAAGCTCACCAAAAAACTTTCAGCAATACTCAAAACGGTTTAGATCCTAAAGTTTGGGAACCAGGTAATGGTGCAGGATATGTTCCTTTTGACCCGGCTACTCCTACACAGTATGTTCCTGAAGTTGCTTCTGGAAAAGCTACAGCAGGTCTATTCTCTTACTTCGGTTCTGCAGATTATGACTATGATCAAAGATTTGGTTTATCTGGAAGTATCCGTAGGGATGCGTCATACAGGTTTGCTGATTCTAACAAATGGGGTACTTTCTGGTCTGTTTCTGGAAGATGGAACATTGATAAAGAAAAATTCATGCAAGGTGCCGGATTTGATATGCTTAAATTAAGAGCGTCTTATGGTACTACAGGTAACCAGAACATCTTAGGCCAGAGTATCTTCTCTGCACCAAACTTTACAAGAACATTATTTGCTTCTGTTAGGGGTTACCAAAATCAGCTTACTTATATAGTAGGTCAAATTGCAAATCCTGATCTTAAATGGGAAACTATTGAGCAGGCTAACATTGGTCTTGACTTTGAAATGTTAGACCACAGATTTAGAGGTACTTTTGATGTTTATCGTAAAACAACTAAAGATCTTTATCTATCTGCTCCTATTTCAGCTATCAACGGTCAGTACACTCTTGATGGAAATTACGGAGACTTAAGAAACAGTGGTGTTGAAGCCCTTTTATCTTATGATCTTGTAAGAAGTAATGACTTTAACCTTACTGTTACATTTAACGGTTCTTACAACAAAAATGAACTTACCTCTATTCCTGGTGAAGAGTTTGATAACGGTCTGACAGTTGATAGAGTAGGTGGTCAGCTTAATCAGTACTACCTTATAAAATATGCGGGTGTTAACCCTACAAACGGTAACCTTTTATTTTATACAAAAGATGGTCAGTTAACTGAAAATCCAAACACTGAGACTGACAGAAGGCTTACAGGTAAAACAGGTTTAACGCCTAAATATCAGGGTGGTTTTGGTTTCGAAGCTAACTATAAAGGTTTCTTCGTTACAACACAATTTAACTATGTTGCTGATATCTGGAGATTCGACTACGATTTAGAAGGACTTCAGGATCCAAGTGATATTGGTATTACTAATAAATCAACAGATTTATTAAATGCATGGACACCGGATAACAGAAATACAGATATTCCTTCTCTTGCTTTAACAAATAAAGGTATTGATGCAAGTTCTGACAGGTATCTTAAAGATGCTTCTTATGTAAGGCTAAGGTTTGCAAGTGTAGGTTACCAGGTTCCTCAGAAATTCTTAGAGAAAAGTCCGTTTACAGCTATTAGAGCTTTCGTTCAGGGTGAAAACTTGGTTACATGGTCTAAATGGAGAGGATGGGATGCAGAAAGTAGCAGGCTAGCTGACCAGTATCAGTATCCAACACCAAGAATTTATTCTGTTGGTCTTGAATTACAATTTTAATTAAACGAATCGTTATGAAAAAAATTAAGTTATTCTTATATATTGCTGCGGCTGCTATAATGACATCAGCGTGTGATGACGCGATTGATATCACTCAGCCAAGCGAACTTTTGCCGGAAGATACATTTGAAAATGTAGCAGACCTGCAAACAGGTATACTTGGAGTTTATGCTTCGGTTCCGGGTGAAGACATTATTGTATTTACATCTTTATTTACCGACGAGGTTAAATTAGGTGTTTCAAACGGTGGACAGGGTACAGATGGTGAGCTTGCTTTCCTTTTGAACAATAACTCTGGTGATGCCGCTTCAATCTGGTTGTCAAATTATACTTTGATAAACCGTGCTAACCGTTTGTTAGCTGGTGCTGCAGCAATTACTCCTGTAGTTGATGTAGAAGCTGGTGTTGATGAGACTTCGTCGTACAATCAGGTTATCGCTGAAGCAAAAACGTTTAGAGCTTATGCTCATTTCCAATTGCTTACTTTCTTTTCTCCTGATTTGAAAAATGATAGTGCTCTTGGAGTTATTGCTGTAGACTTTATACCTACAACAAATCAGAAATTGCCTAGAAATACAAATGGAGAGGTTTTTGCTCTTATCGAAAAAGATCTAAGCGAATCTGAAGCAGCTCTTCCAACAGGAAAGATTGGCGCTACAGGTTACCTTTGTAGGGACTTTATAACTGCATTAAGAGCTCGTATGGCAGTGTACAGAGGCAAACATGATGTTGCTGAGCCTTTAATCGATAACCTTGTTACAAGAAACTATACTTTAGCAGCTAAAGGTACTAACCTTAACCTGGGCTCAACTGCATCACTTACAGGTGCAGCGGGTAGTGCTTATGTTAAAATGTTTAGAGATGTTACAGGTGGTACTTCTGAGGTTATCTTCAAAGTAATACGTACTGTAGCTCCTACAGATGCAACGGGTAACTTCTATCAGGCTTGGTCTTCTGTTAATAGTACTACTACAGGTAGTGCATTCTTTGAAGTAGGTACAGCTTTATACGAAAAATTATCTCCTGAAGATATCAGACGTGCAGCGATTATCGATCCTACTGCTTTCCCTTCATTTAATGTTCGCCCTGTTGGAAAATATGGTGAGTCTAAAAGTGTACCATTATTAGGAGATATCAAAATTTTCAGAATGTCTGAAATGAGACTTCTTAAAGCAGAATGTCGTGCAAATGCGGGTGATTTTACTGGTGTGGCTACTCAAATCAATTTGGTGCGTGCTGCCCGTTTTGGCAATGCTAACAACAACATTAGTGTTCCTGCGTCTGCTCAGGAAGCTTGGGCTGCTATTCTTGATGAAAGAAGGCTTGAACTTGCTTTTGAAGGTTTCCGTTACATTGATATCAAACGTTTAGGACAGCTTGCTGGTAAAGGTATTGACAGAAATGCCAATGACTATGCTTTCAACAACGCGCTTATTCTTGAGTCAACTGACTACAGGTTTACTTTGCCAATTCCAAGAACTGAGCAGACTGCTAATCCAAACATTCAGCAGAATCCAGGTTATTCTAACTAATTAAAAAAATAATATGAAAAGATATATTCTAAAATTAGCATTACTTGCTTTGGGTACTAGCGCCCTTGTAAGCTGCGATGAGGATACTGTAACTTATGGTGGTCAGAATTTCGTAAGTTTTGACAGGGTTTCTACTTTAAGATACAATGCTTTCGAAAATATTGGAGTTTCTGAAATCCCTGTTAACCTGGCTTTTCCAAAGTCTAACGACGTTGTGGTAAACTTCGAAATTACAAATCCAACAGGTGTTGAAGGCGTTGATTTCATTGTTCTTACTCCTGGATCTATTACAATTCCTGCCGGTGAGACTACTGGTTACATTAGAATTCAGATCGTTGATAACGATATTCTAAATGATTCTAAATCAATGGATATCACCCTGACAGGTATAAACGATGCAAATGTAGCTTTAGGTTTATTAGATGCTAATTCTAAATACAAGAGATTCCTTATTGTAAACGATGACTGTACTACGAACTTCCTTCCATTTATTGCTCAGTACAATGTGCTTGATCAGGATGATATAGTTATTGGTACTGCGGAAGCTGATGTTAACGACAATGGTGACTGTAATGTTCTTCGTCTTACAGGTGTTCTTGAATCTACGTTTGCAAACGGCACTGACGAAGGTGTTTTTGTAGATGTGACTTTAGCACCGCAAGGAACTAACAAGAATAGCGGTACTATTTCAAGTGTACAGCAATTATATTGTGTAGAGTGTTATAATGATGGTGATACTAACAATACTTTAATTGTTGGTGTAGCAGGAACTTTCTCTAATGGTACTGTTACTAACCCTAATGGTGTTAAACAATTGAGTCTTAACACTACTATTTATACTGCTAGTTCTACTAGTGCTCTAACCTCTTCAAGTGTTAGGTTAAGAGCTATTAACTAATAATAATTAGTTTTTACATACATTAAGGGCTTTCTTCGGAAAGCCTTTTTTTTGCTTATTTTTTACGTTTCCCGATATATAAATTTAAGTACCTTTGCCCAAATCCTAAATCTAAATGCTTAGAAAGTATTTTCTTCTTTTTTTATGTGTATTTCCGCTGATGGTTTTTTCACAGGTAAATTCTAAGGCGAGGCCTAAGGGCAGACCCACGGCTAGTAACGCAGCGGGAAAATCTTCATCTGACGACGGTGGTAAAGAAGCTAAAACAGCGGCTGACACTATCGCTACAATAGACATGTATAAGATAATAACCTTCGACAGGGATACGACTTATGTGGATACAGCGTTGACATTGAAAAAAGAGTATGAGGTAAACTATCTTAGAAAAGATAATTTCGGGTTGTTGGCGCTTTCTAATGACGGGCAGGCTTATAACAAGTTAGATTTTGGACTGACTAAGTTTAATCCTTTTCCGGAGATGGGTTTCACGGCAAAACATTCTGCTTATATGGAGGTTGAGGATATCAACTACTATAATGTCGCTACTCCTTATACAGACTTAATGTACAGATCTGTAACAGAACAGGGGCAGATGCTTGACGCTTTTATAACTTTTAACACATCTGAAAATTTAAACTTTGCCGTTGGATATAAAGGGCTTCGGTCTTTAGGACGTTATATTAACCAGCTTTCCAGTAACGGGAATTTTAGGTTTATAACAAGCTACAACACTACTGATAGGCGTTATATGTTACGGGCGCATTTTACAGGACAGGATTTTACCAATCAGGAAAACGGTGGTATTACCAGGACAAATATTCCATTTTTTGAAAGTGGTCAGGCGCCATATACGCAACGTGAACGACTTGATGTTTATTTGAAAGATGCACAGTCGGTACTTAAAGGGAACCGTTATTTTATAGATCACACTTTCAGGCTTAATAAAGATAATCCTAATAGCCTGGTTTTTCATCATCAGTTTAATTTCGAAAATAAATTTTTTGAATATACATCTACTACACCCAATATTAGATACGGCGAAGCATATACGGCTTCAGTGAATAATAAAACACGTTATAACAGGATGTATAACAAAGTAGGTGCTGCTTACTTTAATGAGACTATTGGAACCGTAGAGTTTTATCTTGAAGATTTTAAATACAACTACTTTTACAGGACTATAATTTTAAATTCCAGCGGTGAGATAGGTACCCCAAATTCAATTAGCGACAGGATTGATACGTATGGCGCAAAATATAGTTATCAAAAAAATAAATGGAAAGGGAGCGTTTTGTTTTCAAATTCAATAACGAGTCAGTCTCTAGCAAACATAGATGCTTCCGCAAGATATGCTTTCGATGAGAAAAATGTTGTTTCAGGGCGTTATCAGAATATGAACAAACTTCCCAATCACAATTTTAACTTATATCAAAGTGACTATAAAGAGTATAACTGGCCTACGGGAACAGGGACTGCTGACTTTAAAACGGGCTTCAATAACGAAAAGATAAATAATTTTGAGTTTGAAGCGAAGACACAATGGCTTACCGCCTCGCTTCAGTACACCGTGTTAAATGATTACCTTTATTTTTACAGAACGAATACAGATACCGCTGTAAGGGATACAGAAATAAATTCAGTTTATGTAAAGCCAGCCCAGGATGGTAATACAATTAATTATCTGTCTCTTAAAGTGAGCAGGGAATTTAAATTTGGAAAATTTGCATTAGACAATACTTTCCTGTATCAAAACGTTCAGCAAACCGGGCATATCCTGAACGTGCCAAATTTTGTAACAAGAAATACTATTTACTATAGTGACCGTGTCTTTAAAAAGGCGTTGATGTTTCAAACGGGTATTACATTCCAGTACTTTACAAAGTATTATGCTAATGAATACAACCCGGTTATAGGCGAATTTTATATCCAGCAGGATAAGAAGATTGGAAATTATCCTGTTATAGATTTTTTCCTTAATGCTAAAATACAGGAATTCAGGCTGTTCTTGAAAGCAGAACATTTTAATTCTAGTTTTACGGGTTACAACTATTATACAACACCTACACAGCCTTATAAAGATTTTATAATCCGTTTCGGAATAATCTGGGATTTCTTCTCTTAACTTTTTTAATTATAGAATTGCAACAACAATATTTACCTTTGCAGCAATCTGCTATTTAAGGAGTAAAAAATATAAAAATGAAATACGCAAAAAATATACTTGAAACCATAGGCAATACGCCGATGGTAAAACTTAATAAACTTACAAAGGATATTGATGCTCTTGTTTTGGCAAAAGTGGAAACATTCAATCCCGGTAACTCTGTAAAAGACAGGATGGCCGTAAAGATGATTGAAGATGCAGAAGCCGACGGAAGATTAAAGCCGGGAGGAACTATCATTGAAGGAACCTCTGGTAATACAGGTATGGGACTTGCTCTTGGTGCAATAGTTAAAGGGTACAAATTGATTTGTGTTATTTCAGATAAGCAGTCTAAAGAAAAAATGGATATCCTTCGTGCCGTAGGCGCTAAGGTTGTAGTTTGCCCCACCGATGTGGAACCTACTGATCCGCGTTCCTATTATTCTGTTTCTAAGCGTCTGGCTGAAGAAACACCAAATTCCTGGTATGTCAACCAATATGATAATATGTCTAACACAGCTGCGCATTACGAGCAGACAGGCCCTGAAATCTGGGAACAGACAGAAGGGAAGATTACTCACTTTGTTGTGGGCGTAGGAACAGGTGGAACAATTTCCGGGGTTGCAAAATTCCTTAAGGAGAAAAATCCAAATATTAAGATTTGGGGAATAGATACGTATGGATCTGTATTTAAAAAATACCACGAAACAGGCGTGTTTGATGAGAACGAAATATACTCTTACATTACTGAAGGTATCGGAGAAGATATATTACCTAAGAATGTTGATTTCTCTCTTATAAACGGTTTCACAAAAGTAACTGATAAAGATGCTGCTGTATACACAAGAAGGCTTGCTCTTGAAGAAGGTATTTTTGTGGGTAACTCTGCAGGAGCTGCAATTAAAGGTTTATTACAGCTTAAAGACGAGTTTAAACCGGATGATGTAGTTGTGGTTCTTTTCCATGATAGCGGAAGCCGTTATGTAGGTAAGATGTTTAATGACGACTGGATGCGTGAGCGTGGTTTCCTTGATGAGGAGATAACCAAGGCAGAAGACCTTATTAAAGATCATGCATATAAGCCCCTTGTAGTAGTACGTACCGAAGAACTTGTTTCTCATGCTATTGAGCGCCTTCGTAAATATAAGATATCCCAAATCCCTGTGATTGATACAAACGGATTTGTAGGTTCTATTGACGAGACAGATCTTTTCAGGAGTTATGTTGAAGATAAAGATATTGCGGACAAGCCTATCCGTGAGATTATGGGCGCGGCTTATCCTGTGGTTAAAGCAAATACCTCTATTGAAGAGATTTCAAAGCTTATAAATAAAGATAATCAGGCTGTGCTTGTTGACCTCGGTGACGGAAGGCACCACATTATAACCAAACACGATATTATCAGCTCAATAAAATAACATGTAAGCCCTCTGTAACAAAGAGGGCTTTTTTATATCTTTCGATTATGAATTTTACCGCCATAGATTTTGAGACAGCAACCGGTTATGCGCATAGTGCCTGTGCTATTGGCCTTGTTACGGTTGAAAATGGCATAATCACAGATGAATACCACACGCTTATCCGTCCCCCGGAAAATGAATACTGGTTCAGAAACATTATGGTGCACGGCATTAAGCCGGTTGAAACTATGAACCTGCCTGCTTTTGATGATCTGTTTCCTGAAATAAGGAAAAGGATTTTAGGTAGGAAACTCGTGGCCCATAATGAAGCTTTTGACCGAAGTGTGCTGACCAAGACAATGAAATACTATGGCATGTACTATGATGAACTTGAGCTGGCAGACCAATGGGAGTGCACGTTAAAAATATACCGAAAAAAAGGTTATAAGCCCGCCAACCTTAAAGCTTGCAGCGAACGGCATGGCATCCAGCTGAACCACCACGAGGCATTGTCGGATGCACGTGCCTGCGCAAAATTATACCTTCTTCATGACGGGCAGGTAAAATTGAGTATGTAAAATATTTTTTTTATGTATTTTCGTATCAATGAAAGAAGATTTTCTCCACTATGTATGGCAGTTTAAAAAGTTTGATGTACTGAATGTGAAGACAGTGCAGGGGCAGGATATGTTTATACTCAATACAGGGCAGTATTTGCAGGTGGCCGGCCCCGATTTTTTTAATGCTCAAATTACTATAGGCGGGCAGAAATGGGCTGGAAATGTAGAGATCCATCTAAAATCATCTGACTGGTATATTCATAATCATGAGAGAGATGCGGCTTACGACAGTGTGATACTTCATGTGGTGTGGGAGCACGATACGGAAGTATTCCGTCAGGATAATACCGAGATTCCTGTTTTAGAATTAAAGCACTACGTTTCTAAAGATATCCTTGGGAGTTATAATGCCCTGGTAGCTGCCAAATCCTGGATTTTCTGTGAGAAGGAAATAAGCGGTATAGATCGCTTTGTTTTTGAAAACTGGAAAGAGCGTTTGTTTTTTGAACGTCTTGAGCGTAAGTCGCAGCCAATACTCAATCTGGCGAAAGCGGCCGGCTACGATTGGGAAGCTGTACTGTTCGACTTCATTGCAAAGAATTTTGGCCTCAATACTAATGGAGAAATATTCTACGCGATTGCACAGTCGCTGCCGTTTTCGGTAGTGCGTCGTGAGAGCTTTGAATATGAAAATCTAGAAGCTCTATTTTTTGGCAGGGCCGGATTGTTAGAGGCTGATCATGAAGATTTATATTTTAAGGACTTAAAGCGACGATACGATTATATATGCCATAAATACCGCATTGAACTGGTTTATATTGATCCGCTACAGTTCTTTAAGCACAGGCCCGATAATTTCCCTACAATACGGCTTGCCCAGTTAGCACAATTATACCATAAGCATCAAAACCTGTTTTCGAAGATAACAGAGGCGGCTTCTATCGAAGATATTTATACTTTATTCGATGCCGCAGTACCTGAATATTGGCAGATGCATTATACCTTTGATAAAGAAAGTGCTAAAAAGCGTAAATCGCTTACGCATTCATTTATAGATCTTATTGTAATGAATACGATTGTTCCTTTCAAGTTTGCTTACGGCAGGCACATCGGAAAAGAAAATACTGAGTCGCTGGTTGAGATGCTTAAGAATATTACCCCGGAGAAAAACGCGATAATGGACAAGTTTAAATTCTTTAAAGCGGAAATAAATTCGGCATATGATACCCAATCGCTGCTGCAGCTAAAAAATGAATACTGTGCTCATAAACGCTGCCTGCAATGTGCAGTGGGGCTGGAATTGCTAAAAAAATAGCATCAGCAATACAATCTGTTTAAGAAACCACTACATTTGAAAACTGAATACTACAAATTATGTCTTTTGTAACCAACATACGCCACTTTTTTGAAAAACACGGATTTGAGGTTTCCCAGCGCCTGGCAGACAGGATTGGGATGCGCGCTACAAATGTTAGGCTGTTTTTTATTTACATATCTTTTGTAACGGTTGGGTTGTGGTTTGGCGTCTATCTTACCCTTGCTTTCTGGCTGCGACTTAAAGACATGGTCTATACCAAAAGGAGTTCTGTTTTTGATCTGTAAAGGTTTTGTATCAATATGAAGCCGTTAAAGTTTTTCTATCGTTTTTCAAAAGGCCAGCAAAAAGGCATTATAGCTCTGTTTCTCTTTATTGTTTTATTTCAGGCAGCATATTTTATTGCCGCGAGTATAGATTTTAGGTCGGAAAAAACTAGATCTGAAGAAGATAAGCAATGGCTTTCGCTCCAATCGCAGATTGATGCGCTTAAGGCGAAAAAGCACTCAAGCCGCGATACTATTTATCCGTTTAATCCAAATTACTTATCTGATTATAAAGGATACCTACTTGGTATGTCATTGAAGGAACTTGACAGATTAAGTGCTTACCGTAAGGAAGGCAAGTATATTAACTCTGCGGATGATTTTAAAAAGGTGACGGGTGTGCATGATACGCTGCTTTTAAAACTCACTCCCTATTTTAAATTTTCAGGAAAATCATATTCAAAATCTTATAAAGATACTGATGAAAAGCCGGTGTTCAAAAAGTTTAGAGCTGAGGCCGACCATAATATAAGATTGACAGATATTAATCAGGCATTAGAAGAAGACCTCGTTAAAGTGTACGGTGTCGGCCCCTACTATGCAAAAACTATTTTGCGTAGGCGCTCTGCACTTGGCGCTTTTGTAAGTATGGCACAGATGGACGACTTTACAGATATTTCTGCCGAAGCCAGAGATGAGCTTAAAAAGAGATTTACTATTGGCAATAGTGATGATATCCAGAAAATCAATATTAATACTGCATCTTTACTGCAACTGTCTCGTTTTCCATATTTTACTAAAGATATAGCCCGAAGCATAATTACCGAACGAAGTATGAATGGAAAATTGCTGAAAATTAACGATTTGTTAAAAATATCTGGTTTTCCTGTTGATAAAGAAAAAATAATTGCCTTATATTTGGAATTCTAAAAAAAATAAGCAAAATGAATTTCGATTATAATGAAACGCAGGACATGATCGCCCAATCGATCAGGGATTTCGCAGAACAGCACATCCGTCCGAATATTATGGAATGGGACGAGACACAACACTTTCCGGTAGATCTTTTCAAGAAATTAGGAGAAATGGGTTATATGGGTGTATTGGTTCCTGAAGAATTAGGTGGATCGGGACTTGGTTACCACGAATACATTACAGTAGTTGAAGAGATATCTAAAGTAGATCCGTCTATCGGGCTTTCTGTTGCGGCTCACAATTCACTTTGTACAAATCACATACTTACTTTTGGTAACGAAGAACAAAAGAAAAAATGGATACCTAAACTGGCTACAGCAGAACATATTGGTGCCTGGGGACTTACAGAACACAATACAGGTTCTGATGCAGGAGGTATGAATACTACTGCAGTCAAAGACGGCGACCATTGGGTTGTTAATGGTGCTAAAAACTTCATTACCCATGCTAAATCTGGTGACGTAGCTGTTGTTATTGTAAGGACCGGAGAAAAAGGTGATTCTAAAGGAATGACTGCTTTTGTTTTTGAAAAAGGAATGCAGGGCTTTACCAGCGGCAAAAAAGAAAATAAACTGGGTATGCGTGCCAGCGAAACTGCAGAACTTATTTTTGACAATTGCCGTATTCCTGATGCTAACCGCCTTGGTGAAGTAGGGGATGGTTTTATGCAGGCAATGAAAATACTTGACGGAGGCCGTATTTCTATTGGGGCATTGTCTTTAGGTATTGCTAAAGGCGCTTATGAAGCCGCCCTTAAATATTCTAAAGAGCGCCACCAGTTTGGCCAGCCTATAAGTAACTTCCAAAGTATAGCTTTTAAGCTAGCTGATATGGCAACTGAGATTGAGGCTTCAGAGCTATTACTTCATAAAGCAGCTTACCTTAAAAACAATGGCAAGAAAATGACTGTTGCCGGCGCTATGGGTAAAATGTATTCTTCTGAGGTGTGTGTAAGGGTTTCTAACGAAGCTGTACAGATTCACGGAGGTTATGGTTATACTAAAGATTATCCGGTAGAGAAATTCTACAGGGATTCTAAACTGTGTACTATTGGAGAGGGAACTACTGAAATCCAAAAACTTGTTATTTCACGTAATTTGTTGAAAGACTAATAGTTGAAAAATAAATATTGCTAAAAGGGTTTCTGTTTTCAGAGACCCTTTTTTCGTCTTATTTATCAACACTATAACGTTGTAGTTTTGTTTTTGATGTCGGGTTAGTAAAATATTATGTTCATTTTTATAAATTAGGTAGTAACCAAACCTTTTAATTATGAAATACATATTTACAATTGCGGCTTCTGCAATACTTCTGTGGGGCTGCTCAAATGATGCTGATGTGTCAAAAGAAGATACAAATTTTACTGCTGTGCCTGGCAGGGCTGTACAAAGCAAAGCAGCAGGTTCTAAAGTTATGATGCAGGCATTTTATTGGGATGTGCCTTCGGGCGGAACATGGTGGAATACCGTAGAGGCAAAAGTGCCTTCGTGGTCGGCTGCGGGTATAGATGCTATTTGGCTGCCACCGGCTACAAAAGCACAAAACGGGGGATTCTCCATGGGGTACGATCCTTTTGACTATTATGATTTTGGCAGCTATAACCAGATGGGAAGTGTGGAGACGCGCTTTGGGTCTCTTGCAGAAATACAATCCCTTATTACCACAGCCCACAGTAATAATCTCGACGTCATTGCAGATATTGTAGTTAATCATAACAGTGGTGGTGCTTCTCAGGCTAATCCTTATACAGGCGGCAATACATGGACGGCTTTTAATCCTGCTTCAGGATTATTTTTACGTTCCTACAACGACTTTCATCCTAATAACCTTCATGCATCAGATGCAGGTTCTTTTGGAGGATTTCCAGATCTGTGCCATGATAAAGCTTATGTTCAGGACTGGCTTTATAATAATTCCAATTCCATTGCAAAATATTATAAGAACGTAATGCATTTTGACGGCTGGCGTTTTGATTTTGTAAAAGGGTTTGAGCCGTGGGTCGTAAAGAATTTTAAAAATGCCGTAGGCGGATTTACAGTAGGGGAGTACTGGGATGGCAACGCAGCTACGCTTGAAGGCTGGTCTAATGCTGCTGAGGCCAGCGCTTTTGATTTTGCCTGCTATTATAAAATGCGCGATGCATTTGGAAATAATGACCTGACGCAGCTAAACGGCGATATGCTCTTAAAGCGGAATGCCTACAGGGCGGTTACTTTTGTAGCCAACCATGATACAGATGAAATTTACAATAATAAGCTTTTGGCGTATGTCTATATTTTGACACATGAAGGATATCCGTGCATTTTCTACAGGGATTACGAAGAATGGTTAGATAAGAATAAGTTAAACAATCTTATCTGGATACATAATAATAAGGCCTCAGGCAATACGACATATCTTTATGCCGACAACGATGAATATGTTGCCCGAAGAAATGGAAATCCCGGGCTGATCGTGTATATAAACAACAGCGATTTGTGGCAGGAGCGATGGGTAGATACAAACTGGACAAGCACAACGATTAAGGACTACACGGGCAATTCGTCATGGGAGCCTGTTACGCAGGCGGATACATGGGTTAAGGTACAAGCACCGCCTCATGGGTATACTGTTTGGTCTGTGAAATAAAAAAGGCACAATTCGTTTGGCAGGTATAAAAAAAAGATATAAGTTTGCACCCTTAACGAGAGGAGGTGTTATATTATGTTGATTATACCAATTAAAGACGGAGAAAATATTGATAGAGCGCTTAAGCGTTACAAACGTAAATTTGATAAGACTGGTGTTGTACGTCAGCTAAGAAGTCGTCAGGCTTTCATCAAACCTTCTGTTGTAAAAAGAGCTCAAGTACAAAAAGCAGCTTATGTTCAGGGATTAAGAGAATCTATGGAGAATTAATTAGTCTTACGAACTAAAATATATTACCGTTAGCAGAAAAGTTTCAATAACTTTGCTGTTAACGGTTTTTTTATGGTTGATTCTAAACTTGCATACGCTGATTACCTTATAAAGGAAAAGAACTATTCCCTGCTTACGCTTCGCGCCTATACCGATGATGTTGCTGCTTTTGAGCAGTTTCTAAAAGAAAGGGATGAGGGAGCTGTGCTGGAAGAGGTTAACTACAGTCAGATACGAAGCTGGATTGTAGCTATGGTTGAGGCCGGTATCTCAAACAAATCAGTTAACAGGAAAATTTCATCTTTAAAATCATTCTACAAATTTTTGCTTCGTTCAAAGCAGATCATAACCAATCCGCTGCTAAAGCACAAATCTTTAAAAACCGAAAAAAAGGTCCAGGTGCCTTTTTCTGAACAGGAGCTCAATGATGTTATTGCAGATCTTGATCACCCTGAAGATTTTGAGGGTATACGCAACAGGTTAATCATTGAGCTTTTTTATACCACAGGTATACGTCGCGCAGAACTTATTAGTTTAAGGGTTACTAGTTTTGATCAGGGAAATAATACTTTAAAGGTAGTGGGTAAGCGTAATAAGGAGCGAATACTGCCGCTTCTTGAGTGTACTGCCGGTCTACTTGGTAAATATCTTTTAGAAAGAGGAAAACTGCAGCTTATTGCAAGTCCTGAAGTGTTAATGTTGAATATTCGTGGCAATAAAGTAAGTGAATCGTTTGTTTATAGATTAATAAATAGTTACTTTAGTGTTGTCTCCGGTAAGGTAAAAAAGAGTCCGCACGTGCTTCGGCATACATTTGCGACACATTTGCTTAACAATGGGGCTGATTTAAATTCAGTAAAGGAGTTACTGGGTCATGCGAGTTTATCTTCCACACAGATTTATACCCACAGCAGTCTTGCTGAGCTTAAGAAAGTGTATGGTGATTCTCATCCGCGCAGCCGTGGTAATTCCTAAAAATGTTTAACGAATAAAAAGTTTGAGATTATGAAGGTAAATGTTCATGCAGTCAACTTTAATGTTGACAGGAAACTGGTAGGCTATGTTCAGGACAGGTTGAATAGGCTTGAAAAGTATTATGACAAAGTTGTAAATTCTGATGTTTATTTTAAACTGGATAATACGAGTGAGAAGCAAAATAAGGTTGCGGAGATAAAAGTTATAGTTCCTGGAGACGAATTTATAGTCAAAAAGCAGTGTAAAACATTTGAGGAGGCGGTTGAGTTGGCGGCTGATTCTATGGAGCGTTTACTTATGAAGAGAAAACAAAAAGTCAGAGCACGATCATAAAGAGAAAAAAAAGTTGAAAAATGTTTTGATTAAAAAATAAATTCTATACATTTGCAGTCCGTTAGAAATAGCGGACTTTTTTATTGTAAGTTGCCGGTGTAGCTCAGCTGGCTAGAGCAGCTGATTTGTAATCAGCAGGTCGTGGGTTCGAGTCCCTCTATCGGCTCAAAATAAAGGGTTTTTATTGTTTTTGATTAAGTAAGATCTGATTCGGTTGAAGATGAGGGTGTTGTCTTGAAAAAGAGTGGTAGTTGTCCTTGTGTTTTTTGAAAAAGCAACTGAAAATTAAGGTTAGGGGAGATACTCAAGCGGCCAACGAGGACGGACTGTAAATCCGTTGGGAAACCTTCGAAGGTTCGAATCCTTCTCTCCCCACAAAAAAAAGCGCGAGCTTAATGTCTGCCGGTGTAGCTCAGGGGTAGAGTGCTTCCTTGGTAAGGAAGAGGTCACGGGTTCAATTCCCGTCATTGGCTCTAGTTTAGAAGAATTTGAACACTAATTATATAACTAAGATTAAATTATTAAATCATGGCAAAGGAAACTTTTGATAGGTCAAAGCCGCACCTTAACATAGGTACAATCGGACACGTTGACCACGGTAAAACAACTTTGACTGCTGCTATTACTAAAGTATTATCAGATGCAGGTTTTTCTGAAGCGAAATCATTTGATCAAATTGATAACGCTCCTGAAGAAAAAGAAAGAGGTATTACAATTAATACTTCTCACGTAGAGTATGCTACAGCTAACCGTCACTACGCTCACGTTGACTGTCCAGGTCACGCGGATTACGTGAAAAACATGGTTACTGGTGCTGCTCAGATGGATGGTGCTATCCTTGTAGTTGCTGCAACAGATGGTCCAATGCCACAAACTCGTGAGCACATCCTTCTAGGTCGCCAGGTAGGTGTTCCAAGAATGGTTGTATTCATGAACAAAGTAGATATGGTTGATGATGCTGAGCTTCTTGAGCTAGTTGAAATGGAAATCAGAGATCTATTGTCTTTCTATCAGTATGATGGTGATAATGGACCAGTTATCCAAGGTTCTGCTCTTGGTGCACTTAACGGTGAGCCTCAGTGGGTTGATACAGTTCTTGCTCTTATGGAAGCTGTTGATACATGGATCGAAATGCCGGTACGTGATGTTGAAAAACCATTCCTTATGCCTGTTGAAGACGTATTTACAATTACTGGTCGTGGAACTGTTGCTACAGGTCGTATCGAAACTGGTGTTGCTAATACAGGTGATGCAGTTGAAATCATTGGTATGGGTGCTGAAAAGCTTACTTCTACAATCACTGGTGTTGAGATGTTCCGTAAAATCCTTGATAGAGGTGAAGCTGGAGATAACGTAGGTTTACTTCTACGTGGTATCGATAAAGCTGATATCAAAAGAGGTATGGTTATCATTAAGCCAGGATCTGTTAAGCCACACGCGCATTTCAATGCAGAGGTTTATATCCTTAAAAAAGAAGAAGGTGGACGTCACACTCCATTCCATAATAACTACCGTCCACAGTTCTATGTAAGAACTACAGATGTAACAGGTACTATCACTCTTCCAGCTGGTGTAGAGATGGTAATGCCAGGAGATAACCTTACTATCGAGGTAACGCTTCTTAGCCCAATCGCTCTAAGTGTAGGTCTACGTTTCGCTATCCGTGAAGGTGGTCGTACAGTAGGTGCAGGTCAGGTAACTGAGATCCTATAGTAGTTTACTAAATATTATAAAACAGTCCGGAACTCCGGTTTCGGACTGTTTTTAACAAACGGGCGTAGTTCAAGGGTAGAATAGCGGTCTCCAAAACCGTTGATGGGGGTTCGAATCCCTCCGCCCGTGCAAAAAACGAAATACAATGGCAAACGTTACTAATTACATATCAGAAGCATTTACTGAGTTAAAAACAAATGTAACATGGCCGGAATGGGCAGAGATACAGCGCCTAACTATTATTGTTGCTGTGTTTTCGGTATTATTTGCCTTGGTTACTTTTGGTATTGATAAGGGCTTTGAGGTTCTTGTAGCAAATGTATATAAGTTTCTAAAAAATTAATTTTATTGCAATGACTGATAACAATGTCAAAAAGTGGTATGTGGTTAGAGCGGTAAGCGGTCAGGAAAATAAAGTTAAAAACTACATAGAAACAGAAATCAATAGACTAGGGATGGCTGATTACATCTCTCAGGTTCTTGTGCCTACTGAAAAGGTGGTTCAGGTGCGTGACGGAAAAAAGATCAGTAAAGACAGAGTTTATTTTCCTGGTTATGTAATGGTTGAAGCTAACTTAACCGGAGAGATACCACATATTATTAAATCTATTACCGGTGTTATCGGTTTTCTGGGTGAGACTAAAGGCGGTGATGCTGTTCCTTTACGTCTTTCTGAAGTTAACAGGATGCTGGGTAAAGTAGATGAATTGTCTGTTAAGACTGATAACGTTTCTATACCATTTACTGTAGGTGAAACGATTAAAGTTATTGATGGGCCTTTTAACGGTTTTAACGGTACAGTTGAAAAAGTTAATGAAGAAAAGCGTAAGCTTGAAGTTATGGTGAAAATCTTTGGAAGAAAGACGCCGCTTGAACTTAGCTTCATGCAAGTTGAAAAAGTATAATTTTTGTTACACTTATTATAAATCACATCATTCGCTTCCAATGAAGATGTGCTAAATTTTTTTAAAGAAATGGCTAAAGAAATTAGTAAAGTAGTTAAACTACAAGTTAAGGGAGGTGCTGCGAACCCGTCGCCACCGGTTGGACCTGCTTTGGGGGCTGCTGGAGTTAACATCATGGAGTTCTGTAAGCAGTTTAATGCCAGGACTCAGGATAAACCAGGCAAAGTTTTACCAGTACAGATTACTGTGTATAAAGACAAGTCTTTCGAGTTTGTTGTTAAAACGCCACCGGCTGCTATCCAATTATTGGACGCTGCTAAACTTAAAGGAGGTTCTGGTGAGCCTAACCGAAAAAAAGTAGCTAGCGTTACCTGGGATCAAATCAGGGCTATTGCTGAAGACAAAATGGCTGACTTAAATGCTTTCACTATTGAGAAAGCTATGAGTATGATTGCCGGAACAGCGAGGTCTATGGGTATAACAGTATCAGGAACAGCTCCTTTTTAATCTAAAGAAAAAGAAGAAATGGCAAAATTGACAAAAAAACAAAAAGAGGCTGCTTCAAAAATTGAGAAGAACAAGCTGTATTCATTGAAAGATGCTTCTGCATTAATCAAAACAGTTGCTACTGCAAAATTTGATGAGTCTGTTGATATCGCAGTACGTCTGGGTGTAGATCCAAGAAAAGCGAATCAAATGGTAAGGGGTGTTGTAACACTTCCTCATGGTACAGGTAAAGATGTAAGAGTTCTTGCTCTTGTTACTCCTGATAAAGAAGCTGAAGCTAAAGCTGCAGGTGCAGACTTCGTAGGTTTAGATGATTACCTTCAGAAAATTAAAGACGGATGGACAGATGTTGATGTTATCATCACTATGCCTGCAGTTATGGGTAAATTAGGTCCTTTAGGTAGAATCTTAGGTCCACGCGGACTTATGCCAAACCCTAAAACAGGAACTGTTACTATGGAAGTAGGTAAAGCTGTTACTGAAGTTAAAGCTGGTAAAATTGACTTTAAAGTTGATAAAACCGGTATCGTTCACGCAGGAATCGGAAGAATCTCTTTTGATGCTGACAAGATAACTGAGAACGCTCACGAGATCATTCAAACATTAATCAAATTGAAACCAACTGCAGCTAAAGGTACATACATTAAGAGTATCCATATCTCTTCTACTATGAGCCCTGCTATCGCTTTAGATCCTAAAGCAGTATAATTGGTAGTTAAAAAGTTTTATTATGACCAAAGAAGAAAAATCAAGAGTTATTGAAGAACTAACTGCACAGTTGGCTGGTACAAACGTTGTTTATGTAGCAGATATTTCAGGACTTAATGCAGAAAATACTTCAAACTTAAGAAGAGCGTGCTTTAAAGCAGGTATAAAACTTGAAGTTGTTAAGAATACCCTGCTTGAAAAAGCAATGGCTAGCCTTGATAACAACTATGGTGAATTACCATCTATCCTTAAAGGAAGCACTTCTATAATGATCGCAGAGAACGGAAACGCTCCTGCTAAGATCATCAAAGAATTCCGTAAGAAATCTGATAAACCAGTTCTTAAAGGTGCTTACATCCATGAGGCTGTATTCATCGGTGACAACCAGCTTGACACCCTTGTAGCACTTAAATCTAAAGAAGAGGTTGTTGGAGAGATCATCGGTCTTCTTCAGTCTCCTGCTAAAAATGTTATTTCTGCTCTTAAATCGGGTGGTAATACTATCGCAGGACTTGTTAAAACATTATCTGAGAAATAATCAGGTAATCCGCGCAGAACGCACTTTATAAATTATATATTACAAACTATTTAAAACGATAGAAAAAATGGCAGATTTGAAACAATTCGCAGAACAACTAGTTAACCTAACTGTTAAAGAAGTTAACGAACTAGCTACAATATTAAAAGATGAGTATGGAATTGAGCCTGCTGCTGCTGCAGTAGTTGCTGGTCCTGCTGCTGGTGGAGATGCTCCAGTTGCTGAAGAGCAATCAGAGTTTACAGTAGTTCTTAAAGATGCTGGTGCTTCTAAATTAGGTGTTGTTAAAGCTGTAAAAGAACTTACAGGTTTAGGACTTAAAGAAGCTAAAGATCTTGTAGATGCTGCTCCTGCTAACGTAAAAGAAGGTATCTCTAAAGAAGAGGCTGAAGGTCTTAAGAAAGCTTTAGAAGAAGCTGGAGCTGTTGTTGAGCTTAAATAAGCTTACATAAGTTACAAAACCCAGGTTTAGGCCTTGAGAAGTACTCTCAAAGGCCTAAACCATTTTTCGTATAATAACATTTTATACGTTTTTTTACTAAATTATTTTAATCAAAATTTTGTCCATTGATGATAACAAATCAGACTGAAAGATTAAATTTTGCCTCAACAAAAAACATCCCTGATTACCCGGACTTCCTTGACATTCAGGTAAAATCTTTTAAAGATTTTTTCCAGCTTGAAACCAAATCAGATGAAAGAGGCAACGAAGGTCTTTATAACACCTTCATGGAAAACTTTCCGATTACTGATACAAGAAATCAGTTTGTATTGGAGTTCCTTGATTACTTTGTAGATCCGCCACGTTATACAATTGAAGAATGTATAGACAGGGGGCTTACATACAGCGTGCCTTTAAAAGCTAGGCTAAAGCTATATTGTACTGACCCTGAGCATGAAGATTTTGAAACAATTGTACAGGATGTTTACCTGGGTACTATCCCATACATGACACCAAGCGGTACCTTTGTTATCAATGGTGCAGAGCGTGTTGTTGTATCACAGCTTCACAGGTCTCCCGGAGTTTTCTTTGGCCAGTCATTCCACGCAAACGGAACAAAATTATACTCTGCAAGGGTAATTCCTTTCAAAGGTTCATGGATAGAATTCGCGACTGACATTAACAGTGTCATGTATGCTTATATTGACAGGAAGAAAAAATTACCTGTTACTACATTATTCAGGGCTATTGGTTTTGAAAGGGATAAAGATATCCTTGAAATATTTGACCTTGCTGAAGAAATCAAGGTTTCAAAAACAGGTCTTAAAAAGTATATCGGTAGAAGGCTTGCTGCACGTGTATTGAATACTTGGCACGAAGATTTCGTGGATGAGGATACAGGTGAGGTGGTTTCTATTGAGCGTAACGAAATTATATTAGATCGTGATACTATCATCGACAAAGATAATGTTGAGGAAATCATTGACTCTAATGTAAAGACGATACTGCTTCATAAAGATGATAATAATCAGGCAGATTATGCTATCATCCACAATACTTTACAGAAAGACCCAACTAATTCAGAAAAAGAAGCTGTAGAGCATATTTACCGTCAGCTGCGTAACGCAGAACCACCTGATGAGGAAACAGCTCGTGGCATTATAGATAAATTGTTCTTCTCTGACCAACGTTATAACTTAGGTGAAGTAGGTCGTTACAGAATGAACAAAAAACTTAATCTTGATATTCCGATGGATAAGCAGGTGCTTACCAAAGAGGATATCATTACGATAGTTAAGTACCTTATTGAGCTTATCAACTCTAAAGCGGAGATTGACGATATTGACCACTTATCTAACCGTCGTGTACGTACAGTAGGTGAACAGCTTTCGGCTCAATTTGGTGTTGGTTTGGCTCGTATGGCCAGAACCATCAGGGAGCGTATGAACGTTAGGGATAACGAGGTGTTTACACCTATCGACCTTATCAATGCTAAAACATTGTCGTCGGTAATCAACTCTTTCTTTGGTACTAACCAGCTTTCTCAGTTCATGGACCAAACGAATCCACTTGCAGAGATTACCCACAAAAGGAGGTTATCGGCACTTGGACCAGGTGGTTTATCAAGGGAAAGAGCAGGATTTGAGGTGCGAGATGTTCACTATACACATTATGGTCGTCTTTGTCCTATTGAAACTCCTGAGGGTCCAAACATTGGTCTTATTTCGTCTCTTGGTGTATACGCTAAGGTTAACGGAATGGGATTCATCGAGACTCCTTACCGTAAGGTTACTGACGGTGTGGTGGATCTTGTGTCTGAGCCAAAATACTTAAGCGCTGAAGAAGAAGAAGGTAAAATGATCGCTCAGGCGAACATTGAAATGGATGCTGCTGGTAAAATTACTGCAGATAAGGTTATTGCACGTGAGGAAGGTGACTTCCCGGTTGTAGACCCAACTGTTGTTCATTATACAGACGTTGCTCCTAACCAGATCGCTTCTATCTCGGCTTCGCTGATTCCGTTCCTTGAGCATGATGATGCGAACCGTGCGCTGATGGGATCTAACATGATGCGCCAGGCGGTTCCTCTTTTACGTCCGGAAGCCCCAATTGTGGGTACAGGATTGGAGCGCCAGGTAGCTTCTGACTCAAGGGTACTTATCAATGCAGAAGGCAATGGTACTGTTGAGTATGTAGATGCTAACGAGATTACAATTAAATATGACAGAACTGACCGTGAAAGAAGCGTAAGCTTTGATCCGGATGAGAAAACATATCAGCTTATCAAGTTCAGGAAAACCAACCAAAGCACAAGCATTAACCTTAAGCCTATCGTAAGAAAAGGTGACAGGGTAAAACTGGGCCAGGTTCTTTGTGAAGGTTATGCTACACAAAACGGTGAACTTGCTCTTGGGCGTAACCTTAAAGTGGCGTTCATGCCTTGGAAAGGTTACAACTTTGAGGATGCGATCGTTATTTCTGAAAAAGTAGTTCGTGACGATATCTTTACGTCTATTCACGTAGATGACTACTCTCTTGAGGTAAGGGACACTAAATTAGGTAACGAAGAGTTAACTAATGATATCCCTAACGTAAGTGAGGAAGCTACTAAAGATCTTGACGAAAACGGTATGATCAGGATTGGTGCCGAGGTTAAGCCTGGCGATATCCTTATCGGTAAGATTACTCCAAAAGGAGAGTCTGACCCAACACCGGAAGAGAAACTTCTTCGCGCTATCTTTGGAGACAAAGCCGGTGATGTGAAAGATGCTTCGCTAAAAGCTTCTCCGTCATTACATGGTGTTGTACTTGATAAAAAACTATTTGCGCGTGCCGTTAAAGATAAGCGTAAGCGTACAAAAGATAAAGACGATTTAGGAAAACTTGAAATGGATTTTGAAGTTAAGTTCACAGAGCTTAAAGACAGGTTGATTGACAAGTTATTCAATGTTGTTAATGGAAAAACTTCTCAGGGAGTTATGAATGATCTGGGTGAGGAAGTATTACCGAAAGGTAAGAAATACACTCAGAAAATGCTTTATGCTGTTGAAGATTTCGCTCACTTAACAAAAGGGCAGTGGACTACGGATGACGAAACCAATGCAATGGTTAACGACCTTATCCACAACTACAAGATTAAGCTGAATGACCTTCAGGGTGCTTTAAGAAGAGAGAAATTCACAATTACTGTGGGTGACGAACTTCCGTCAGGTATCTTAAAACTTGCAAAAGTTTACATCGCTAAGAAACGTAAGCTTAAAGTAGGTGATAAGATGGCGGGACGTCACGGTAACAAAGGTATTGTGGCTAAGATTGTACGTCACGAAGATATGCCGTTCCTTGAGGATGGTACTCCGGTTGATATCGTTCTTAACCCGCTGGGTGTACCATCTCGTATGAACATTGGTCAGATCTATGAAACGGTTCTTGGATGGGCAGGTATGAATTTAGGAAAGAAATTTGCTACTCCTATTTTTGACGGTGCTTCTCTTGACCAGATCAACGAGCTTACTGATGAAGCAGGTATTCCAAGATTTGGACATACTTACCTTTATGATGGAGGAACAGGAGAACGTTTCCACCAGCCGGCTACAGTAGGTGTTATTTATATGCTTAAACTGGGGCACATGGTTGATGACAAGATGCACGCACGTTCTATCGGTCCATACTCGCTTATCACGCAGCAGCCTCTTGGAGGTAAAGCGCAATTTGGTGGTCAGCGTTTTGGAGAGATGGAGGTTTGGGCTCTTGAAGCTTATGGTGCATCAAGTACCCTAAGGGAGATACTGACTGTTAAATCGGATGACGTTATTGGTAGAGCTAAAACTTACGAAGCTATCGTTAAGGGTGAAACTATGCCGGAACCAGGATTACCTGAATCGTTCAATGTATTGATGCATGAGCTTAAGGGTCTTGGACTTGACATCAGATTAGAAGAATAAATTTCTATGGGAATGGTACTCTGTGCCATTCCCTTCTATACTTTTTTAATAAATTGATAGATTACATATCATGACGAGATTAAAAGATAAAAATACCATTAAAAGATTTAACCAGATTTCTATAGGCCTTGCTTCGCCAGAGTCTATACTGGCTGAATCAAGGGGTGAAGTTCTTAAGCCGGAAACTATTAACTACCGTACTCACAAACCAGAGAGAGACGGTCTTTTCTGCGAGCGTATCTTTGGTCCTGTAAAGGATTTTGAATGTGCTTGTGGTAAATATAAAAGGATTCGTTACAAAGGGATCGTTTGTGACAGATGTGGTGTTGAAGTTACCGAGAAGAAAGTACGCCGTGACAGGGTAGGGCACATCAACCTTGTAGTGCCTATTGCTCACATATGGTATTTCCGTTCGCTTCCTAACAAAATTGGTTATATACTTGGCCTTCCGTCTAAGAAATTAGACATGATCATATACTATGAAAGGTATGTGGTTATTCAGACAGGTATTGCTAAAGGACCCGATGGAGAAACCCTTAACAGACTTGATTTCCTTACTGAAGAAGAGTACCTGAACATTCTGGATACCCTTCCGATGGAAAACCAATACTTAGACGATACAGACCCTAATAAGTTTATCGCTAAGATGGGTGCAGAGTGTATCATGGACCTGCTTGCAAGGATTGACCTTAACGAGCTTTCGTACCAGTTACGCCACAGCGCTAATACAGAAACGTCTAAACAGCGTAAAACAGAAGCCCTTAAAAGGCTTCAGGTTGTAGAATCATTCCGTGAGTCTAACCTTAACAGGGAGAACCGCCCAGAGTGGATGATCCTTAAAGTTATACCTGTTATTCCGCCGGAGCTTCGCCCATTGGTGCCACTTGATGGTGGACGTTTTGCAACATCAGATTTAAATGACCTTTACCGCAGGGTAATTATCCGTAACAACCGTCTTAAGAGGTTAATGGAAATTAAAGCTCCTGAGGTGATCCTTCGTAACGAAAAACGTATGCTTCAGGAATCTGTTGACTCGTTATTTGATAATACAAGAAAGGCATCTGCTGTTAAAACAGAATCTAACAGGCCGCTTAAATCTCTTTCTGATTCATTAAAAGGTAAACAGGGACGTTTCCGTCAAAACCTTCTTGGTAAACGTGTTGACTATTCTGCACGTTCGGTAATTGTTGTTGGGCCTGAAATGAAACTTTTTGAGTGTGGTCTTCCTAAAGATATGGCTGCTGAGCTTTACAAACCATTTGTTATCAGGAAACTGATTGAGCGTGGAATCGTAAAAACAGTTAAGTCTGCTAAAAAGATAATCGACAAAAAAGAGCCTGTAGTTTGGGATATCCTTGAAAACGTAATTAAAGGACACCCGGTACTGCTTAACAGGGCCCCTACTCTTCACAGACTAGGTATACAGGCATTCCAGCCGAAACTTATTGAAGGAAAAGCAATCCAGCTTCACCCATTGGTATGTACGGCATTTAATGCGGATTTTGATGGTGACCAGATGGCGGTTCACTTACCGTTAGGGCCGGAGGCTATTCTTGAAGCACAGTTATTAATGCTTGCTTCTCACAATATCCTTAACCCTGCAAATGGTGCACCTATCACGGTACCTTCTCAGGACATGGTACTTGGTCTGTACTACATGACCAAAGAACGTCTTTCTACTCCGGAAAAGAAAATTTTAGGTGAAGGCCTTACTTTTTACTCGGCAGAAGAGGTACACATCGCATTAAACGAAGGAAGGCTTGAGCTTAATGCACGTGTTAGAATTCGTGCTAAAGATTTCAACGAAAACGGAGAACTTGTTTACAAGATCATCCAGACGACAGCAGGTAGGGTGTTATTCAACGAGGTAGTGCCGGAAGCGGCAGGATACATCAATGAGATCCTTACTAAAAAGTCGCTTAGGGATATTATTGGTGATATTTTAAGTGTTACTGATGTACCTACGACAGCTGCTTTCCTTGACAATATGAAAGACATGGGTTACAAATTCGCTTTCAAAGGTGGTTTGTCATTCAGTTTAGGTGATATCATCATCCCTCCAAGGAAGCAGGAGCTTATAGCTGATGCTAATGAGCAGGTAGATGCTATCTCTGTTAACTATAACATGGGTCTTATTACCAATAACGAGCGTTACAACCAGGTAATTGACGTATGGACTTCTACGAATGCATTGCTTACTGAGCTTGCCATGAAAAACATTAGAGAGGATCAGCAAGGATTCAACTCTGTGTACATGATGCTTGACTCTGGAGCGAGGGGTTCTAAAGAACAGATTCGTCAGCTTACAGGTATGCGTGGTCTTATGGCTAAGCCTAAAAAATCTACTGCCGGTGGTGGTGAGATTATCGAGAACCCGATCCTTTCTAACTTTAAAGAAGGTCTATCGATCCTTGAGTACTTCATTTCTACTCACGGTGCACGTAAAGGTCTTGCGGATACGGCCCTTAAAACGGCCGATGCCGGTTACCTTACAAGGAGGCTGCACGACGTTTCTCAGGACGTAATCGTAAACTCTGTTGACTGTGGTACGTTAAGGGGTATTGAAGTTTCGGCACTTAAGAAAAACGAAGAGATCGTTGAATCTCTTGGTGAACGTATCTTAGGCCGTGTTGCACTTCAGGATGTTATCAACCCACTTACAAGCGAAGTTCTTGTTCACGCAGGTGTTCAAATTACGGAAGCTGAAGTGAAAGCTATCAACGCAGCGCCAATCGAGAGAGTAGAAGTGCGTTCTCCATTGACTTGTGAAGCTACAAAAGGTATTTGTGCTAAGTGTTACGGTCGTAACCTTGCTACAGGTAAGATGACACAAAGAGGTGAGGCTGTAGGTGTAATTGCTGCACAGTCTATTGGTGAGCCTGGTACTCAGCTTACACTTCGTACATTCCACGTTGGTGGTGTTGCGGGTGGTATCTCTGAAGAATCAAGCATCGTTACTAAATTTAAAGGTAGACTTGAAATCGAAGACCTTAAGACGGTTAAAGGTGAAGATACTGACGGAAACGAAACAGATATCGTGGTATCTCGTTCTACAGAGTTGAAATTAGTTGACGAGAATACCGGAATACTTTTAAATACACACAATATTCCTTACGGTTCAAGCATCTACGTTAAAGACGGAGAAGTAGTTGACAAAGGAACTGTAATATGTAAATGGGACCCTTATAATGGGGTTATCATCTCTGAGTTTACGGGTAAAATTGCTTACGAAGATATTGAGCAGGGACAATCGTTCATGGTTGAAATCGATGAGCAGACCGGATTCCAGGAAAAAGTTATCTCTGAGGCAAGGAATAAGAAATTAATCCCAACCTTATTGATATATGGTAAAGACAATGAGCTTATCCGTTCTTACAACTTACCTGTTGGAGCCCACCTTATGGTTGACAACGGTGAGAAGATTAAAGCTGGTAAGATCCTTGTTAAAATACCAAGGCGTTCATCTAAAGCGGGCGATATCACCGGAGGTCTTCCAAGGATTACTGAGCTTCTTGAAGCGCGTAACCCTTCTAACCCTGCTGTGGTTTCTGAAATTGATGGAGTTGTTTCTTTCGGTAAGATCAAAAGGGGTAACCGTGAGATCGTGATCGAGTCTAAATTTGGTGAAATTAAAAAGTATCTTGTGAAACTTTCTAATCAGATCCTTGTTCAGGAAAATGACTACGTTAAAGCAGGTCTTCCGTTATCAGACGGTGCTATTACTCCTGAGGATATCCTTAGGATACAAGGCCCATCTGCTGTACAGCAGTACTTAGTGAACGAGATCCAGGAGGTTTACCGTCTTCAGGGTGTTAAGATCAATGACAAACACTTTGAGGTTGTAATCCGCCAGATGATGCGTAAAGTAAGAGTTCAGGATCCGGGTGATACCCTTTTCCTTGAAGATCAGCTTATACACACGTCTGACTTTATTGTGGAGAACGACAAACTATACGGAATGAAAGTTGTTGAAGACGCTGGTGACTCAGAAAACCTGAAAGCAGGTCAGATCGTGACACCACGTGATTTAAGGGATGAGAATTCATTACTTAAACGTAACGACCAAAACCTTGTTGTAGCAAGAGATGTAGTTCCTGCAACTGCTACACCGGTACTTCAGGGTATCACAAGGGCGTCGCTTCAAACTAAATCGTTCATTTCTGCGGCATCGTTCCAGGAAACCACAAAAGTACTTAACGAAGCAGCAGTAGCTGGTAAAGTTGACGGACTTGAAGGACTTAAAGAGAATGTAATCGTTGGTCACAGAATACCTGCAGGTACAGGTATGAGGGATTACGATAACACAATCGTAGGTTCTAAAGATGAATACAATGAGCTATTAACTCCTAAGGAGGAATATAACTACTAATACAATGAGCGATCAAAATAATCAACAGGGACAGATACAGATTGAACTGGATGAAAAAACAGCGGAGGGAACTTACAGTAACCTTGCTATCATCAACCATTCAGCCTCTGAGTTTGTTGTAGATTTCGTGAGCATTATGCCGGGTACGCCTAAGGCAAAAGTGAAGTCACGCATTGTATTAACGCCCCAGCATGCTAAAAGGCTGCTGAAGGCACTAGGGGAGAATATCCACCGCTTTGAAGCCACACACGGCCCGATAAGCGACACGGAGCAGCCCTCTATTCCTTTGAGTTTCGGTCCTGCGGGACAGGCTTAATAAATACAAAACCCACTCTTTCGAGTGGGTTTTTTTATGTTTTGTCGTGAGATGATAGTATCATATGATACTATCAGATTTAATTGTTTTGAGTTTCTGATCTATAGGACAGCCTTAATAAATACAAAACCCACTCAAAAGAGTGTTTTTTTTGATTTTTGATTAATTTTAATTATTTAGTTAGAAATTAAGGTAATCACAATTTATATTATTGCTTTTGTCCACAAATGCTTTAAAGCTGGGTGAATTTAAATACATTTCTTTTTGATTAGCTTTAACGAATAATTCTACTCCATCTGTAGTTTTGTGAAAAGATCCTAACTCCTTTTTTATAAGACTTGCTCCATTGCATCCATCGGTATTTGCTGGTTTTGGATTTACGCTGTTTAAAACATTCCAGTCAGCCACAATCCAATTTTCAAACATTCGGTCTGCAACATTAATTCTGATATCTTGATTGTTTAAGCCTTTTTTGTTTAATTCATTTTCTAATTGTAAACGTATCGTATCACAATCTTCTTGACGATTTTCTCTGTCAATTAGTATGATAATGGGATAATATTTATTGTTGAAAATTTTGATTAAACTATAAATTTTATTTGCTATTGCTGGTATAGTAACAGCTTTACCATTTAAATCTGTTCTACTCACGGGTCTACCAGGACAAATTTTTGATAGTACATTCTTCTCAGTGAAACCATCAACTATGAATGCAGGATTACTCATTTTGTAATGCGTTTGAAAAATAAAAATGCCCAAGTCCATACCCAGAATTCGAAATTTCTTCTTCTATAATTGAAATTTCTTTTATCCTTTTAGCTCTTGTGTTACCATCTTCTAAACTTATAAGAATTATTTCATTTGGTTGGGAATAATTAAGTAATGATTCACTATGGGTAGTCATAATAACAAATGATTCATCGTTTTTGTCTGTGATATGGTTTCTCATTATGCTTGCAA
The DNA here is from genome assembly GCF_033042555.1 of Flavobacterium sp. DG1-102-2. Lineage (NCBI taxonomy): Bacteria > Pseudomonadati > Bacteroidota > Flavobacteriia > Flavobacteriales > Flavobacteriaceae > Flavobacterium > Flavobacterium sp. DG1-102-2. The sequence goes on from NZ_JAWLIK010000015.1 coordinate 41,327, forward strand.
TTTCAGCTTGCATCCAAGGGTGTAGAAAATTTTCAGGTTCTTCAATTGAAAATATTGTTTTTGAAGTTAAAATTGCTGTAATCAAAGCTAACCACTTAATTGTTCCATCAGACATTGCAGAGAGAGGCAATACAGCATCATATGAACCAGTTTTGATATAAATTTTCACCATTAACTTATTGTCAAAGGGATCATTTTTTACATCTAAATCTACTATTGTATTGTTTGCCAGTTTTAAATATGATATAATTTGTTTTAAAGTAGTTGGGTCAAAGGTTTTTTCTTCTTTTTCATAGAAATAAAAAAATCGTGGCCAAATATTTGTCTCTTTTGGTTTACCTTTTTTCATTGCATATAAAGTCGTTGCCAAGCCTGATCCATCTTTTTTAATTCCAGGTGGTGTAGAAGCATCTTCTTGATCTTTGACTTTTGTGGGAACTATATTAAAAGTTTCTCCCCCAATCAAATCAGATTGTATTAAAAGACTGTATTGTTCAATTATAGGGAAAAGACTTGTAATAATGTTTTTATATATTGGATTACTTCGCTTTAAACTATTAACTATAGTATCTTCGAAAGATTTTTCTTTGTCTTCTTCATAAAAATAACTCTCTCTAAATTTACTTTTATTGATAGAATTTAATGTTACATCTATAGTGTTGTCTACGTAAAAAATGTCAATATCAAAATCCCATTTCGATGGATATAGTTTGTCTTTTGGTGATGACCAAAATTTTGTTCCAGTTTTTAAGCGTATTGACTGATTCGAATAAAAAATATTATCCTTTTCAAAAGATGTAGTGATTTTAGCTCCATACTCGTATGTAACATATTTTTTGGTACTGATCTTTTTACTTCCAAAAATTTTAAAATCAATATTTTTATCATAATCTTCAAAACCAATTTTTTTAAAAATACTACCTGCTCCTCCAATACTACTTACCGCATATCCAATTTGATTAGAAGTTATTTTGGATAGGAATTCAAAAAATAAAATTATATTAGTTTTTCCACATCCATTTGGACCAACTAATATGTTTAAACCCTTATTTAAATTAAGTTCAAATTGTGATAGTGACTTAAATCCATTTACTTCAATTCTAGTGATCATAGCATTTTAGTTTAATAATTAAAATTGTTTTTTTTAATTATCTAGATGATATTGTAAACCTACAAAATATTTTCTTACAATTTTGTGTTTCTTACAAATTCTATTTTGTCAATAATTCCAAATCCCCTTCCTTTCCCCATCCACAATATTTGCTTAACTTTGAAGCTACTCAATAAAACATTTCCCTATTTCTTATGTCCAGTATTATTCAATTACTTCCTGACCACGTTGCCAACCAGATAGCTGCCGGAGAGGTAGTGCAAAGGCCGGCTTCCATCGTTAAGGAACTGCTTGAAAATGCTGTTGATGCCGGGGCTACAGAAATTAAACTCGTTGTTAAAGACGCGGGTAAGACTCTCGTTCAGGTAATAGACAACGGTAAGGGCATGAGCGTAACCGACTCGCGCCTTTGTTTTGAACGCCACGCTACATCTAAGATACGCCATGCCGAAGACCTATTCTCACTGCATACTAAAGGTTTTAGGGGAGAGGCACTGGCTTCTATAGCGGCTATTGCCCATGTGGAGCTTAAGACAAGGCAGGAACAGGACGAACTGGGTACCCACCTTGTTATTGAGGGGAGTAAATTCATTTCTCAGGAAGTGGCTGTACTGCCACGGGGGACTTCGTTTTCTATTAAAAATCTTTTTTTCAACATACCTGCAAGGCGTAACTTTCTTAAAAGCGATACGGTAGAATTCCGCCATATCGTAGATGAGTTTGAGCGCGTTGCTTTGGCGCATGCCAATATCGGATTTATATTATTCCATAACGGCAGCGAAATGTTCAATCTGCCGGGTTCTAACCAGCGCCAGCGCATTGTAAATGTCTTTGGCGGGCGCACTAACGAAAAGCTTGTTCCGGTATCGGAAAGTACAGAGATCGTTGATATAATGGGTTTCGTGGTTAAACCGGAGTTTGCCAAGAAAAACAGGGGAGAGCAATTCTTTTTTGTCAATGACCGTTTTATTAAGAGTGGTTACCTGCACCATGCAGTGATGGCAGCCTATGAAGGCCTGCTGAAAGACGGATGCCAGCCGGGTTATTTCCTGTACCTTACTGTTCCGCCAAACACGATAGATATCAATATCCATCCAACGAAAACCGAAATTAAGTTTGACGACGAGCATGCGCTTTATGCCATTCTTCGTTCGGCTATAAAACATAGTCTGGGACAGTTTAACGTAGCGCCGGTACTTGATTTTGACCGTGATGCCAATCTTGATACGCCCTACAATTACGAGAGTAAAGAAGCCGTTATGCCAGTAGTTCAGGTAGACCGAACCTATAATCCTTTTGCTGAAGAAGCGCCCTCGAGAGCTACTTCCGGGTCATCGGGTTCGGGAGGTTTTTCCTCAGGTGGTTTCTTTTCCGGTAGTTTTTCTTCATCATCCTCATTCAGAAAAGCAGAGAAAGCGCCTGTTTGGGAAAGTCTTTACACAGGACTGACCGAAGCCGCTCAGGATATTGAAACGGTTACCGAAATGAGCTTTGAATCGGATGAAGTTACCGGTTCGCTTTTTAACGATAATGATGTTGAACAGGCGGTTAAGAAAACCTACCAGATACATAAAAAATACATCGTAAGCCCTATAAAGTCGGGTCTTTTGATCATCGACCAAAAAAGGGCACACCAACGCATATTGTATGAACAGTTTCTTACCAGTATTACGGTGCATCATGCTGCCAGCCAGCAGCTGCTTTTTCCGTTAACACTGTATTTTAATAAAACTGAGCTTGATCTTGTTGAAGAAATGCGCGGTGCTTTAGAGAATACTGGCTTTGTTTTTGCTGAGTTCAATAATGACCATGTTGTGGTTTCCGGCCTTCCGGTGAATGTCGCTGAAAGTGAGGTTTCTATACTTTTAGAAGAGCTTATAAACGACCTGCAGCAGGAAGTTCCTGACAGTAGTTTCAGCCAGACTGACAGCATTGCAAAGTCTATGGCGCGAAGCCTGGCGATAAAAACCGGAATCGCACTGTCTGAAAAAGAACAGGAAAACATGGTTAACTCGCTCTTTGCCTGCAAAGAGCCCGGAATATCACCTTTTAATAAACCTACTTTCATTACGGTAAGTGTGGAAGACCTTGATAAACGTTTTGCTATATGATGCGTATCACCGAAACTGTTAAGCAGTTAATCATTATTAATGTTATATTTTTTATAGGCAGTTACCTGGTGGGCCCTGCTGCACAAACTTATCTCGTTGCACATTCTGTTTGTAATGATCAGTTTCATTATTGGCAACTTATAACGCGTATGTTTATGCATGCAGGCTTTTTGCACTTGCTATTTAATATGTTTGCCTTATTTTCTTTCGGTGGATTGCTGGAAGAAGTTTGGGGGCCAAGGAAATTTATATTCTTTTATTTGTCTTGTGGACTCGGTGCAGCGGCTATGCATTTAGGGATTAACTATTTGGAGATTAGTTACTACTTGAAAGATGCTGCAGACCTAAATTTAAGTTCGGATGCAATACATCAGATACTTAATGTTGATTTTTCTGATGGAGCTTATTTTAAAGGTGATCTTTTTCAAAAAGAAATTGTGCCTATAATAAGCAAAGAAGGCAAACTGCAATTGTTAAACAGTGAAAATTTTTCTGCCTTGTTTCAGGCGGCTATTGCAAACCATGAAACTGCAAGTGGTGCTTCGGGAGCAATTTATGGCATACTTGTGGCGTTTGCGTTCATAGTGCCTAATGCTGAACTTATGATGATGTTTGTTCCCATCCCGATAAAGGCTAAATATTTTGTTCCTGGAATATTAGCGTTGGATTTATTTTTAGGTGTAAAAGGTCAGTCAATATTCGGCGGGGCTACAACGGATAACGTAGGACATTTTGCCCACCTTGGCGGTGCTTTGATAGGATTCATCATGATGTGGTACTGGAAAAAGAACGAGTTTAACAATAATCGCTGGAATTAATACTATGGGTATTATTGACGATCTTAAGATGGAATACAGGATAGGCGGCATTACGCAACGGCTTATATATTGGAACATAGCATTGTTTATACCGGTATTGGCGTTTAGTATTTGTAAAATATTCCATGTAGATATTTCTGCGTTTGACTGGTCGGGTAATTTTTACACGGGCGACTGGTTTAGCCTTTCAAGCAATATTGCAGATCTGGCATGGAAACCCTGGTCTATAGTGCTGTATGCTTTCCTGCATTCAGGATTTTTCCATTTGCTGTTTAATATGCTTATGTTGTTTTTTGTAGGCAGGTTATTCTTAACTTATTTTACGCAAAAGCAGCTGTTAGGGGTTTATATTCTCTCGGCTATTTTTTCAGGGTTCGTTTATATACTAGGCTATTCATTTATTCCTGCCTTTACAGGACATATAGCAGGCCTTACGGGTGCTTCGGCTTCTGTAATGGCAATACTGTTTGCGGTTACTACATATTCTCCTCTTTATGAGGTACGTCTAATGCTGATAGGTTATGTAAAATTGTGGCATATAGCCGTGGTGTTTTTGGTACTTGACCTGATCAACATATCTATTGAAAATCCCGGAGGGCATTTGGCACATATTGCCGGGGCATTTTTTGGTTTTGTATATATTAAGTTATTGCAAAACGGTACAGATCTTAGTAAAGGCGTATCGGCAGTAATAGACTTTTTTGCTAATCTGTTTAAGCCAAAAAAGGCGACACCATTCAAAAAGGTGCATAGAAATCCTTCACCTACAGAAAAGGCCGCGACGAAGCCGCTAAAAGACATAACCCAAAAGCAGATTGACGATATACTGGATAAAATAAGCAAATCAGGATATGACAGCCTTACCAAAGAAGAAAAAGATTTTTTATTTAAAGTTGGAAAATAATTAAGTAGCTTTGGTTAGAAGCGTTACTACATGAAAAAACTGTCAGGATTCAACAAGATGATGTTTGTACTCAATATGGTTCTTACCGTACTGACATTCATTGCATATATTTTACCTTTCCTGGCACCAAATCTCTTTCCAATACTTTCTGTATTTACATTGGTAATGCCGCTGATGCTTATACTTAACTTCATGTTTTTCCTCTATTGGCTGCTGCAAACCAAAAGGCAGATGCTGCTTTCCGGACTTGTACTTTTACTAGGGATTACGTTTATAAGTAAGTGCTATAAATTCTCCTCTAAAGACCTGCCGGAGGATAAGGACGACTTTACACTCATGAGTTATAACGTAAGGATGTTTAATCTTTATGAGTGGCTTCCTGATACGGACATTCCTCAGAAAATAATGGAATTTGTAAAAGAACAAAATCCTGACATTGTATGTATTCAGGAGTATACAAAAAGAGGTAATGTAAAATTTAAAGGATACAGGCATAAATTTATCTTTGGGCGTGACGGAATTTCAGGCCAGGCGATATATTCTAAATTTCCTATTATTGATAGCGGACATATTGAATTTCCCGATAGCGGAAACAATGTTGTTTTTGCGGATATCAAAAAGGGGAGGGACACGCTGCGTGTGTATAGCATGCATTTGCAGTCAATAAAGATAAGCCCTGATATTCACGAAACTATTGACGAAGAGAAATCTAAGATTATATTCAGGAGGCTGAGTGCTGCATTTAAAAAACAGCAGTTACAGGCAGAACTAGTACAAAAGCATAAGAGCGAATGCAAATATCCTATGATCATTTGCGGCGATCTTAATAATAGTGCGTTTTCATACGTTTACCGAAGCGTAAAGGGTAAGATGAAAGATTCGTTTGAAGAGGCTGGAAATGGCTTTGGTAAATCGTACAACTACAAATATTACCCTGCAAGGATAGATTATATTTTTGCCGATAAAAATATTGATGTAAAGCAGTACACTACATTTGATACCTTTGAAAATTCAGATCATTTTCCTGTAATGACACGCCTTTGCTTTGAAAAGGAGGAGAAGTGATTATAGCTCCTGTTTTTTAAGGTATTCCATAGCATAGCGGCCTTCGTTAAATAAAAGATCTAGTATGCTCAGGTTATTCAGGAAATTATGTTTCTCTTCAAAGACCTGTGTGTAAGGTTCAAATTGGGCAGTATCTTTTTTCCCGTTAACAAGATAGCGGTAATCTTCAAGGCCTTCCTGTACATCGTGAAAATATTCAGCGGTCTTATCGTAATTGAAATCCATTCCAAGACAAGATGTAACAATTTCCATTGCCTGAAAATTGAGATCCATCATAAATTCGTGTTTTTTCTCAAACAGCGGCCTTATATCGTCTTCAAAATACTCGAAGAAGGGCGAAGTCCTGTACGCTGCTTCAAGCGATTTAAAATGCTGTTTACGCCAGTCAAAAGCCTGCTCTATCCTGGTGTCTTTAAACTTTTGCTGTGGTCTGGATCCGTGCTTAACAGGAATGTTTAAAAGCTGCAGTCCATTTGGGCTGTAAATGTACATCCTGTTACGATTGGTCTGCTTCTGGAAATTGTCTTCCACTTCAAAAGTTACCGTGTCGGATTTAGCTATTGCCACAAAATGGCTTATTGAAGGGAAATAAGTAGGGTGGATGAGGATGTTCATCAGGTCTATTCGATTATTTGGTTATTTGTTGAATTTGGTAGTTCCGTAGTGCATTAAGTTTTTTTGTAATGCTTTCCAGTTTTTTACGTAATTCTGTATAGATTTCTATTGAGATAAAACCAATTTCAAAAGCTATGATCAATTGGTTAATGATTTCTTCAGCAGAACCCAAAGCGATGGTTGTAAAGTGGGCTTTGTCTTTAAATGAATTTCTGGCAGAGCCTTCAGCAATATTGGAAGACACTAAAACTGATGCTCTTTTTAACTGACTGGTTAAACCAAATTTTTCAGAGTCTGGAAAAGAGAAAGTAATTTGATAAATCGTCTTTGCAAACTCTTTTGACTCAATCCAAACTTCGAGTTTCTCAAAAGAATAAGTATACATAACAATTTATCAAATTACCAAATCCTCAAATCAACAAATTAAACTGTTTCTTTAGCTTTCTTCTTTTTCCAAAAGTAACTTCCGGCAAACCAAAGTGCAAGCGCAACAAGGAAGAACTTAAAGTAAGAAACCGGTTCTCCGCTTCCGCCTACTGTTGTGAACAGTCGTTCCCAGCGTATTTTTTTTCCGATGTTTTTCCATGACTCATTTTGGTCAAGGCTCATCCATATGAATACCGGTTTACCCACTATGTGATCTTCAGGAACAAAGCCCCAGTAACGGCTGTCTTCCGACCTGTGGCGGTTATCGCCCATCATCCAGTAGTAATCCTGTTTAAATGTATATGATGTTGCTACTTGTCCGTTTATGCGGATTTCGCTGCCAATGACTTTAAGGTCATTCTTTTCGTACTCACCAATAATCTTTTTGTAGAAAGGCAGGTTTTCTGTCGTAAGGTGCACTGTTTGGCCTTCAGCAGGGATGGTAAAAGGCCCCATGTTATCCTGGTTCCAGTCTTTAGTGTATGGGAAAACACTCTTGGTAGGCTGGCGCTCAATAAAACGAACAACAGAATCTACACCTGTTGTATGGCGTATGTTTTCTGCCCCTTTAAGTGTAAGGTTAGCCTCAATTGTATTTAATAAAACTTCTTGTGCGGTAATGCCCATACCGGCAGTAACGTTTGCAGGTAGTCCGTTTTGATTAGCGATGAATGTAATAGTGGCATCGGCATTCTGGCTAGGGTATGCAGCCATAAATGGCCTTAATGCATCCAGTTGCTGCTGGCTCGTTACGTTGCTAAGTATGTAAGAACGGTTAAATTCAGTAGAACCGTTGTCTTTTAATATTTGTCCGCTAATACCATTTTTCGAATAGATAGTATGGTTGTATTGAGGTTTAGCCCTGTCTGACAGTTTTAGTTCTTTGCCGTTAATATAAACAAAGCCGTCTTTTATAGAGAATATATCTCCCGGCGTTGCTACACAGCGTTTCACGTAGTTTGATTTTTTGTCTACCGGTTTTCTAAGCCCAACAGCCGATCTGTCGAAGAACTTAGTTACAGTATCTGCCGGCCAGTTGAATACTACAATATCATTCTTCGCAACTTTTTCAAAGCCGGGAAACCTGAAATATGGCAGCTGAGGCCAGTTACTGTATGATTTCTTATTGATAAAAGGAATGGTATCGTGTACCATAGGCGCGGCGACTGTCGTCATTGGCGTACGCGCCCCGTAATTGAATTTACTAACGAAAAGAAAGTCACCTACCAAAAGGGTTTTCTCTAATGATGATGTAGGTATCGTAAATGGCTGTATTACATAGGTATGTACTATGGTTGCCACAACAATTGCAAAAAGAAGCGAACTTAGTGTACTGTCTTTTACTTCCCTTTCAGGGTCGTACTGGGCATTGCCTGTATAATTAATATAGTAAACATAAAAACCTAGTGTTACTATGCCAAGGATAGTATCTGTAGCAGATCTTTTTCCGAATACCTGAAGTGTTTGTACCCAAACTACAGGGAACATGATAAGGTTAACAATAGGAACAAATAACAGGATAGTCCACCAGCGTGGTTTTCTGATTATCTGCATCAGTACTATTGCATTATATACCGGTACTGCGGCTTCCCAAGGCTTGCGGCCTGCTTTTTCATATAGTTTCCAGGTTCCTAAAAAGTGTACAACCTGTACAGCAAGAAAAAATATAAACCATTGTAATAGTGTCATCTTTCGTATTTTTTTATAATAAGTATACTATTTGGTAAAAATGTTACTATAAACCAAGAACATCTTTCATGGTATAGATGCCTTTTTTACCGGCAAGCCATTCTGCAGCAACAACAGCGCCCAGTGCAAAGCCTTCGCGATTATGTGCTGTATGCTTAATTTCGATGGAATCAACCTCAGAATCATAGAATATGCTGTGCGTGCCCGGTATACTTTCTTCGCGTTTAGCATCTATGCGTATCTCGTCTTCTTTGGCATTTTCCAATGCCCAGCTGGAATAATCTGAGTTGTCTATGATGTCTTTTGCTAATGATATGGCTGTGCCACTAGGTGCATCAAGCTTTTGCAGGTGGTGGATTTCCTCCATAGAAACTTTGTACTGTTTCAGGTTGCTCATCATTTTAGCAAGATGGGCATTCAGTTCAAAGAAAATGTTTACGCCAAGGCTGAAATTAGATCCATAGATGAAGGCCCCTTCGCGGTCTTCACATAATTTTGCGATGTCATGGTACTTTTCCAGCCATCCCGTAGTTCCTGATACCACCGGAATATTGCTGTTAAGGCAGGCTGAAATATTACCTACAGCGGCATCGGGGATACTGAAATCTATGGCAGCATCGGCATTTTCAAGGCCGTCAAAAGAGTTGCCAGACCCTTTTCGTAGTACTATCTCATGGCCCCTCTCTAAAGCAACCCTTTCGATTACCTTTCCCATTCTTCCGTATCCTAATAAAGCGATTTTCATATTTTAAAATTGGTAACTAAATTTTAGCGCCATGTTATATTTGTAGTCAATGTCGTTTTGCTGTATGTTAGGGCGCAAAGAAAGATTTTCGTTAACGTTAAACTGCATCAGGTGCGCGTTTACATTGGCCTCTACTATTTGCGTTACATAAAATAAAGCAGTAAGCAGGGCCGAAAGGTCACGGTTCTTTTGATGAAATTTCTGTCCGCTTATAAGGCGCTGCTCGTCGAGGTCTGCGAGTAACCCTTTAGGAGTTCCTCCTGCTATTTTTACTTTGTATGCATCCCTGTATTCGTGATATTTTTTATTATTCCATGAATAGTAATATATACTTGCGCCCATAGCACCGTATACAAGAGGGAGCTTCCAGTATTTTTTATTATAGATCTGTCCGCCTCCGGGAAATATAGCCGAATAGAATGCGGCTTTAGCCGGGGCTAAAGGATTGGGCGGTGGATAATTAACAGGTAGTTTAGTGGTGTCTTTATCAATAACGAGTTCCTGTTCGTTTTGTGCCTTTGCACTCAACGAAAAGAGGAAAAATAGCGATATGAATATGATTGACAGCTTTTTCACTAGCCGTTTATAAGTTTGATTATCCTGTTGAAGTCTTCTTCTGAATGGAAAGGAATCGTGATTTTTCCTTTTCCTTTGCCGTCTACCTTAACATCTACTTTAGCGCCAAAAAAGTTTGTAAATGCTTTTTTTTGCGTGTCTTCTACATCAAAAGATGTTGCTTTTACGGTTTTCTCTACCGAAGGCTTAACGCCTTCGTGGTAGCTTTTTACCAAAGCTTCAGTCTCTCTTACAGAAAGGTTGCCGCTAACTATTTTTTGGTAGATATCAGCCTGTGCATCATGGTCTTCGATGTTGATGATGGCACGACCGTGTCCCATAGATATAAAACCATCGCGTATTCCTGTCTGGATGATTGGATCCAGCTTAAGAAGACGAAGGTAGTTTGCGATCGTAGAACGTTTTTTGCCTACACGGTCGCTCATCTGCTCCTGTGTAAGTTGTATTTCGTCTATAAGTCTCTGGTAAGAAAGAGCAATCTCGATAGGGTCAAGGTCATGGCGCTGAATATTTTCAACAAGTGCCATTACCAGCGACTCATTATCGTTTGCAATACGTATGTAAGCAGGTACCGTTTCAAGGCCTGCCAGTCTTGATGCACGCAAACGTCTTTCTCCTGATATAAGCTGATATTTATTAAAATCAAGCTTTCTTACGGTGATAGGCTGTATTACACCCAGTTCTTTTATGGATGTACTTAATTCCTTTAGGGCTTCCTCGTTAAAATTAGTCCTCGGCTGGAACGGGTTTATTTCTATGGCATCAAGTTCAAGCTCAATGATATTGCCTACAACTTTATCTGCATTTTGATCATCTACCGATTTGATATCGTTTTCAGGATCTTTTAGCAATGCCGATAAACCCCTGCCCAGTGCTTGTTTTTTAATTGCTTTTGTCATAAACCTACTCTTGTACTACTGTATTTTTCTTTATAATCTCTTCTGCGAGGTTAATATAGTTTGTTGCCCCTTTGCTTGTTGCGTCGTAGTTTATGATGCTTTCGCCAAAGCTTGGCGCCTCACTTAGCTTAACGTTACGCTGTATTACGGTGTCAAATACCATATCATGGAAGTGTTTTTGTACTTCCTCCACTACCTGATTAGACAGGCGAAGGCGTGAATCATACATCGTTAGCAGCAATCCTTCAATGTCAAGCTGCGGATTATGTATTTTTTGAACGCTCTTAATTGTATTTAAAAGTTTACCAAGCCCTTCAAGTGCAAAGTATTCACATTGAATAGGAATTACAACTGAGTCTGCCGCTGTAAGCGCATTAAGCGTTAAAAGACCTAAAGACGGAGCGCAGTCAATTAATATATAGTCATACTTTTCCTTAACGCTTTCAAGCGCCTGTTTAAGCATGTATTCCCTGTTCTCTTTATCTACAAGTTCTATCTCGATAGCTACAAGGTCAATGTGTGCAGGGATAACTTTTACGTTAGGAGCGCTGCATTCTATGGTTGCTTCATCGGGTGTATTGCTGTGTTCCAGGATTTGATAGGTGCCTATTTCTACGGTCTCTACATCAATGCCGAGACCTGAGCTTGCATTAGCCTGTGGGTCAGCATCAATCAATAATACTTTTTTTTCAAGTACACCAAGCGCTGCGGCAAGGTTTACCGAAGTTGTTGTTTTTCCTACGCCGCCTTTTTGGTTGGCTATGGCAATAATCTTACCCATTTATGTTTGTAAATTTTGAACCGTAAAAATACAATTATTTATGGTTTATGAAAACGGAATTTGTTAACAATAGACAAATAAAAAAGCCCTGCATTATTATGCAGGGCTTAAATAGTATTTGGATGGTTTCGATCCTTATTGGATTATCAGTTTTTTAGATTCTGAATAGTTTCCAGATTGTATCTTAACAATGTAAACACCTCCTGAAAGAGCAGAAAGGTTTAGGTTTTGAGAGCCTAAGCTTAGCTCGCCAGAAAATACATTAGCACCTGTAAGAGTGTAAACGTTTACAGTTCCTTTAGCCTCCAGGTTGTGGTTGATTGTAACGTTTTTGTCTGTAGATGGGTTAGGGAAGATGCTGAAAGTTGATTTGTTGAAATCGCCTGTACCAGCAGTTGCCTGCCATTTAACGTTATCAAGGAATGCAGCTACGTGAGCACCGTTTGCAGATACCTGAAATCCGATAAAGTTTCCGTTACCTGAAGTTACAGCTATATTAGGGTAAGTTGTCATCTCTGCAGTTAAAGTTATCGGCTCGCCTATAGCAGTAAATGTTGCAGCGTCAGCAGCATCTGTAAGTGTACCAACCTGTACAGTAACAATACCAGCAGCGCCTTGAGGGTTTAATCCTGCATCAAAAGATAACGTGTAGTTTTCGCCAATTGTTGTAAGCTCAGGAGTTACGATAGTTGCAGCTACATTTACAGCGGTAAAGCTGTAGAAAGAGATGTATTTGTCTTCGCTTCCTTCTGCGTTGTCAATACTTAAGAAAGGACCGCTGTTAGCAGCAATCGCAGACCAGCAGTTTTCAGGAAGATCTGTAAATTCGTTAAAGTTCTCATCAAGATCAGCAACCGCTGTACACTCTACAGCAGGAACTTCACTCCATATTACGTTGTCAATTGCAGTAGCATTGTGGTTTCCTGTACCGCTGATTCTGAATGCGATATATTTTTGAGTTGCAGCACCTGTTACAACGATATTAGCGTGTGTCTCAGAAGTTGCAGTTACAGCGATTGGATCTCCAAAAGCAGCAAAAGTTGTAAAATCATCCGCAACAGCAAGTGTACCTACCTGGATAGTTACATCTCCGGCAGGAACCTGTCCACCCATTGCAATCCTGTAAGTGTCGAAAGATAATTCATGATTTCCATCAAGTGTAGAAACTTCAGGAGATACAAGGTATCCAACAGCGTTAGGGACCATTCCGTTGTAGTAAACTGCATAAACATCATCAGCTGTTTGAGCAGTATAAATTAGTGGAGATCCAGCGTTAGCAGACCAGCAGTTTTGTGGGAAGGCACTTTGTTGTGCTACGGTAAAGTCGTTAAAATCTTCGTTGAATGTTGCAACTGCTGTACAGGCAGGGGCAGGAACTTCATTCCAAATTACGTTATCAATTGCAGTAGCATTGTGGTTTCCTGTACCGCTAATTCTAAATGCAATGAATTTTTGAGTAGCGTCTGCAGTTACTACGATATTCGCATGATTTGTAGAAGTTGCAGTTACAGCGATAGGATCTCCAAAAGCAACAAATGTTGTAAAATCTCCTGCAACAGCAAGTGTACCTACCTGGATAGTTACATCTCCGGCAGGAACCTGTCCGCCCATTGCGATTCTGTAAGTATCAAAAGATAACTGGTGGTTACCATCTATTGTAGAAAGCTCAGGGGTAACAAGGTATCCTGTAGCGTTAGGTACCATTCCGTTGTAGTAAACTGCATACACATCGTCTGCTGTTTGTGCAGTGTACATTAATGGGGAGCCGGAATTAGCTGTCCAGCATTGCTGCGGAAATGCATTTTGCTGAGCAACGGTGAAATCACTAAAGTTTTCATCCAGAGTAGCTACCGCCGCACATTCCTGAGCAATGGCAATAGAACCTACAAATAATGAAGCAACCAAAAGTAAATTTTTCTTCATGATATTTTATTTAGATTGATTAAGAATAAATTTTCGTGGCAAATATAAAAATTTATTTATACTAAGTCTAAATAATAAATTGAAAAATTAAATGATTATTGTTCTTGTTAAAAAAATAACAAAATAATTGAGAATTAAATATTTTTCAGGCACGAATGGTTGATAATAAAGTGTCCGAATGGTATTTTATAGTTGAATGTAAATGAAAATTCTGTTTTTTAAGAGTGTATAAACCCTCAAAAAACAGAATATATTGCAGTTGTTTAAATTTATTTGTTCTTTTTTGCTTTGATCATTTCCTCAAGCATGTCCCACATTTCTTCGGGTATAGCTTCGAGTAAATTAAATTGTCCGGCACCTTTAAGCCATTCTCCGCCATCTATCGTTATTACCTCTCCGTTTACATAGGCCGAAAAATCTGAAACAAGATAGGCTGCAATATTTGCAAGTTCCTGATGATCGCCCACACGTTTAAGCGGCACTTTTTGTGCCAGGTCAAATTTTTCTTTTAAATCGCCGGGCAGAAGTCTGTCCCATGCGCCTTTTGTAGGGAATGGCCCCGGAGCGATTGCATTTGTCCTGATACCGTATTTAGCCCATTCTACAGCAAGGCTTCGCGTCATTGCGAGAACCCCTGCTTTTGCAGTTGCGCTTGGCACCACATAAGCTGATCCTGTCCAGGCATAAGTAGTAACTATGTTAAGGATGGTAGATTTTTCCTGTTTGGTATCAATCCAGTGTTTTCCAAATGCCAGTGTACAGTTCTTGGAACCTTTTAGTACGATGTCTATTACCGTATCAAAAGCATTTGCCGAGAGCCTCTCTGTAGGGGAGATGAAGTTACCGGCAGCATTGTTAAGCAATACGTCGGCTTTCCCGTATTCATTAAGTACTGCCTGCAGCATATTTTCTACTTCTTCATAATGGCGCACATCGCACTGTACAGCAAGGCATTTTCCGCCGGTTTGTTCTTCAAGTTCTTTTGCTGTAGTTTTTAGCTTTTCAAGATCGCGCGATGTAATGGCTACCTTGGCGCCAAGTTCCATAAAATATTTTGTCATAGACTCGCCAAGGCCACTTCCGCCGCCGGTAACTACAATTACTTTATCCTGAAGCGCATTATCGCGAAGCATTTTATCTGTATAGGCCATAGTTATTTTTAAAGTTGTTTGGTTTGAATTATTAAAAGTAAGCAAAAGTATTTTTACTAAATGCATACATAGGAAAATATAACCGGTTTCAGGAAGTTAAAATGGTGGGAGATTAAGGCTTCCTTTGATGGAAGATGATACTGAAAATCTACTTTGCAGGAATAGTAATGCAATTTTGATTCTGAATAAATATGTTAAATACATAGTGGGACACTAAAAAATTCGAAATTTCATCAACTGATTTTAAATTTTTAACAAATATTTCACTAAAAGTTATGTGTTTGATTTTTAGTTTTTTAGATATTTTAATGGAGATATTTTCTTTCAGGATCGTGTTGTAGGATTATTTCACTACAATTGTTTCTTAATAAGTCTTTATCTTTAAGCTACCCAAAAAACCTAAAGAAATATTTTACATGACGATTTTAATAGCTGATGACCACAGTGTTGTAAGACAGGGTGTGTCCCTGATATTGCGCGATACTTTTGAAGATATATCAATAGATCATAGTGAAAACTTTTCTTCAACGTTAAAAATGCTGGAAACGAGGAGTTACGATATGCTTATGCTGGATATCAATCTCCCTGATGGTAATACAGTTAGCATGATTACTGAATGTAAGGCAATTGATCCTGAGGTCAAAATACTCATGTTCTCAGCATACGATGAAGATCAATATGCTTTACGTTATATACAGGCGGGTGCAAGTGGCTATCTTAATAAGCTGAGTTCTGAGGAAAAGATTATTGAGGCCGTAACTACTGTAATTAATGGAGGGATTTACTCTAAAAACGAGCTTAAAGGCAATTCAGCGGGATTTACCGTAAATCCTCTCGACGCCCTTTCTAACAGGGAACTTGAAATTGCGGCACTGTTAGTAAAAGGCGAGGGTAATCTTGAAATTGCCAACAAGCTGGATATTCGCATGTCTACTGTAAGTACTTACAAAAGCAGGATTTTTGAAAAACTAGGTGTAACTAATGTGGTTATGCTTGCTGAAAAATACAAACTCCATATAAGCTAATTTTACTGCATAAAGGTTATTGTTACAGATGTGCCGCTACCTCGCGAAGATTCTATGAGTAATGCTCCGTCCATTATTGCCAGAAGATTAATGATTATGTGAAGGCCAATACTATTTTGTTTTTCTGCTGTTAACGCTTTTGTAGACAAATCCTGGTAGTATTTAGCTTTTTCAGGATCCATTCCGTTCCCGTTATCTGTAATATTAATTTGTAGTTTTCCATTACTTAGTGACGCTTTTGTGGTTATTTTTCCGTCAAACGTATTTTTAACCGCATTGTCGATTAGGTTGTGGAGTATTATGGAAAGCAAATGCCTGTTTATACTTATCTTCAGGTTAGGATCTACACTATTTATAAGCATTGTTTTTTCTGCAGACGCAATATTCTTGAAAAACGCCAGTTTTTCCTGGGCTAACACATACAGGCTGTAAGGCTTTGGCTCGTCATTATTACTGTCTGTTTCCTTTGCGTATACTAAAAATTGGTCTACAAAATTGTAAAGCTGCTGTGAAGACGTATAGATTGCCTTAATGTCTTCTTTAGCTGTTTTCTTTGGGTTGTCTATATTGTTAAACAGGTATCTCCCTGTTATTGCCATAAAATTAAGCGGACTTTTTATGTCGTGGGTAATTGTGGTTACCAAATTTTTGTGGTTTGTAACCTGGGCAGAGAGTTCATCTTTTGTTTTGCGCAAAGCTGCGATAGTACCATACAGCTGTTCTGTTTTTAGTATGACCTGTTTTTCAAGCTGAATGTTCTTATGTTTTATATAACGCACCCTCAGCACATATGTACCATATCCTAAAAGGAGAATCACGATAATAAGAAATACCGTAAAACATTTGGTTTGCCAAAAAGCAGGGTTTATATAAAAGTGAATTGTTGTGTAAATGTATTTTGAGCCAAAGCCTCCTAATTTTCTTGCTGTAAAGATGTAATCTCCTGGCGGCAATGTTGAAAATGAGGCAGTATTATCGGCAATGGCGGCCCAATCCTGTTCTACAGGGCCTTCCAGTTTTGCTTCAATATTCTGGTTGTATGGATTTCCGTAAAAAGGGCTGGAGAGTAAAAATTGAATACGCTCAAAATTGCGGCCGAAAACTAATGTATCCTGTACAGAATACCTTTTGTTGTCAATTCTTATTTCGTCAGTATAAATGTTGTTTAGGGGTTCTCTATTTTCAATATAGGCAGGGTTAAAATAGACAACGCCATCCATAGAAGGAAAGAAAACGATCTCTTTATCAGCATATACTCCGCAGGGATTACACCCCCCGTTAAACTCATTATTTTTAAAGCCGATGTCTTTATCATAAATATGGTAGTATATGCTTTTGATCTTGTTATCTGCATAGTCATAGAGATCCTGTTTTTTTACCTGAAATATGCCTTTGTTTGTGGTTATCCAAAAGTAACCTGACTTGTCTTCTATAATGCAATGCGCCGTCTGGAGGTATGCTTTGCTGTCCAGGGGTAGTTTTGTTACTTTACCGTTTTTTAGTAAAAAATAGCCTTTGTTATAAGTACATGCCCATAGTTCGTTGCTGCTAGGCATATAGATGTTACGTACATGTACATTTCCAATTTGCTTAATTTTTTTAAAGCTTTTCTTCCTGAGGTTTATTTTGTAAAGCCCGTTCCATGAACCGGCCCAGAGATCATTTCCATTAACGTCTTTTATTTCAGAGGCAGCCGCGCTAAGGTACATTAACTTTTTAGGGGCTACTTTAGGGGTCCATGGCTTAAAGTTGTACAAAAAGCCACCTTTTTTTCCACTTTCGTTAAACACGCTTATGTATATGCTGCCATCTTTGCCTTTTGCGAGAGCAGATATAGTGTTTTTAAAAACCCATTCTTTGCGCTGTTTAAACCCGCTGCTTTTTGTAAATCGCGATAATATAGCGTGCTCTTTTGTCCACACGTCGCCATTTTTGTCTATAATCAGCGTGTATTTATCTGTATAGTTTCCTATGTCAATAATAGCTGATGTGCCATTTTTATTAAATATTTCCCCAGTAGATGTTAATATACTTCCCGGAGCATATTGTTCCATGGCGTAGTATACGTCGTCGGTACCGGAAGGATGATAATAACTTGTTGCATTATGCTCAAAAAGCTTTTTCTTGACGACAAGCAGACCTTTGTTAGTACTGCCTAAAAACAATATCTCGTTTTGCAGGTCAAAATATATTGATACTATATTACTGCTTTCACAATCAAAATCTTCAAATATTAATCGGGTTTTTAGCTTTCCGTCTATGTTTTGAATGTGGTACAGCTTGTTTCCAGAGTATAGAAAGGTTTGCTCTGCAAAAGCGTTGCTGTATATCCTGGGTGCTTTTCCGGTTTTAATATCAAAATTTTTATAGAAGGTGCCTTTTGATGTACAAATGGCGTAATTATTATTCTCGCCTAATAAATATAGATTTCCTTTTAGCGAAAAAAATTGAGATGAGTCTTTGTATTTGTATCCAAACTGTTGTTCATGTTTAAAATTCTTATCGTAAAGACCTATACTGTTTTTATTAACAATGTACGTGTGGCCACCGGAAGAAAATGCGCTTGCTCTGCCCTTTATGACAAAAGAAACGGTGGGGTGCGGTATATATGAGTTTTTAGTAGGGTTTTTGAAAAAATCTTCAGGATAAGGGAAACCCTCAATTTTTTTCACATAAGGGCTATATAATGAAATGTACTAAATAGTTAATTCTAAAAAAGGTCGAAAACGCCAATAAAATAAGGACTTCACAACAAAAAAGGTCGAAATTTCCAAAAAAATAAATCGTACATTAATTACCATTAAGTACCGTTTAGCTACCATTCAATAAAAGCAATTCTACCGCATTTAAACACTTATTTACCACATAAGGCCGATATCTACCACTAATTACCTTAAAAGCCCGTATATGCAAGCTTTTAGCCGTTATTAAAGACCGATTAATCACCGTTCAAATACTATTTTAGAGAGCTGACCCGACAAAGGTCGGCTCTTTTTGCTTATACCTTAGATAATGTGTACATTTTAATGATGGGTATGCGATTGGGTATGCATTTGGGTATGCACTTTCACTATGAATTTATAGTAAATGAATATCCATATAGTAAAATAATCATCCAAAAATGGCACTTTTTCAGAGAATCCACACCCATAATGACCAATAAAAAACATCAATAAATTAAGCTATCTTGCTGTTTTACTGATTGTTAGGCAAAGTTTTATTTGTTTTACTTTCTAAAAAATGCACTTTTGCCTCAAGATCGGAAACTCTATCATACAAATCGGCAGGATTTGGCAACTCAAAGCCTAAATGCATTTTGTATTCCCACACTTCTATTATATCCTCGGGAAGTACTGCAAAACTGGGATATTCCTTTCTATTATCGCTTTTACAGTAAACACTACCATATTTTTTAATCCTGTTTAAACATCGTTTAACTATGATTCCATCGTTTTTAGAAATAATAACATATACTCTGTCATCCTTGATATCTTTAACCCAGTTTTCTACAAACTGACCAACAACATAAGAACCATTATGCAAAGTTGGGAACATAGAGTGCCCCCCTACTTGAAACATACGAAATGTACCGTTTTGAATATTTGGAAGGCTGTATGTTGGCAACTTCTCAATAAAATCAGGGTCACCATAACCATTTAGGTAGCCTGCTGCTGCCTTGACTGGTACTAAAACAATATTATCGCGTCCAGAATTATCAGTAGTTACAACGGATGGCATCCTTTGTAGTACTGGTTCGGCTTCTCTCACTTTTAAATTGATCGGTTGCTTAGATGAATTAGAAGTTTTTTCCTCCGTAAGAATCATATCACCAATACCAGTTAGCACCCAATTCATATTAATATCAGGATGCTTAGCGGTAATTTCCGCCAACACGTCAGAATTTATTGCGGAATTTTTGGACTTTCCTTTAAAATTTCCGTAGGTCGCGCCTATTTCTTCAAAAAATTTTTCTTTGCCAATTCCTTTGTATTCAGGTATTTGCAATATACGTTCCTTTACATTAGTCATTTTTTCTGCTATATTATATACAGTGGTGGAAATTTCTACTATATTTGTCCTGTACCAAAAGACAAAAAAGAGAATGGACAAAGAAACGAAAAAAAGAAACAAGTACAATGAGAAAATCCTTGAAGCTGTTTCCAAACGTTACGGAGTTACAATTGATTACGTACGAAAATGCCTTCGTGGTGACCGTTCAGGTATTGTGCCTGACCGCATTTCAAAGGACTATAAAGAAGGCGTAAAAGAATTGAATGAAGTAGTCGATGAGACAGTGGAAAAAATCACTAATAAGTAAGGCTTATGTACGAGTATTACAACAATACGTTATGCGTTCGTGGAAACTGGCTTATAGATAACGTTCTCAATAATGAAAACACTTATAAAAGCCTTACGCAACGTAAGAAGCTAAAAGTAGTCCGCAGAGGCGGAGGCTTAGAGACACCCGCGCTTATAGAATTTGAAAGCATCCGTCCTGATTTAAAGAAAAGGATTATTGAGCTTGCAGGCGACCCTAACGAAAAGGCTAAAAACATAATCTTTCGTGATTATATCAAAGTTGATTCTGCTGCTGTTGAGTTTTTCAATGATTATACTTTAGAAAACGGGGAAGCTTTACCACAAAAGAACATTGCCGAATATATCGCTAATGCCGAAGTGCTGAATGCAATAGATATAATTCTTGCGACGACAATGAGTAAGCGTAAAGCGTTAGGCGGTAAAGCAAAGCCGTGGGAAAAGATTGCACAGGTAGTAAGTGAATTGCCTTTACATACATGGCCTCACACTTTACCCACTAATCCCCGCCGCCTACAGGATAAACTTAAAGTTTATAAAGTAGAAGGTTACCAATCACTTATACATAAAGGATTCTGCCATAAGAATTCTGAAAAGCTTAGTGATGATGCTAAGCCTTGGGTATTGGCAAGGTGGTGTGATCAGGTGAAACGATGCGCTACTCACGCCCAACTACACAGGGAGTACAATGATGAGGCTGTTAAACATGGTTGGAAGGAAGTAAAAACTGAACAAACACTAATTAATTTCCTTCAAGACCCGAAAATAGAACCGTTATGGTATGCCTTCAGATTCGGGCATATAAAAAGCAAGGAAAGATATAGTCTTCAGATATCTACTAAACTACCAAGCATGCGTGACAGTTTATGGTATAGTGATGGTACCAAAATGAACTATTACTATCAGGAAAATGGCAAAATGCTTACCTGTCAGGTTTATGAGGTGTTTGATGCTTACAGCGAGGTATTTCTTGGTTACCATATTAGCAAGACTGAAGATTATGAAGCCCAATATCAAGCTTATAAAATGGCATTACAGATTGCAGGTCACAAACCCTACGAAATTAAGTTTGATAACCAGGGCGGTCATAAAAAGCTTGAAGCTAATAGCTTCTTAGGGAAGTTATCAAGGATATGTGCAAACACAATGCCTTACAACGGTAAATCAAAAACCATAGAGAATGCATTCTACAGATTTCAGATGGAATATTTAAAACAGGATTGGTTTTTTACTGGTCAAAATATCCAGGCTAAGAAAAATGAGAGCAAAGTAAATATGGAAATGATTTTGCGCAATAAGTCAGAACTGCCAACACTTGAAGAAGTGAAGAAAATTTATGAGAAAAGACGTAAAGAATGGAATCAGGCCCCGCATCCAAAGACAAAGATATCAAGGTTAGAAACTTACTTAAATAGTCACAACCCTGAAAGTCCTGAAGTTAATATATGGGATATGGTCAATATGTTTTGGATTCAACGTGATAAGCCTGTTACCTGCACAGCCTACGGTATCAGCTTCACAGAGAAAAAGCAGCAATATACCTACCTCGTGTATGATGACAATAGAGAGCCTGATATCATGTGGCTACGTGAAAACATTGACAGGAAATTTATTGTGAAGTATGACCCTGATGATATGACTTTAATTCATCTGTATGTAGATACACCTCTTGGATTAAAACGTGTAGCTGCTGCCGAAACAAAAATTGAAATTCATAGAGGCAGGCAGGAACAAGAAGAATGGGAAGCTGCTTTCATTAAGAAGGTTCTCGACAAAAACAACGAGATCAGAATACAGGAACGTGATAAAATGGACAGCATACTTGCAGAATATGGCAGGACAGCGGAAGACTATGGATTACGAAGCCCTTTAATACCTGGTGTCGAAACAAGTAAAAAGAAACAAACCAAAAAAGAAAAAACCAGCATCGGACACTATCAAAAAGAAGTTTCCAATGCGGTTCTGACTGAAGATACCGAAACTGATATCTATTCAATGATGTAAAACCAATCCGGTGCAGCGTGAGAAACTTAACCGGATGATACACTACCAAAACTATGACAAATTTAGAGAAAGACCAAATCGTTAGCAGCCTAAAGACTTATATCTCAAGGTATGAAAGCCAAAACAAAGCAGCCAATTCATTAAAAAGCGTAAGTGCTGCAACCATCAGCCAAATGGTTAATGGAAAGTGGGAGTTAATTAAAGACGAAATGTGGCGCAATGTAGCGGCTCAAATCGGGGAAGGTGATACAGATGCATGGAAAATTGTAGAAACTTCCGCATTTAAGGTTTTAAACAGCCTTTTAACGGATGCACAACTATATTCTAATGTGTTCGGTGTAATTGGTAAAGCGGGTTCATCAAAAACTACAGCTATGAAAGCTTTTGAAAACAACCCCGATGCCTTCAGGTTACAATGTGCCGAATATTGGAATAGGAAATATTTTCTAAGTGAGCTGCTTTCTAAGATGGGTAAGGATAGTTCAGGCCTAACCGTTGCGGAAATGATGAGAAAGGCGGTAGAGACACTTAAGAAAAAAGACAGGCCTGTCATAATACTTGATGAAGCTGATAAATTGAGTGATCAGGTTCTTTACTTCTTTATCACTTTATACAATGAGCTTGAAAATCATTGCGGTATTGTGATGTGTGCCACGAACTTCCTTGAAAAACGCATTAAGAAAGGCTTACAACTTAATAAAAAAGGATATAACGAGATATACAGCCGCTTAGGTAGAAACTTTATTGAACTTCCTGATGTAAGCTTTTCCGATGTGATGCAAGTATGTGTTGCAAATGGAGTATCTACAGATTTGACAATAATGGCGGATGACGGCAAAGGCGGTAAGGTAAAGAAAAACGCTATTGAAGTAATTTTCCGTGATAGTGACGGGGATTTACGCAGAGTTGAAAGAAAAGTTCACGCTATAAAGAAGGGGTTGAATAATGCCAGTTAAACGCGCTTGGTCGGTTGACAATGTTGTAAATAAAAAGTTCTTTGAAATACCATTACCTGAAGTATGGGAAAGATTTATTGGTAAGCCTGAAGCGTCCGGTGTTTGGATTATTTGGGGCGAATCAGGAAGCGGAAAAACTGCTTTGACGATGGCAGCAGCAAAAATACTTGCCATGATTTTTAAGGTTGCATTTGACAGTCTTGAAATGGGAACAAGTAAAGCCCTTTATGACGCGATAATCAAATATAACATGCGGGAAGTAAAAAAGAACTTCCTCATACTTGACAGGGAAAGCATTGAAGATTTGAAAATAAGGCTAAGGAAAAAACAGGCACCACGTGTGGTAATTATTGACAGTGTTCAATATGCTGATTTGACTAAAAGCCAATATAAAGCACTCAAAGAAGAATTTTATAATGTACTGTTCATATTTATAAGCCATGCAGAGGGCAAACTGCCTAAAGGAGCATTAGCAGGCTTCATAAGATATGATGCGGATATTAAAATCCGCGTGGAAGGCTACAAAGCGTTTCCTGTTAGCCGTTTTGGCGGCGGGGAACCTTACATAATATGGCCCGAAGGGGCGGCACAATACTGGGCGGATATCGCATAACTAAAACATCAACACTATGAAAGCGATCTATCAAATTTTAGGATTTCCAAAAGAGGTATATGAAATGCTTCTTATGAACATGTTTTTCGAGTGGTGCAACGAGTTAGCTGCATCAGAAAAGGAACTACAAAAATTAATGTCTGACCAGTCACTATTAAACTGGTACATGACGCAATTACCCGCTTACGAAGAAATTTTTGTCAACGAGGTTGAACAATTTGGAATAACCGACAAAGATGAGATACACAGGCATTACCACAGGGTAACAACAATGATTAACGGCATTTTCCCTGGTCCTATCTTAAGGCAGGCACGCAGATCAGTATTAACCGTAGAACATAACTAACAATGACCAAAACACAGATTAAAAACAAACTGGATGAGCTTGATTTTTGGCTTATCAACAACCCGCATCACCCGGATTATCAAAAGGTGTTAAACGACAAAAAAGAATTAGATATAAAATATAATACCAAAAAATAATGAGTACAGAAACTTTAGAAAATCTATCAATTGAAGAAATAGAGGCAGCACTTGCGAAAAAGAAAGCAAAGGAGAAAGGCAGATTAGAGGCCGCAAAACAAGCTTACGAAAAGGACACCGACGAAAAAGTTATTTCGATAATGGCAACCGCTAAAACGCTGTTTAAAGAGCTTTCAGAGTTCAAACAGTACTGTCATATAGAAATGGATAAAAAAGCCTTAGCGCTTGCCGAATATGGTGCTATAAGAAGTACAAGTAAGGGCGGTTTTTCAATCACTAACAAGGTTGGTGATATGAGAATTACCCGCCGCCGTGATACTGAACCTATATGGGATGAGCGCGCAACAAAAGCTATTGAACTAATAAAGGACTTCCTAAGCGACACCATCAAAAAAAGGGATATTAAGCTATATGAAATACTCATCGGCTTTCTCGAAAAAAACCACGCGGGTGACCTTGAATATAACAAGGTAATGGAGCTTCTAAAGCATGAAGATAAATTTGATGATGCCCGTTGGAAAGAAGGCTTGAGGCTCATTAAAGAAAGCTATAGCAACAATTTGAAAGGCTATGGTTATGAGTTCAAAGTTAAGACGGGTGACGGAAAATGGGAATCAATAATATTAAATTTTGCAAGTCTGTAATCATGAGTATAGAAATTAAAGAAATAGAAAAAGACAAAACCTACACGGTTAACGGGAAAGCAGTGTACAGAGATATGGAGCAACATTGGGTTGCACCCGAAGCATTAGATGCTCAAGAATTAAAAGCTTTCAGGCATCATACAAACGGGGGTATAGTTTCAGCGGATTCTAATTTAAAAACAAATAAAATGAAAAGTACAATCAACACAGAGGAAATCATTAACAAGGTTGTGAAAATCTTAGATGTTCCAGTACACAAACCGACAATTGCAGAGCATCACGGCTTTCACATGGTGTCGGTAAATTATGAAGGCGAATTAAATGATGTTCAGCTTTCAGGCCTGACAGAACTTGGAATACCTTCTATAAAAAGATCAGGTGCGGGCTTATCCATCAAAATTCAAATTAAAACGACTAATCCGTAGTGGCACTCTCCCCCGTTCGAGACGGGGGGCGGAGCTAATCAAAAAACACCAAAAATGGAAAAAAAGAAAGTAAGAGTAAACAGTAACAAGTATAACGTGTACCAGGTTAAACTTAAAGTAATGCCTCCTAAGCCTTATATGTCATTTTTTATGCAAGGTGTAGTACTTGCAAAAACAGAAGCCGCAGCAGTTGAAAAAGCCATCAATGTTACTAAAGATTGGGCAAAAAATGAGGTGCATAATGCGGATGTAAAATTACAATCAGTGTCTAAACTAAGAAACGACTTTTTAATCGATGCAAGACCTACTAACGATACCAGCAACGAAGAAGCAAAAACAGCTCATTCATCTTAACGCACAACCTGAATACATCAAGGAAGAATTTGTACAATGGGCCACAGGCAGCAATGATAAAAGAAGCTGCAACGATCTCACTTTCGACCAAGCTAATAGAATACTAATTCAGCTTAACAGAAAGCCCCTCGAATTAGATAATTGGGCATTGTTTGATAAGACCAACAGCCGACACAGATATGTACTTTCCCTTTGCATACAATACGGATGGTCAACTCAAGGCGATAGAGGCACAATAGCCGACCTAAGCCAATTAAATAGATGGATGCACAGCAACCTTTGCCCGGTGCAAAAACCTTTAAAGGAAATGGAACCTAAAAAAGAACTTAAAGCGTTCATCGGTGCCCTTGAAGGAATGGTAAATAAGAAGTTCAAAAAATAACCCCAATGAAATATTTTGATATTGATTGGATGACCATAGAGTTAATACTTGTACTGGTCATCTCACATGGCCTATGCCTTTTTTTAGGCTATTTCTTTGCCAACGTAAAGGCACGTAATGAACCTATAAAGGTTAAAGAAGATAGCAAATTAGCTCGTTTACCTGAATGTAAAAGACGCTGTGACCCTAACCAGTGCGATACCTGGTGTAAAGCAAAAGAACGTTTTTCAAGAGATCATTAATGGCTAATATGTTCCCTACCTATGGTGATAACGCGCAAACAGTTTGCACGCACCCTACACGAGTTCTTAGAACGCTTGAAGCAATATTAACGTGTGAAACTACAGCGGAGTTTTGCGCATGTTGTGGTAAACAATTAACTGAACCTGAAACCGATTACCGATGAAAGTAGAGTTAAAACTTACTGCCGATGAATTGCAATATATGGCACAGCTCGCAGGTCATTCTAATAGCTCAAGTACACTGGCAATATTCATGAGTATAACACGTGAGAAAAAAACAGTGATGAGTATATGTATAGACGTTGCTGACAAATTTGAAGCAAAGTACAAGGCTCTTAGTCGTAAGGCTACATTGTTTGATGCCAAAAAGAAGCATAAGATATCATTAAAATATCATGAGGCTTACGCTGTAAATGCATGGCTCGAAACTCGTTTACCCCTCGAAACTGACCCATATAGAAAAAGTATATGCTCGAAGCTTAGCCTAATGATTGACCCAAAACTTTAAAAATGGAACTATACACTACATATACAATTAAAAGCCGTAACGCTCCTAACGTTTGGCAATTTAAATATCATTTAAACGGTGTTTTAGCTGAATTTAAAATACTCGATGGCATTCTTACTGATGTGCAGGTTAAGTGGCTTGGTTTAAAATTCCCATTCTATGAAGATCAGGTAAAAGAATGGCAAAAAAACCTTAAGGACAATTTTGAAATTGTTATCGGTGAACCTTCACTATCATTTGATGTACTATGGGAAATGTACGATAACAAAGTTAAAAAATTTCAGGCTCAAAAATTCTTTGACAAACTGAAAGAAGCCGAAAAAATCAAATGCTTTCTTGCCGTTCCTGCTTATTTGAGATACTTGACCCGTACAGGAGTTGCTAAAGCACACCTTTCAACCTTCATTAACCAACGCTACTTTGATGATGAGTGGCACAAAGCAAAGTAATATGAAAAAACAAGATTTTAGAATATCGGTAGTATTACTACTATTCTTAATATGGTTAACCTTGGCATTGTCACTTGGATTGATTTATACAACAACTGATGGCATACTTGAAACTTTATATAGAAAGCTATGATACTACCATTTAGCACCCAATTTAACGGCAAGCCAACGTACTTTATGGAAAAGATAGCTACCTCATTAAAGGAGGTTCTAGGCGAATGGCTACCGGGAAGATATAGACATGAAACTTTTAATGAGTTATATGATGCGAAACCAAAGCATCATACAATCAGGGAAGACACTAAAGATCGTTGGAAGGTCGGAAGCCTGATTCACTTTGTTGTTTTCAATAGATCAAAAAATCAGTTTCAGTTTGCTCCAGTATTCAAATGCAAAGGAATTCAGAAAATCGAAATAACGCATTATGTAGATTGGATTGCGGTGACAATTGATGGTAGGAACTTGGGTATTGAAGAAATTATTAAACTATCAATTAATGACGGGTTTGATGGTGTTGAGGCTTTTTTTAACTACTTCAATTGCGACTATAAAGGAAAAATAATTCACTGGACAGATTTAAGATATTGACATGACAAAGAAAACAGAAATATGCGCAACCTGTAGAAAGTGGCCGATTTACGAAGGATTTTCACGCAGTTGGCAAATGGAGAACCATTGTATAGGCTGTAGAAAGCCTGTCGAAAATTGTACATGTAACCAAATTTAAAATGATGACAAAACAGATAGAAAATACCAAAGCTTATAAGGATTTAGACAGCTTTAAGCAAGATATAGTGATGAAACGTAGTAATAGGCTTCAGATTGAAGATGCAGTAGTAACAGCCCGCGCTATCACTTTTGAAAAGTGGCAGGAATCAACCAGTTTTTCAGCATCTTGGCAAAACATAGTAAAGGAGGTTCTTGCCTCATAACAAAAAAGCCCCTGCGTATACAGGGGCTTTTCTAGTTATATAAATTGTTTGACTTGAAGAACTTGCATCACGGTAGGGTTTATATAATCTACATTTACCTTAGGGATTGGCATAGCCTCAAAATATGCTGAACTTGTAAGCTCGCTTGGCTTAATGCGTTTAACCATTCTGTTTTTCAAATCCTCGGAGATTCCGCCCACATGTTGATCTAAATATTCCAATGTGCTAAAAACCATTCCAGGCAAATCATCTTCAATACTCTGTAATGTGGTTTCATCCCAATCATCCAATAGAAGATACTCACTGTTATTGTACATCATAGCTCTTATGGTGTTTACACAAAACCCTACACATGTACATATATCGGGTAGATTCGTTTCAGAATAATAAGTTCCGTCCGCTTTATAGAACGAATCTTGAAAAACTACACCGTATATAGGATTCGCTTCTTGAGCGATAATCTCCATTTGAGTTTTGTAGTAACCTATCAATGCCCGGTCAAATATAGTAAGCTCTTTGATATACATATTGTCGGGGAAGATATCCAAAGTCTGTAGTTTAATCTTACCTGTAAAATGCATATAGGTAACTTCAGAATTGTGGCAAGCTATAATACCACTATGTATTCCTATCCCCAAATCGTTAGTTATTATCGAAATAGCGAGAAAGTTTTTAGTTAAATCATAATCACGAAGACGATGAATTTGGGGCTCTATCTTATCTAAATTATAAATCATTATAAGACCTGTCTTTTAGTAATTTTTGATAATATGTCTTCAACCTTTGCTAACATATCTTTTAAGTCTTCATTATCTTTAAAGGCTTTGGATATAATCAAAATAGACATTAAAAAATTGGGATTAACAGTCTTATAGCAAAATAGCCTGATGAACTTACGGGCTTCTTTATACTCATAATTACTGTAAAAATCTTTTAATTTATAATGAATCGATTTGATAGCATCATTTTCCGCCGCCGCGTTAAGAGCTTGAAAAAAAGACTTGAATTCAATATAATAATCTCTATCAAGATTATTATATAAGTCGCAGAATTGATATTGTATTTTGTCTTTTTTCACATAAGCCCAGGCACTAAATTTAACCTGCTGATACAAGTACAAACCGATTTTCCTTGCTTGTTCCTCTGTACAATCTACAGTAAATTTACTATGTGCTCTTTCTACATGGAAGTTAGGTTTATCACCTCCATTAAGCTTTAATTTGGCATCAAAAAATTCAACGTGAAAATTTTGTTCTACCTCATCTCTTACCTTTCGCAATTTAAATTGCTTAGTAAAATATCTCTTTACTGAAACTTTTTGAGCACCACGTACAAAATTTATATCAACATCTAACTCGGAGCTTAATGCTTTTTGAACAACTCGCAAATTATTAACATAGACATTACTACGCTCATTACTGCCTTGATAAACTTTGACAAAATTTGACTTAATAGAATCAATCCCCGCGCCAGCACCATGATCTTGAATCATCTGACATACGCTACCTTCCTTCAAACCTACAGTAATGTCAGGGTTTCCTTCAAACGTTGCTATATTTCTTAATGCAGTCAATAACTCAATAACCATATTGGCGGCTTCAACCGACATGTTTTCCATGTCAATATCAGAGCCGTCAGCTTCCTTATGTATTATGATTTCAATTGAGTTCATCGCTTTTATAAATATCGGTAAATGTATAAAGTAAAAATTAATTTACAACTTTTTATTACACTTTGCAAATATTAACAAAATATTCTCAAGGCGATATACCCATTAATGGGTATTTTATCAGCATTTAAATATCGCTATATTTGTCCATATTAAATGGACTATGGATAATTATAAACGCTTTTCAAAGATTGAATTCATAAACAACAATAGAGATAAACCACATTATGAAATCTTGAATCAGTGTCAAGGTGAATTAGCATGGTCACACTCTATACAGTATACACACAAATACTTTAAAGATGACCAAGAATACATAAAAGAATATTTCAAATTTATTGGGCACTTAAATTTTTTTTTAATGAATGGCGTTAAACCGTTGGGAATGGATAATTTTGATTTTCTATCAACAATCTCAATTACTAAGGAACTTATAAAAAAAGGAAACTTTAATGAAAGTATTTTAGAATTATATAAATAACATGAAAAAATTACTACTCCTTACACTACTACTATCCGGCATGTTTTGCCAGGGGCAAGATGTATCGCCGTATTATCCGGCTAAGAATAAAGTAAGCGACCCTTATGACTTTACAAGCCAGTTGACTTACTTTGATATGAATTACATTTCAAATAACATCAGTGAGTTCCTAACATACCGTATGAATATGGGCGTAAGTAAAACGGATGATTCAAAGCTTATGCATGATGGCGGTGTTTATACAGTTCACTATACAGATAAAATATCGCAATCAGGTAATCAAAGCCTTACCATTTCTTACAATGTTGTAAAGGTTACTGATATCTACACGATACAATCAGTTAAGATCACTGGAAGCCCTGACCGGGTAATTTCTTTCTTTGTGGAGTTTTGGCAAACGTCAATGAACTTTGAAGCCCCAAAAGGCAAATCTGATGTTTCTCTTTTAACAGGTCAGGACGTTGTAAAGTTCTATTTTAACAAGGGTAAGCCTTATATTGACGTTACGAATAATACCTTTAAAACCGTTGCAGAGTTCGAAAAATATTATAAAAATCTTAAGATTTCTAATTAACAAAGGGTTTGTAATATTTTAAGAAAATATTTTATCTTTGCTACATGACACGCAAAGACAGACTTACAGAGCGAAACAACAAAGTGCGTAAGTTATTTTATGATGTTCAAAAGAAAAATCCAAAGTGGCGTATTGATGCAGTTTTAGACGAAGTGGCGGAAAAGGTTTTTTTAGCACCAAGAACGGTAGATGCGATTATCAGTTATGAAGGCATCTACAATGATAACCCGCCGCAGGCATCAAAGCAAAATCAGTTAAGTATCTTTTAAACTTCATTTAAATACCTTATATTTGCATACTTAGAATCAAGACTACTATCATTCGATATAAAAATGCAGTCGCGGTGAAATACCCAAGACAGCCCAAAGCAAAGGCCTCTTTTATAAGAGGCCTTTGTTATTTTAGCTTTGTGAGGGCTTCAAATTCCCTGTTTACAATTTGCTCCCGCGTAAGATGAACAGCTTTTCCTTTGTACTGAAATATCATTCCTTGGATTGTCCTTCCACGTTCGGGGGTTACTTTACGCCTTAACGTGTCAATTATCTGGTCAATATCCAGTTTTTCAATTAAATCCAAATCCCATACGATATAATGCGGTATTTGTTTTGGATTGATAACCTTATTCATCATTTGGTCTTTAGCATCATCGATGATCTTACGCATGTTGTTGAGGCCTTTTATAGACTTCCTGTCGCCTAAAAACTTATTAAGTATAAGGTATTCAGGGTTGGTGTGCTTTTTAAGCTCTACATGCGATCTAATGACGAAATCCATATTTAATTTTTTGGCACAGATATCGGCTACCTGGTAATTACGGCTTAAGTCATTTCTATCGGCGGTGATGCTTATTTTTACTTTAGGATTTTTAGTTTTTATAAGCGTGTCTTCAGCCTGTAAAAAATCCTTCAGGTTCTCATTAGCCTCTTTAATTTCCGTGGCGCTCATGCCTTCCTTGTATGGCAATTCGGCAAATATCTTACCGCTTAAGGCAGCATTATTTTTAAATGCATCCTTTACCTGCAAGCTTGGTATATCCGGGGTAACTTCATCATCCGTTTGGGTTACAGTACATCGGCATCCCCAATCGACAGGAGGCCAATGCGTTTTCCAAAATGGGTGATCTATAGGAAGTACAAGGCCGTTCCATGCTTTATGCGCTTCCCTTACCCTTGCATCACCTACCGTATGATATTTAAGATTTGGATATAAATACTTGTTTGCTTGATAATCCTGCCATTTATTAGCCATATTAGCCGTTGCAACGGTTTGGTTGTATTCTGCCTTTAGCCAACGCCTGTTATAGTCGACGTTCAACTCATCGGCTGTCTTCTTAAAATCAGACCAGGGCACAACCTTGCCGTTTTTAGTGAGAGCTCTCTCAAGTTCTTTCCTGAAGCTTGTTTCTTTAAAGGCAGAAAGTTCAGCTATATTATATTTTAACGAGAGTGCTAATTCAGGGTCATACATTTCGATATCCGGGCTATAGCCTATATCAACCCCTTTTGATAGCGTATCGTTATAATACTTCCAAAGCTCCTGTTGCTTATCCTTTGAAACTTTACGGTCATCAAAGAGCTGTCGTATATAGCCCTCAATAAGCCCGCTTAAAATATTATCTTCCTTACTTAGCTTAACTGGTTCGTGTGTGTCATCACAGCATTGTGTACGGAAGTATAGTTTAAGCAGGCTTAAGGCTTTCCCGTTTCATTACCATCTGTTTTACCTGATGGCATACTTTCTATTTCAACGCCATAGGTTTCCTCAATATAGTTTTTGGTTAATACGTAACCGGCTCCTAATATCGCACCATCAACTTTAATTTGCTCGTTTGGGTCTTTGGTCTTTTCAACAGCAATTTTCGCGCCTTCAGGTATTTTATAACCTAACGCCCTCATTGCAGGTACCACACGGTTATTAAGGAACGCCAGCATTTTCTTTTCATCGGCAAATACTACTTCCTCAAGTGTATTTTCATGTACTGTACCCTGTGATTTAGACGAACCGTTTTCGGTAGTCATTGTCTGATGTAATACCAGTTTCGAAAGTTCTGAATCAAGCGCCTTAATCTTTTGGTAAAACACGTTGAAGGAATCCGTTTTACTGTTTTCCTTTATATCAATTTCAGTTCCCATAGGGAATACACCATATGGAGCTGACCCCATTTCCTCAAGCCATCCGGCAACTTCATTTTTTACAGTCTCGCTTTGGGATGCAACTTTTGCAATACGGATAGGAATGCCGAAAAGTTCTTCAAACTCATCCCAACTGCCCCATGAATGGCGTTTAAGAATTGTGTAAACCGCTGCTTTTTCCAGTAGCCCCACATTGTCATAAAACTGTGCATACCAAAGAATATCCGGCACGGTTGTATAATCAATTCCTTTATTACCGTTTACATCGTAAAGCATTATCTTATGTTCAGGTATTACAAGACCGCGATCAATTAATTCTACTTCTTTGATATTACCAGGTGACCAGTCTTTCACCCATAGCAAAGAGTAGCCTCTATAAACCGATTCATGTGCTTGGTTAATAGTATATTCAAACCATTCCTGATCTTTGATAAGCTCCGTAAGTTTATCATCTTTTTTTCGGTTTAGCTCAAAAATATAATGTTTATTGGTAGTTCTTAAAGTCCTGTTTCCCGTAATACCAGTTAAATGACCGTCAAGCATAACATCGTCATATACCTCCTGCATTGGGTAAGTTTTTGGTAATTCGGCCTGATACCTTGCATAGCGTGAAGCCTGCCAATCGGTGAGCTCTTTACGCCATAACCTGCGTTGACGGCGTATTACATCGACCATAAAGTTTGTGACTTTATTTATATCTTTTGCATCTGAACCTTTTAGGCTAATTTTTTTAACGGCATTACCCGAAAAATTTACTGTACTTGTGGTTGTATATTGCATTATCTGAAAGTTCTATCTAATGTTCGTTTTAATTTTGCTTTTATCTGATCTTCAAAATACTTGGATTTACCCATAAACTGGCGTTGTGGCATGCCATCTAAGCCCTCATTATGGCGTTGGGCATATTCCTTTGAAGTAAAGAACCTGACGGCATTCTTTGTCTTACGTGCCCTTATTGAGTTCCTTAATTTATTGCCGCCCGTTTCATGCCCGGTTAAGATGGCCCTGTCTTTATTCCTGCTCCCATAGCGGTTAAGATTACCCTGTCTGCCAACTCTATTAGTCCTGTACCTGGTAATATCCCTTCCGCGATCATCAGCCGTTTTACGTTCTTCCCATTCCTCAAGACCTGTATCATTATAACCCTGATCTTCGAAGTTCTTTTGAATGAAATTAAGCCCTTCAACTTCAATGATGGTAGTAACAGTGTTAGGCAATTCCCGTGCAGCCCTGTCAAGCATTCTTTGTAGTTCCCTTAAATCACTCATACTACCAATGATTACTATATTTTTTGTTGCTACCTGTCTTCATAAAGGTTGCAGGTGTATCAGGCGTGCCGTCACCGTTGCTATCGGTCATCCTAATCGGAAGTGGAGGCTTAATTTTGCCTTCTGACACTTTTTCAAGCCACAACAAAGCTTCATTCTTACCGTCTTCTATATACTTTGATATAGGGCATTTTCTCCTTATACTAACTTCAAACATTACTATGTTTTTAAGATGCTTTAGAACGGTCTTATTTCTGTCATCACCAGTACGGGAAAATATCACATCAGTATCAAAATACTGAAAAAGATATCCCGACATAACATCAATACTTTCATCAATAACTTCGGTGACAATAGTGTCATTATTATTTGTGATCAGGTTGACTATTTCCATAGTTGCAACCGTGCGCAATTCTTCTTTTTCTAAAAATGCCATAGCTAAGATGATATAGTTATTTTGCGGTTAGTATATGGGTAGTTTACCTGTTTGTAAACATTGGTTTCAAAGCTTAGCCTGTAACTCATTATCCCCTCAAGGCTGTTATCTTCAATAACATCGTCGGTTTGTTGCAGGGGTTTAAATTGTGTGCCTTGCTGTGACTGTAATTTGTTCACGATTTCATCAATAAGATTAATTTCAATCAAACCGTTTTGAGCATCGGCAGTGGTATTGTGTTGGTCAAGCCATCCGTCTTTAGTGTAGAGGTATATATCTACCGTTACAGTGCCTTCCTGCCTTTGGTTTACCATATCTTCCCATTGGATATTGTTAACCTTTATAAGTGCTGCCGTCCAGTATTGGGGATAGGTTTCCTTTGCCCCTCCAAACTGGTTACGGTATAGGTCAATAAGTTCCAATTGCGTAATTTGTTCAAGAACCTGCCTTGTTATATCAAATATTTCTTTTCGTGGTGTCATACTCGTCTTTTAGATTTTCGTTTGCCTATAAGTGGCCGTTGGTTACTATCTTCTTTCTGTGAGTACCCGAATAAAACCCGACCTTTACGCACACAATTTTCTAACGCATCAAGAATATCATCAGGAGTTTTACAACCCTTTTCAAAAGCCAGTATATGGGCTTCTGCGTCTTCCCAATCCTTAGTATCTTGTATTCTTTCATCAAAGGTGATTAAACCCCGTTTAAACGCTCCTGTAAGTGTTGCGTCTATCCTATCATGTTTATCTCCCGATGCGTGATCTGGGAAAGGTATATCTGCTGCGTTATTTTCTTCACAGGCAATAAGCCAATCAGGTTCATACACTACCTTTTGCGCGGCAGTAGCATCATAAAATGATATTACAGACATACCTTTGCTGTTATATTTTTTTTGCCACTCATAATGCATATCCATTGCTTCAGGCCTTGAACACTGTCTATTGAATAATTCAAGTACGTGGGCACGCCCCAACTCTAAAGAAAGAAGAATGCCAGACTTAAAGTCGCCATCATCTGAGTAAGACAAATCCCAAAATTCAATAAGTCCGTTAAAGATTGTGTTACCGTGTGTTTTCTTGAATCGTAGCCACTCTTTCTTAATACGCTTACCTTCTTCAACCGGGTTATTGAAGTCTTCCCTTTGCGATGTATGGTAGTCTGTATCATTGACAATATTTATGCAATCTTCAACGCTGTATCTTTCCGGCCAACTTGGTTCAAACGTAGTTTCATTACATAGGTTGACAGTCATTATATGAAGGTTCGATGACTTCTTATTTTTTTCAGCGTAGCCATCAACTATACCGTTTTTAACGATGTAGTTGTTAGCCATTATCTGTCTAAATCTTAGTTTATGACCCGCTTTACCCAAGTCACCAGTAAGCTTTTGCACATTCTCTTGTGTCAGCTCCCTGTTTTTTGCCTGTTTACGATCTTCCAAGTCATCCATTGAAACAAAGTCAGGCCTGTATGCTCCTTTCCTTAAACCCCTGAATGCCTGATTAAGACCCAACGCCATGAAAAACCTTTTGTCGTTAGTTTCAAATTCACCATCAGCCCAAGAACCATATTGCATCTGGATTCCAAAATCCTTAATGAAGCGTTCGTTACTCTCAAGATGCATTTGCAAATCCGATAAAAGTAATTTACCGTGTCCTTCCGTTTTGCCTACAATTAGTCCAAAAAAGAGCTCATCGTTTTGCTTTAGGTGGGTAACATTCCCTACGTTGGTATGTATTGATTTTGCACCGCCCCTGAACCATCGGCGTTGCTGTTTAATGAACTTATTGTAATAAACCTTCAAATAGCTATCAAGATGAAATTGAGCACAGGGAGCATCAGCTAATGAAAGGCCTGAATTAACACCATAGTAATAATCAAAATACTCTAAGTAATTTTCAGGTTTTAACAGGTGTTTTATACGTGCTTCCTGTTCCTCTGTAGTCTCCTTTACTAAACTATTATAAGATAAGGCCTGTATTCTCTTTGATTCAAGAAAATAGTTATCCATTGCTGTTTTTAGATCGGTCTTAGTCATGCTGTAGCAATTCGTTTACATATAGATCAAAAAACACCCTTACACTTTTAAGAGTTTCTAAAAGCTCTTCACGTTTTTTGCCAGTAGCATTACCAGCTTTTAGCATCATGAAGGAAGAAAAGCCGTCAAAACTTTCCATAGTATGTACGGCTTTCTTACGGCTGTCATTTAAACGGTCAAATGCTGCCGATATCTTAGCAAGATCATCTGCTTTATAAAGTGGAGTTTCCCCGTTTTTAATATCACGAACGTAAGCAAGTATCAGCCTTTTTATTTCGGAAGGCTTTATATTATGTAGTTCTTTTTCTTTATCCCAATCATCATCATCGCGCCAACCGGATAAGGTTTTGATACCTACACCTATAATCTCTGATATATTTGTTATTGAGAAACCTTTTACAAAAAGCTCTTTGCCCTGGCTTTTTTTAAAATCACGCTCTACCGCACTCATGCGGCCTTTTTTATTGGCTGTACTTTCCATAAATATTTAGCTTACCGTATTCATCAATAGTAATATTGTCTATTTCCATCCCGTCATATTGCAGGTTCTTCTTTGCCTCAATCAACACATCGGTGTATTCGTCATCTTGCAACATCTGTATCAGGCCAACCCCAATTTCAGGGAATTCTTTGTATTCGCCTTTGTTTGCAAGTAGTATATCGTGCTGATGTTGGTTCTCTGAAAAGCCCGTTGCAAAGTCACCATCCTTAAAGGCAAGGCTTCCATTTTCGTTGCTTAAAATATCTGTCATGAGGCAAAATTCGACTTTAACGAGTAACCAAAAAAAACGGATTCCAAAGCTTGTTAAAAAACCGTACAACCTTTGTTTTTACTGGGTACAACGCTTGGAATGCAATTTTTTTTTAGCCTGAAAACGCTACAATTTTGCCTCATCAAACGTTAACCCAAACAGAATAATTATGACACACAAGTTTATAGTCAATACCGAAAATGTGAATGAGGTAGGCTACCGAATTCTAACGGATGGAATTGACTATACACAATACTTAAGAAACCCGGTTGTGCTATTTATGCATGTAAGGGATAACTACCAAAACAGAGGCAGTGAGGTAATTGGCCGATGTGTAAAACTCTATGTTGAAAATAACCAGCTTATCGCCGAAGTAGAATTTGACGAAAAAGACGAATTCGCACAAAAGATTGCGGGCAAAGTGGAACGTGGTTTTATCCGTATGGCATCAATGTATGCTGATGTGGTTGCTACTTCAAATGCTGCTGAAGATGTTTTGCCGGGTCAGGTTTACGAGACTGTAACCAAATGTAAGCTTGTAGAAATATCAATTGTTGATATCGGGGGTAATGATGATGCCCTTAAGCTATCCAAAAGCGCTAACGCTATTGGCCTTAAAAAAGTAAACAATCCTAATAATGAAGATATGCAGAAAATAGCATTGATAGCCCTTGCTTTAGGCATGACGGCTGAAAGCACTGAAGACAGTGTTTTACAAGAAGTGACAGCCTTAAAGTTGGCTAAAACTAACGCCGATAACAAAGTTATTGAGTTGTCAGGCAAGTTAAACAGCATTTTGACAACTGAAGCTACAGCACTTGTAGATCAGGCCGTAAGTCTTGGCCTTATACCTGATAGTTTAAAATCGGTACAGCTTAAAGCCTTTGAGGGTGACCATGAAGGACAAAAAGCAATCCTATCTAAACTTATATCGGATAAGGAGGCAGAAAACAACCAGGGCGAAACGCACAAAGGCGTCAAAGAAATTGTACTTAAATCCAACACAACACCTAACGGTGCAGCGGATTCAGAGCAAAGCTTTGATTACCTACAAAAACATAACGTGGTTGAGCTTGGACGTATCAGGGATAACGAACCTGAAAAATACGCAAAGCTTGCCAAAGAGTATGCGGATGGTAAACGTTACACCGAAAAAAAGTAATCATTAACAAATAAAAAATATATAAATGGCAGGTTTACAAAAAGAAGTTTGGGTTGCCGGGATTAAAGAAAATCCAATACCTGATACAAGTTTTGTTTTCGCATCAGTCGATTTATCGGAGTATGTAGATAATAACAAATTACACCTTGCAGAAGCAGGTGTTGAGCCGGATGTTCACGAAGACTATTTTGCAGGCAATGAAGATGATTTGCCAATTGCGGATATCAGTGATGTACCTGGTGAGGTAGTATTAAAAACCTATTCTACTGATAGGACACGACACAGAAAACTACAGGAGGTCGAATTGCAGTATAACCGCCGTCAATCCATCTTAGGAAGGCATAAAACGTCGTTAGCTAAAAATCTTGGTAAAAGAGCTGCTTATGCTTGGACACCTTCAGTTGATAACGAATTTAACAAGATCATGCCTATTGCTGCCGATGCTTCTGTTATCGATGCAATCATTGATATGGAGGCGTTTTATAACAGCCTTGATATGGTTGATGATCTTAACATCTGTCTTTCTGCCGAACACATGGCCCGTATCAAGAAAGAAGATAAAAAGCTTTACAAACAAATTCTTGATGAAGGTAAAATGTATGGCTTTAAAGTATTCCGTTACAGCCAAAACCCTCTTTACACAGCAGCTAATGCTAAAAAGCCTTACGGGGCTGTAAAAGAGGCGACAGATAAACGATCTTCTTTCACATGGTGTTCTACTGAAGTATTCAGGTGTTTTGGTGACACTGAAATGTATGCAACATTAGGTTCAGCAGCTTCTCAAGCTGATGAAATTTCATTCGCTCAAAGAGCTCTTGTAGGTAAAGTACGTGCTAATAACCCTAAATATTTAGGCGTAATCCTGTAATACATGGCAAAGAAACAAACAGAGGTTGAAAGCAAAGTTGAAACATACTTTGCTGAAAACCCTAAGAAGAAAGTAGTGTATAGTACAACGGATGCTTTTCTTTTCGAGGTAAAGAAAGACGCTACAGCTCACGCAAAATCATTAGATGAAGATGAAATTGCAACCTCGCATAAAAATCCTGTATTTATCGAAGTTCAGGAAGAAGAAGAATTAACTGAAGAATAAAAGCATGAGACAAATAAAGTTTATAGCCATTCATTGCAGCGCCACAGCGCAAAGCGCAAAAGTAGAAAGCATACAAAAGTATTGGCGTGAAGTTCTTAAATGGTCAATGCCTGGCTATCACTTTATTGTCGAAGCTAACGGCACAGTCCACAACCTTCTGCCAATTGAAAATGTATCAAACGGCGTAGCCGGTTACAATTCCCAAACAATCAACATCTGTTATATAGGCGGGGTTGACAAAAAAAATAAACCAATTGATAACAGGACACCTGAACAAAAGGCGGCAATGTTAGACCTGGTTAAAAAACACAAAAAACTTTTTCCACACGCAATCGTTCAGGGGCATAGGGATTTTCCAAAGGTCGCAAAGGCCTGTCCTTGTTTCGATGCTAAACCCGAATATGCAAATGTTTAGAAAAATAATCCTGATAGTAGTGTTGATTTGTTTTAGTTGTTTCTTGAGCTCCTGCCGTGTAGCACGGCAGGAAGTTCAAAAAACTGAAACTTCAACAGAAACACTCACAGAAAAAAAGGAGACTTACAGAGACACCACGCTCTATGCTCCCAAGTCAGAAACATCACTTACAATCCCTTTATCAGATTTGGTATTTAAACAGGATTTAAACGGTGTTACAAAGCCTAAAGTTTTTACCCAAAAGAGTGGCAACGCAACCGCCAAAGTATCGGTTATACGTGATACCATCCGGGTAGAAACCACTTGTGACAGCCTTGCTATTGTCGCAAAAATAAAATCAGAGTTTCAAAAGGAATCTAATAACCAAAAAAGCAATTCGGAAAAAACGGATAAAAAAACCACAGGTTATACATGGCTTGATATGCTATGTGCCGCAATTATCGGTGTCGCTGTCGGCCTTATCCTTTGCTTCCAAATCCTAAAACCTAAAGAAGATGAGCTTACCTAATATCACGTTCAACATTGCTAAAGATGGTTTAGGCCAATCACAGGCAGATATTCAGAAAATACCAGGAATGGTATTGACGGGTGCAACCGTTGCGGGTGCGGGTAAAGTTACCATTGGTAATTCGTATCAGATTTTCTCTTTACCGGAGGCCGTTGCGCTTGGTATAGATGAGACTGGCACAAACGCTTTCGCATACAGGCATATCAAGGCTTTCTATGACATGGCTAAAACTGGTGCTGAACTTTGGTTTATGCTCGCAGGTGCTGCCGTTACAATGGAAGACATGGCTGATAAAGAAAAGCTTTTCGGGGCAAAGCTATTAGCGGATGCAGGCGGTAAAGTCAGGGTTCTTGGACTACTAAAAAAGTCGGGGGCTGCTGAAGTTATTACCAACGGTTTGGATGCAGATGCGCATTTAGCGGCTATCAAAGCGGAAGCACTTGCGGCAGATTTTTCAACCAGGTATAACTATGTACGTATTTTAATATCCGGTAATAAGTTTAGCGGTACTATCGCTGATCTTAAAGATTACGATACCGAAGCGTTTAATCACGTGGCAATGCTTATAGGTAATACGGATGGCTCAAAAGAAGCATCTATTGGCCTTATATTAGGAAGGCTGGCAAGCATACCGTCACAGAGAAAACTATCAAGGGTTAAAGATGGCCCTGTAGATAACCTTCAGGCGTATTTTACAAATGGTAACCCTGTTGAGTCACTTGCTACCGGATGGAATGCCATCCATGATAAGCATTATATCTTCTTACGTAGTTTTTCAGGGCGTTCAGGTTACTACTTCACGAGCGATTGCACCCTAACGGCTACTTCAGATGACTTTAATTCTTTGGCTCGTGGTCTTGTAATGGATGAGGCTGTATTGCTTGCTTATAACACACTTGTTGAAGAACTTTCTGACGAAGTGCCAGTTACACAGGAAGGAACAATACACCCTGCTATTATCAAGACGTGGCAACAAAATGTTGATGGCGAAATCAGAAACCTTATGGTAGCTGAAGGCAAGCTATCTGACGTGAAAGTGTTTATCGATGCAAATCAAAACATCTTAACTACCGGAAACTTTAACGTAGGCCTGCAATTACTTCCCGTAGGCTATTCAGATTACATAATCGTAAACATTGGGTTTACAACTAACATAGAATAACATGGCGGATTTTAGCACCAAACAATACGGTTGGAAAGACCTTGCTATCGCTTACGGGGGTAGGATTCTTGATGGCATTACCGAAGTTGAATATACAGCGGCACAGGAAAAGGATGTGCTAAGAGGGCGCGGAGCTGACCCGCATGCTGTACTAAGGGGTAACAAAACTTATTCAGGAAAAATAACCATTTGGCAAAGTGAGCTTGAGGCAATGACCAGGGATGCACCTAATAAGGATATCCTTGCACTCAATTTTACCACAACGGTTACTTATGTACCCGCAGATGGTGGGCAGGCAGTCACAGACATTCTACTTAACTGTGAATTTACAGAGGTTAAGAAAGGTTTGAAACAAGGTGATAAAAACATGCTTGTAGAACTACCATTCATTTTTACAGGATTAAAACCACAACAATAATATGACACCTAACGAAAAACAAATCAAGGATTGGAAGGCGCAATATGGCGATGTATGGGAATTTCCCGTAGATGATAAAAAGGCTTATTTGCGCGACCCTAAAATGACCGATTTTAAAAGGGCATTTACTGCTATGCAAAATGAGGGCGATATCGCCTTTGGGGAAGAAATGTTAACCAGTTTATGGATTGGTGGTGACACCGACATCAAAACTAATGATGAATATTTCCTACCTGCAAGAAAATCGCTAATCAAGTTCTTTAATTATGATGA
Source organism: Flavobacterium sp. DG1-102-2 (assembly GCF_033042555.1). Taxonomy (NCBI): domain Bacteria; kingdom Pseudomonadati; phylum Bacteroidota; class Flavobacteriia; order Flavobacteriales; family Flavobacteriaceae; genus Flavobacterium; species Flavobacterium sp. DG1-102-2. The sequence continues at coordinate 83,856 of NZ_JAWLIK010000015.1, forward strand.
TGCTGAAACCACAACACTTGAAGGCCGTCAAACCGAAATTAAAATCGGTGAGGCTCGCTGTGTTGTCAGGGTCATTACAAGGGAAGACCTTAGAATAGCGGAAAAGAAAAACCCAAGTAACAAACCTTTTGTTACACAGGAAAAGCTATTTGAAATGGTATGCGTGGAAAAAGATGCATTTTTTGATGATAAGAACAATGCGGCTATCCGATTCCCATTATACCAGGCAATGGAACGCCTGCAAAACCAAAAGGTAGCTATACTAAAAAAGCTTTAAAGGAAGCCGTCATCGATACCGATGACGCTTCCGCTTTTGATATAGCTGATAATCTCAAAATTGGGTTATACAACGGGTATTTAAAATACTACATGCATAATCCTAACCCTGATCAACTTTCTGATTCAGATTGGGCAGAAGATATAATGATTCTGCACTTCATAAGAACCGAAGAAAAAAACGCCTCACAAATTACAACATGAACGCCTACGAGTTTATAGTCCGAATGAAAGATTACGCCAGTTCAGGTTTGCGCTCAATAGCGCAATCTGTCGGTTTGACACAAAGGGGTGTTAACGGGCTTGATAACTCTATGCGTAATACTGAAAAAACAGCGGGTTTAATGGGTTCTTCCATGAGTAAGCTGAAGAATATTATAGTAAGCGTTTTTGCAGTTGCGGCAATCTGGTCATTTACCAACCGGGTTGTTGAGGCGCGGGCGGAATATGAAAAATTCAGTGCCGTCCTCACTAACGCTTTTCAGTCGGCGGATGTTGGTGAGGGTGCATTGAACATGCTGACACAGTTTGCCGCTGAAACCCCCTACCAACTTAATGAACTCACAGGGGCATTTGTTAAGCTCGTTAATCGTGGCTTCAACCCCGTTAAAGATGAGCTTCGTAAAATGGGTGATCTCGCTGCATCGCAAGGTAAAGGCTTTGACCAGTTAACAGAGGCGATACTTGATGCAGAAAGCGGGGAATTTGAGCGAATGAAAGAATTTGGTATCAAGGCTTCAAAGGCAGGTGATCAGGTTAGTTTTTCATTCAAGGGTATTACCAGGACAGTACAAAATAATGCAGCGGCTATAAGACAGGCTATCATGGAATACGGTAACATGAAAGGTGTTGCCGGGTCAATGGAAGCGATATCAAAAACTTTAGGTGGTAGGATATCAAATCTTAAAGACCAGTGGGACGGCTTACTTGTTGCTGTTGGCGGTGAATCAGGTGGCCTATTTATTTGGGTCATCGAAACGCTAAGCCAGGGGATAGCATTCTTAAAAGCTCACATAGCAGATATTACCATGTGGTTTGAAATCTTATGGAGTATGTTACAGCCCGTTGTTTATGCGGTTCAGGCATTCCTTCAGGCCGCTTTTGGCTTTGATGATGTTGGTACTATCATTACTGGTTTCGGTAATGCTATGGCGGGGGTTCTTTTAATTGTTGACTGGCTTACTACAGGCCTTACCGCCCTGATTGAAATACTAACGCCTTACGCTGATATCATATTAGTCGTTGCGGCTGCTTATTGGGTTTGGAACAATGCTATTGGGGTATATAACGCCCTGATGCTTGTTAATCCGGTTACGTGGATTGTATTGGGTATTATGGCGCTAATTATGGTTATCGGAATGGTAATTAAATATACAAGCGGTTGGGGCGAATCTTGGAAGCATACCGTAAACGGTGCAAAGTTTCTTTGGCAGGCTTATACCGATTATGTACGTGCCAATTTCAATTTGGTAGTCCAGGGTATCATGATTGGTATTAATAAAATCAAAGAAGGTTGGTACACCTTTAAAGAGGCTGTTGGTATGGGTGATAGTGATGAGAACCAAAAGATGCTTGCACAGATAGCCGCCGATACTGAAGCCCGTAAGAAGTCCATTTCGGACGGTTACAAAAAGATGGTTGAATCTGCCGTTAATGCCAAAAAAGAATTTAGTCAGGTAGGTATCAAAGTTGATACCGAAGGCATCAAAAAAGACTTTCAGGCTCTTAAAGATAAATTCGGCGGAAGCCCTAAAGCCAATGCGGGTACCAGTGCTTATGACGATTTTGTGAAAAATCAAAGCTTAACCAAAGGCAAGGGTAAAGACGGTGATAAAACCAAAGGTGATTCAATTGTTTCGGGCGGGGCTAAAATGACCCATATAACCATAAACATTGATAAGCTACAGGATGACACAAAAATCTATGTAGATAAAGCCGAAAAGGGCATTGACCAAATGGGTGAAAAGATACAAGAAATGATATTACGCGCTGTTAACAGCGTAAACCAAATGCAAACGGGATAATGGCAACATTTGATATAAAAGAGCTTGCGGCAAAAGCCCACTTTGACTATGTGGGCCCTGCCTTCCCGCTATGGTGGCAAAACAATAAAACAAAACTGGTATTACCAAGCCTTAAGAATATTGGGATTAAGCTTGGTCAAAAATATTTCACAACGCTTACCCTATCATACAACGGTAAGCAATTTAAGTTCCCTAACGAGCCGCTTATATCGCTTAGTTTATCAAAAACGATTGTTGAGACGGCCACAGTTGGTAAATATCGAAAAGGTATGGTGAAAGAATACATCTGCACTGAAGATTACCAAATTTCCATTAGAGGCGTATGCCTTGATGAAGATGATTTAGACAGTTACCCATCTGATCAGGTTGACACCCTGAAAAAGATGTTTGAAATAAATGACGCGCTTGAAGTTGTAAGCAATCCTTTTTTAGAACTTTTCGAGGTTCGTAAGCTTATACTTAAAGATATTGTTTGGGATGATATGGCAGGATATCAGGGAGTACAAAAGTACACCATCACTGCCGTAAGTGACCAGGACTTTTACGCTGACCTTAAAGAAAAGGACAGAACAAATTTTTTAACTACCTAATGTTTGTATTAGACGGAAAAATAGAGATCGGCGATTTTGTTTTCAACACTATACACGATGTTGAAATAACAAAATCTGTTGAAGAACTTGGAGATACAGCACTCATCAAATTGCCTACCCGATTCAAGGTTAAGCAAAATGGTGAACTGAAATATACTGAAGATGTGATAAAGACGGGTGATCCTGTTACAATCACGCTTTCATACGAGGGTAAATACAGTGGTGTGGAATTTACCGGATATGTGAAAAAGGTAAGTCCAAAGATTCCGATTGAAATACATTGTGAAGATGCCATGTGGCAGCTTAGGCGTAAAAACATAACGAAGTCGTGGGATAAAACGACAATGAAGGAAATTTTACAGGAAGTCGTTAAAGATACACCTATACAGCTTGCAAAAAATATTCCTTCCATCCAATTAGAAAAGTGGATAATAAAAGGGGCTAATGGTGCACAGGTTTTAGAAAGCTTTAAAAAAGATCTTCTTATGACCGTCTTTATAAATGATGAAGGAAAGCTTTATTGTGGGTTGCAGCAACTCACTAACATAGGGCAGGAAGTGCAATATGATCTTAACTATAACCTGGTTGATAACGGGCTTGAATTTAAGAGTGCTGACGAACGTAAGATAAAAGTAAAGTACACTTATATCGGCCCTGATAATAAAAAGAAAAGTATTGAGGAAGGTGATGCAGATGGCGAACAAAGAACCTTCCATACATCGGTAATATCTGATGAAGCTAAGTTGCGGGAAATGGCAAAAGCTGAAATTGAAAAACTGAAGTATGACGGCTTTGACGGCGATGTTACAAGCTTCCTTATTCCTTATGCTACAAGAGGCATGAAGGCAAAAATAATTGATAAGGAGCACCCGAATCGGGAAGGTAGCTATTTCATAAAAAAAGTAGTAACCACTTTCGGTACCGGAGGCGCAAGAAGGAAAGTATCATTAGGGAATAAACTATAATGGAAAAGGAATTACAGGACGCGTTTAGAAAGCTCAAACAAAGGGATGTTGACACGTTCCCCGCTACTGTAAAGTCAGTAGACAAAGAAAAAGGCACTTGTACTGTAAACGATGATGAAATTGATTACACAGGCGTTCAGCTTTCGGCGGTAGTCGATGGCAACAACAAAAGGTTTTTCCTTTTTCCAAAGGTTGGCAGTTCTGTACTGGTAAGCCCTGTAATGGAAGATTTGAAACGCCTTTATGTAGAAACTTATTCTGAAATAGAAAGCCTTGATTATCGTGTAGGAGGCGTGCAATTACAGGTTGACACAGATGGTTTTTTGATGAAAAAGAATGATGAGACTATGCAAAAGCTCATGATTGATTTTATAAAAGCCTGTAAGAAAATGGTTTTTACAACCAATAACGGCCCTACTATAAAACTGGTCAATGAACCTGAATTTACGGCTATAGAGGAACGATTTAAAGACTTTTTAAAAGATAGTTAAATGTTAGATGTTACCCGGTTAAAAAACAAGATCAAGGCAGCTTTTGAAGCTGAACAAACAGAGGAAGAAGATGCAAACGCTTCTTTAGAAAGGATATCACAAAGTATTGCACAGGCTTGCATCGATGAAATTAAAGAAGCGAAAATTATATATACAGCAGGCTTAATAGCTCCATCGGGCGGCGGGCCAGTGACAGGAGAATTTACACATACAATAACCTGATATGAAAGAATTTTTTATTGCTATAGCAGGCATTATTACTACATCCGCTACAGGGCATTATGCCTATAAAGCAGGTAAAAGGAAAAGCTTAGCGGAAGCAAAAGGCCTTGAAATCGATAATGATATAAAGCGTAGCAATCACCATATAAAGTTATTGGATGACCTAACTGAACGTTACGAAAAAAGATACAAAGAATTTGAAGAAATGACCAACCGGAAGGTTGAGCTGCTTGAGGAAGAAATCAGGCTTAAGGATAGAAAAATAAAGCTTCAACAACAGGAAATAACTGAACTGAAGCGGGAAAACAAACTTTTGAGAAATGCAGCAAACCGTACTACATAACCAAACGCTTTATGATTTTGCCTTACAGCATTGCGGAACTGTCTCGGCGGTTTTTGCTATTGCTTTAGCAAATAGTATAAGTATTACTTCAGAGTTGGTACCAGGCACAAAGTTGGACGTTCCGGCTGATGCTCCCGTTGATGCCGATATCTTAAACTTTTATAAAGCAAAGGAAGTATTGCCTGCAACCGGAATAACGGAACTTAATATAGAGCCTGACGGCATTGATTTTATGAGCATTGAAGGAACCTTTATAGTACAATAAAATGGCAAGGACAATAACACAAATACAGGATGACATGCTTAGCCGTATCGCGGCTGATGAAGTTTTATCAACAGTACTAACGTCTTCAAGCAGGTCGGCTAAATACAGGCTAATGACATACGTTGTTGCAGTTGCTATTTGGATTTTAGAAACATTCTTTGACCAACATAATGCGGAAGTAACAACAAAATTGAGCAATCAAAAGGCGGGTACATTGCCCTGGTATCGGGAAATGGCTAAGCGTTTCCAATATGGCTATAACCTTGTTACAGACCACGACTATTACGATAATACAAATTTGACAGATGAGGAAATTGAAGCCTCAAAGGTTATCAAGTATGCTACTGCCTTACGAGCTCCAAACAGTAGCAGGGTAATATTGAAAATTGCGGGTGAAGGAGCTGACGGCTTAGAACCTATAACAGATGAGCAAAAGGATGCTTTTGATGCCTATGTTGAAGAATTCAAATGGCCTCGTGAGGTAACTGTTATTAATTACCTGCCTGACCGCCTTTATCTAACATGGATAATAAAACGGGATGCACAAATATTGAATGAGAATGGTATGAGTAGGATTAATGCCAATTATCCGGTTAATGAGGCTATTGCAGCTTATCAGAAAAATTTACCCTTTAATGGCGAATTATTCCTTAATAAACTGGTTGATGAACTGCAAAAGGTTCATGGTGTTATTGACCCGTTTTTAGTAAGTGCCGAAAGCTCATGGATTAACCCCGACCTGAACGGTTATGGAGACCCGCAGCCAATCAATATTTCTAAGATAGCTGAAAGTGGATATTTTAAAGTTGAAACCCTCAATATAACCTATGTGGAGTAATATAAATTTTAATCAGCACGCAATAATGCTTCTGCCAATGGCTGAACGTTCCCGCGAGATGATTGCATATATACGGGCTCTTTTGAACCCATTAGACACACTTTATTACGCTTGGTACCTATTCAGGACTGAAAACATTTATAAGCTTGAGCATACTGGGCAGGTCTGTTATTTAAGGAAGTCGCTTAACGATAAGTTTGACCCTTCCCAACGAAGAATATATATAGGCAATGGGCTTTTGTATGACACGCTTTATATACATACTGAAGCAGAAGCCCAACGACAGGATTTACACACAGAAGCGGAAGACGGCACATTATGGTTAAGAACCGAAGCGGAAACCGCTGATACTGGACTTGATTTTATTGTATATGTGCCACAGGAGGTTTATAGCAATAGCCTTTATGCAGTTAAAGGACACATTGAATTTTATTTAGAAGGCGGTGCCCGTTACAGCATCATGATAATAAACTAATAGTATGAATAAGACAAATTTTGTACAAACTGGCGGTGTGCCGCTGAAAGCGGAACGGCTACAGGAAATGCAGGACGCTTACAGCATCTTTAATGCATTGGCTAACATAGTTGGTACCAGGGCAATTATTTCGGGCTGTAATCTACAGTTTGGCAACACTATTAGCGATGGTGTTGTAAGCCTAAACGGTGAAATATACGAGTTTAAAGGCGGTGTAGTTCAGGCTAATGTTATAATTGTTGATGAGCCTACAAATGTAGAATTTCAAAACGGTCAGGTCAAGCCATTGCACCACAAACGATATATAACGTTTGGTACAGGATTGCCTTCTTATGCATGGTCAACATTCAAAAGAGGTAAAGTAACCAGTTCTATACAGGCAGAGCTTGACGAAAAAGCGGCGTTGACAGCTCTTAACGCTTTAATTTTTCGTGTGGCCGATCTTGAAAAAAAGACGGCAATCTTTCAGGCGGGCGGCGGTATGTTCCATTGGCGTAAACCTGCAAATCAGATTCCTCCGGGTTATGCTGAAGTTGTTGACTGGCGCGGGCGTTTGGCTATGGGTTGGAATCCTGACGATGCCGATTTTGATACGCTTGGCGAAACTGGCGGAGCAAAAAACAGGACGGTAAGCGTAAATATACCTATATCCGGTTACGGTGTAGGAGGTTCTGCCGATACTGGTGACGGTGGCAAATTAATCGTTGGTAGTGGCAATCATGAAAATGCCGAATTTTTTGAATCGTTAAGAAAAGCATCACTCACACCAAGCACATCGGGAAATGTAGATGTGCTCAACCCTTACCGAATAGTAATGTTTATCGAATTTATAGGATAGTATGACAAGCAGAAACGATATAAAGCAGTGGTTTAAAAGGTATTTAAAGCCAACGCAACAACAGTTTTGGGAGATGCTTGATTCTTATCTACATAAAGAAGATGAAATATCTATTGAAAATGTGCAGAATCTGCTAAACATTTTAAATGCGAAAGCAGAAAAGGCACAGCTTACCGGACACCTTACAGACCCTAACGCACATGCCGAACTATTTGAGAAGGTGTACAGCCCGTACAGGTATACAACATTTACTCCAAATACAGAAACTAATGAAGTAATAATACCCGAACTCATAGAGGCGGAGCTTGACGGTGTGGGGTACCAAAACCAAATGATAACAGAAGGAATTGACTTTGACCCGGCAACTGGTACTCTTTCCGGTTATCCTTTTACAGCAAACGTAAAAATCTTAATATTTTATACCAAATTATAATGAAAAACAGAATCTTATGTACACTATTGCTGATCTCAGCAATATCTTTTGGACAGAATCCGAAAGTTATAACTACAGGTAGTCATGCAACCGGTACTATATACAACGGTGTGCTTGGAGCAAATGGAGCGATGCTCCTACCTGAAGGCGACACCACCGCAAAATACCCTGACTTGCAAAGCAGGCGTAGGTTTCAGCTTAACAGCATAACCAATAGGTTACAGTTTAATGATGGCAACGGATGGGTTGACGTTGTTGATGCATCACGTTTAGGACAGGCAAACGGTGTACCGCTGCTTGATGCCAATGCTAAAATATCAACAGTCAATTTGCCTGATGCGATCTTAGGGGCTGTCAATTATCAAGGAAATTATGATGCGTCCACAAATTCGCCTGCTTTGCCATCTGCTACAACCAACAAGGGTAAGTATTGGGTTGTTGCCGTTGCAGGTACACAGGTAGGGCTTACACTTAACTTAGGCGACTGGGTAATATCAAACGGTTCATTGTGGCAGAAACTCGACCAAACAGGTAAGGTTGCTAGTGTTGCGGGCAAGACAGGAGCGGTTACAATTAGCAAAAGTGATGTAGGCTTAGCACTTGTAGACAATACACCGGATAGTGTGAAACCTGTTAGTACACCACAACAGCAAGTTTTTGACGGGAAAGCAAATAAAGACGGCTCTAATGCAACCGGAACAGCTTGGCCTATTGGTATTACAGGTAATGCGACAACGGCAACTTTTGCTAATTCAGCAGGAAGCGCAACGACCGCGACATCGTCAGGCTCTACGGCTAATTTTGGCGGTATAGGTGCTGACTTTGGCTTTGAGGGCGGCACATTAAACGCCTTTATGGGTATAGACGGTAACAATATTGGTAGAAAATATGCACTATCAACGGTGGCAAATACCGTGAGAGATAATTCTACAGGAACATGGGCAAATATAGTTTCGGGGAATTCCAATGGATTGGGAGGCTATCAGTATGCAGATGCGCTCGTAAATACTGCTAACGTAGGAAACTTTTTGATAAGGCGATCAAATAATACAACTTGGAATATCGCCACTCCTGCAACAATTGCTGATGCTTTAGGGGTAAACGCTAAAGCAAATGACGCTAATGTGATACACACAACTGGAAATGAAACAAAAACAGGTTCTTTAACTCTGACAGGTAACGTAATACCAAATAGCGTTTTTGCTTCAGGAGTACTGCAAGCAGGTTCGGCACAAATAAATTATGATGGCATTGGTGGGGCAAATCTTAACGGGGTAAATTTTCCAAATGGTGGGGGTATAACTTGGTCAGGGGGTTCTTCAGGAACAGCTCTCGCCGCTTCCGCAGAAAATTTTATAGTTTATACTAGTGGGTCAGAGAGACTACGAATGAATCCAAGTGGGTATTTTGGCATTAACACTAATAATCCTCTTTGGATGCTGCATGTTAATGGGCATGCATTATTTGGGTCAGGTACAGTCAATGCAGGGACTACAAAAATAGGGATAAAGAATGATGCTCCCAATGGTAAAGTATGGACTTTATCATCTGGCCAAGCGGGAGTTAATGAAGGATATTTCACTTTAAATAATGTGACGGAGGGTGTTACTCCATTCTTTGTTGTGCCGTCAGGAACTGTAGCTTTTAACTATCCTGTAATAGTGCCGGATGCAGATGCATCTAACAAAGCGGTAAACAAGGGGCAGATGGATGCAGCTCTTTCAACCGCAGGCCGACCGTATAAAGTATATACTGCTTTAATTACGCAATCAGGAACTAACGCACCTGTGGCTAATGTACTTGAAAACACCATAGGAGGTTCGCCGACTTGGAGTTATTCGTCTACTGGTCAGTATAGATTAAACTTAAACAACAATGGCTTCGTTGCTCAAAAAACGGCCTGTTTTGTGAATGGTTTGTGGTCGAGCTTGTCAACAACAAATTTAGCTTATCGAGCAGCATACGCCGATGGAAATACTGTCACACTCATTACCAACAATGGAAATTCAACACAAGACGGCTTGCTTTCAGCAGGTTCAGTCTTTGAAGTAAGAGTATATAATTAATCAATATAACACATGAAAAATCTTAAAAAAATGATTTTGCCGATACTGCTTGTTGTATCGGGAATTTTAGAAATGAGCTTACACGGCTTTGAGCTTTTTGCTCAGGAAGTGGGATTGCCAAATACGGCAGTATCATATTTCCGTTTTACAGCATTGATCGTAACGGTGATGGTAACCACTTTAAGTAAACCGCCAAAAGTAAATGCTGTAACAAAGCGTAAGCGCAAGCCGAAAGAATCGGCACAGTTGTAATCCTATGGAGGGCAAGGATAAAAAGAGCCCTCCGACAATTAAAAAAAACTTCTCACGGTACTTTTTAATAGCACAAAGCCACAGTCGGAGGACATAAGTCTTCTTGATTGTGGCTTTGCTGTATCTATAAGTATCGTGAGAGCTGCAAATGTAATCATCATCAATCATCAATCAAAATCGAATATGAATAAATATCATCAAATGCTCAGTAAGATCATGCTGAAAGGAAAAGATCAAAGAAATAAGAAGGGTTCTATCAAGTACCTGGTTAATCAGGCCATCGAATTAAAGCCAATTGACCTACTGGAATTATTTGAGGGTCATGCACTGGCTAAAAAGAAACTCAAAGATGAGCTACAGCTCTTTATGGCAGGCGAACGCTCTACAGAGGCTTACCGTGAAATAGGTATATCGTGGTGGGATTATTGCGGGCCTATATTAGTAAATAGCTACCCGACATACTTTGAGCAGTTGCCAAAGCTTATTGAGAAAATCAATAAAGAGAAAAGGAACTCTAAAAACTATGTGCTTTTCTTAGGCGGTAACAACACTGAGAGCAATCAACAGCCGTGCCTCAGCTTAATACAATTCCAAATAGAAAATGGAAAACTCATTTTAAGCGCATATCAGCGAAGTTCAGACGCAAGCCTTGGCTTGCCCTCGGATATTTACCATTTGTATCTTATAGCTAAGCAGATTGGCTGTAAACTCAAGTGTATAACGCTTTTTTTAGGTAACGTACACATATACGAGAACAATATAGAGAATACAAAGAAATTGCTTGAGGGAAAACAGGCGACTTTCTCGCTCAACGTTTAACCTCAATTTCACTATATAAAAGTACAAAAAGTCAATGACTTAACCAAATATTTAGTAGAAATATTTAACTAAATCTTACATAAAAAAACCCCTAAACTTACATCAAAATTTTGAGGGTGTTTTTACATTTGGAGCATGAACTTGTATGACGTAATCTTATCCGGAAATATGACTTTAAGTGAACTTACAACACTTATAGACAATAATATTGTAATGGCTGAAAGCTTAGGACTGAAGTTAACTGCTAAACGCATTAATGGTATGACAGTTGGCTTTATATACGATGGCGAAAAAAAGATTTTTGAACGCTCATACAATCGTAAATACCAACACTTAAATACAGCTGCAATGCAGGGTGATTTTGCTACACTGCTTACTAAAGTTAAAGCTGATAGACAACCAAAACCAGTTGCTAACGAAAAACTGCATGCATACAGCGAAATGACAATGGCTGAACGGGCTTGGTATAATCAAAACAAAGGCACACAGGAACAACGCGATTTTGAAGCTAAGAAAATGGAAGAATATGAAAAAGCAATGCGTAAAAAGGCACAGGAAGAAGATTACGGCGCTTAAACATCATTTAATGGGTGTTTAAATGGTGTATATTTGCGCCGTAATTTAAGATAATATGGACTTCGATTTTTGTGAGACTTGCGGTAGTGAAAATGTAGAAAGCCGCAAGGTTATAACACTAACGGTAATAAGATGGGAAAGCAATTGTAAGAGCTGCAATAAAACGGCGGTAATAGCTGAAAAAGTTGTAAGCAAAGAAAATGCCCAATTTGCCCAAAATGTGTACAATTCAATTTAAATTTGTGTACAAATCAATTTCGCGATTATACACATTCCTTTTATTTATCAGCAGCGTTTCTTTCTTTTCGTTGAATATAAAAATGCTGTCTTTTTGTTTGTTTCCAAAAAAGAACATCATGCGGTTAGCAAGTATGTTTTTTACATTTTCGCTATTGTAATTTTTAAAGTTTTGCCCGTCGTATCGCACTACGCCATTCTCTGTAGAAAGCCATATGAACCCATGTTTGTCTGGCGTAATAGATTTTACACTGTTTTGTGGTAAGTGGTTACTGTCTGCAGAATACCAGGTAAGATGGTATTTATCCTGTGAATATCCGGTTAAGGTTATAAACAATAGAACAAAAAGCGAATTGTAGAAATAATTTGAAGAGGTCATTATTGGATGGGGGAGGTGTGGGGTCAAATATAGTAAACCGAAAAGAAATAAATATGTAGAATTAATTCTACAAAAATGGAGATGTTTTGATAGTGTAGGAATTTTTCTAAATAATATCTTTGTGGTTTAATGAATCAATAAATCGTTGGTTGTAACTGCAATAAAGTTCAAGGTATTGCGCAATAGATTGATGCGATTTGTGGAGTGTAAAGAATTACGTTTTTTATAATTCCCTCAACTTAAATTTTTTATGACTGAATATATATTATACAGCACCGCAGCATTATCGCTCATCACATGGTATGTTATCTATAAAAAAGGCGTAGATTCTCCTTTTGACAGGGTATGCTGTTTTTATCTTTTATATGTTTTTTTGCACGCAGCATTCTCGGTAATTTCTTTGAAAACATCGCTGTTACATAAAATTGAGATTGTGTCCCTTCCTTTTGTATTTGGATATGGTCCTTTCTTTTATGCAGGTATAAAATCACTGACTAAAGAAGGATTTAAAAGAAATGAAGTATTTCATCATTTTAGTCCTGTCCTTTTATTTACTCTTATATATACACTGGTTATAATCCATTCAAAGGAAGGTAATAGAGATTTTTATGTATTTTATGTTACCGAATGCGCAGCAGTAGTAATAACGCTATTTAGTTACGCCTTCTGGACTATGCAGGAAATGCTGCAATCTGAACCTGAAGCGGTAGACACCCGCTTAACTTTACAGCTTATCAAAACGGGGGCTTTTTCTATGGTGCTGATGGGCCTTATCTTTGCAGGTGCTGCAATTGCAGGCCTTATTCTGGGTAAAAATATTGAGGGAGATATAATTATGCTTGTGCTATATACCGGAATATTTGCATCTGTAATCCTCGCATTTGTGTATACTATCGAAAACCTTACTGACAATGTTAAACAACCTGCAATTATAGATGTTATTTCGTTGAGTGTAATTAATGATGTTGGTAAAGGAATCGATAAAGATGATCATGAAAGTCAGAGCGTGTCCCGATTGTCTGGAGTTCCTGCTCAAAAATATACTAAGTCGGCTTTATCGGCTGCTCTGCTGGATGATTACAAACAAAAGCTGGAAAGGCTTATAAATTATGAAAAAATTTATCTTGATAACGAACTAACTCTCGAACTGCTTGCAAAAAAAATTAAATTGCCGATGCATCACCTGACGCAATTATTTAATTTGCATTTAGGAGAGAATTTCAATCAATATATCAACAGATATCGTATAGCTTATGCAAAAGGTGTATTAAAAAACAATGAAGAATCGTTATCTATAGAGAAAATCGCTTTTAAAAGCGGTTTTAATTCGAAGGTTTCATTTAACAGGCACTTTAAAAGCTTTACGAATATGACACCTAAAGAATATGCTCAAAATAATACAAAATCTAAAAATAATTATAATTAACAAAACCATAACTCTTTTTTTGTCGTAGATTTACTATCGGCCGCTTAAAATAGTGGTTTTGAGAGCTCTTGAGAGATTGGTTTTTTACTGTAAAATTTTTTATTGTAAAAATTTCTCAAAAAAATTAACGTGTATTTAAGAAAATAGTTGCACCTTTGCATCATAATATTTAATTAAAATGAACAGTAAGCTGCCCCCAAAGTATACTATTCTATTTTTATTTCTCTTTATTTCAATCTTGAATAAAGGTCAGATTTCGTCATCTCATGGCGTTCAGCTTTATCCTGCCTTATTGGCAAATACGGATAGGGCTTTATTTATTTCTACCCTTCCTTCAGTTGTTTCTGGTTTTTCGCCTAGCCTAACGGTTGATGAAAAATCAGATTTAGAGTCTTACAGATGGTATTTGGATATAGGTAACTATATCCTTTGCTAAGGGACTGAGGAAACTCCAGGGCAATTTTTTGTTATTTAGTTTATGTTATGTTAAAGCGTTTTACGCATTGATGTGATTGCTGTTTGTATGCAGAAAATTGAAAAAGAATAAAAAAATTTAGAATTAGCATTACCCCCAAATAATAATTAAATTTTAATGATGATGAAAAAACTTTTACCTGCAATGTTGACACTTTTAGGTGCTTACGCAGTAAGCGCTCAGGTGGGTATAGGTACATCAAATCCTAGTCCTTCGGCACAATTACAGATTGTTTCTCAGGATCGAGGTGTTTTGATTCCACAGGTTCAGTTAACAAGTACAACTGATACAACTACAATTACTGCCGGAAACGTGCAGAGTTTATTAGTCTATAACGTTTCTACCAGTGCAGATATTAAACCGGGATACTATTACTGGTATATAAACAAATGGTACAGGCTTATTAATGATGCAGATCTCGCTGCAGGCGGGCCAAACGGTTCTAGCCCTATTATTGATAATGGTGATGGTACATATACTTATGTAAATCCTGACGGATCGACAACTACTATAGATGTTCCGGGTCATCAGACATTAACTTTTCTTGCTTATAACCCAACAGCGAAAACATTAACCTATACTGCCGAGAACGGACAGAATACGGTTATAGATATCGACGCGTTGGTTAAAAATTCAGAAACTATAACTACGCTTGTAGATAATGGTAATGGTACAATGACTTATACAAATGAGGCAGGTGTGCAAACTATTATTACTAAAGCGCAGGGTGTACAGGGTGCTCAGGGGGTGGGCATCGCTACTACAGTTAATAACGGAGACGGTACAATTACATTTACGTATACAGATGGAACTACATTTACTACATCTAACCTTACAGGTCCTCAGGGTCCTGCAGGAACAGATGGTGTGATTGGTTCTAATGGTGCAGATGGCTTAAGCGCTTACCAGATTTGGATTAACGCAGGTAACACAGGTACAGAGGCTCAGTTCCTTGATTCTTTAAAAGGAGCAAACGGAGCAGCGGGTACAGACGGACTAAGCGCTTACCAAATTTGGCTTAATGCAGGTAATACAGGTACAGAAGCTCAATTTCTTGCTTCTCTAAAAGGAGCAGATGGTGCTGCCGGAGTAAACGGTACAGATGGTAAAGGTATCACTACTACAGTCAACAATGGTGACGGTACATTTACAATTAACTACACCGACGGTACAAGCACGACTATTGACTTTCAAAATATTGAGACTACAACCAACATCGTTAATAATGGTGATGGTACTTATACATATACAAACGAAGACGGCATCCAGACAGTTATAGATGTAAGGGCTACTGCCATACCGTTTGATAATACTGCTTCAGGAATAAGCGCTACAACAGTACAAGGTGCTATTGATGCTTTGGCAGCTGCCAATACAACAACTAACACTCAGCTTAACAATATCACGCTTGTTGAAGACAACGACGGTAAAGTAACACTAGTTAAGGCAGACGGTTCTAAAGTAAAAGTTGACAAAGCTAACCTTACTAACAACGGTGATGGTACTTATACATTTACCAACAACGACGGTAGCGATGTGATAATCAATTCTAATAACCTTGTTATTACAGAAAATGCAGGTATCTACATTTTTGCAGATGCTGCGGGTAATGTACTTGGTTCTATCAATACAAATGCTTCGGCTCTTGGATATGACAATACAGCTTCAGGATTAAATGCTGATACCGTTCAGGGTGCTATTGATGAGGTTAATAATAACATTACTACTCAAATAAATACAGTAGCGCTTACAGATAACGGAAACGGTACTGTATCTCTTATCGGTGCTAACGGGGTTAATCTTGGAACTGTGAGCAAAGCAGACCTTGCTTACAACGTAGCTACAGGTAAATACACTTTTACTAATAATGACGGGACTGATGTTACCCTTGGAGGCGAAGACCTTACCGCGGGCGATAACTCTGTTGAGGTTGCAGGTGGTATACACGCACTTCTTGCTCCGGCAAACGTAAAAGTAAAAGATGGTGGTATCACTACTGCTAAACTTGCTGATGATGCTGTGACATCTGTAAAAATTAAAGATGGCGAGGTTAAGAATGCAGATCTTGCCCATGATGCAGTAAGTACAGATAAAATACTTGATGGAACAATACTTGGCGAGGATATCGCTAACGAAACAATAACAAATAATAAACTGGACGCAGGTTCAGCTGCAGCAGGTACGGTAGCTACTTCTAATGGGGATGGAAGTGTTAGCTACCTTCCTGTAAGCACTGCAAACCTTGCTGGTAAAGAAGACCTTACAGCAGCGGACGGAACAGCTGCTACCATAGAGGTAGTAGGTGGTACAGATGCAGTTCTTGCTGCTACAAGCCTTAGGGTAAAAGCAGAAAGCATTACTTCAGCGCAAATTAAAGACGGCGAAGTTAAAACAGCAGATATTGCTAACGGAGCGGTAACAAACGATAAACTGGATGCCGGTTCGGCAGCAGTGGGTACTGTAGCTACTTCAAATGGAAATGGTACAGTTAGCTACCTTCCGGTTAGCACAGCTAACCTTGCAAATAAAGGTACGCTTTCGTCACCGGTAGGAGAAACGCCGGTTTCTATATTAGTAAATGACGGTACAGATGCATTGCTTAAAAATGCACAGATAAGCGTGGCTGACGGTGGTATAACGACAGTTAAACTGGCGAATGATGCAGTAACAAATGCAAAACTTGCTGATAACGCAGTGCAATCTGAAAACATAAAAGACGGCGAGGTTAAGAATGCTGATCTTTCTAATGATGCTGTAAGCACAGATAAAATACTTAACGGTACTATCCTTGGTGAGGATATTGCTGTAAAAACTATAACACCTAATAAACTTAATGCTAATAACGGTGCAGCCGACAGGATTGCTATTGCTGATGCGACAGGTGCAGTTACTTTTAGTAATGCAATTCCATCCGGCAGTATTGCAGGTAAAGCGTTAACATCAACAGACCTTTCTGTTAGTACAGATGGAGCTACAGCATTGCTAAAAGATGTAACAATTGACATTAACGCTGGTGCGGTTACTGAGGTAAAACTTGGTGCAGGCTCAGTGACAACAGCTAAGATTGCTGATGATGCAGTAACTGCAGCTAAAATCAATTCAGATGTTGCGGGTGCAGGTTTAATTCAAGATGCTTCAGGAGCATTAGTTGTTGATGCAACAGCAATCACAACAGGCGAAGACATGACAGCTGCTGATGATTCGGTAGAAGTTTTAGGAGGTTTAGGAGCGACATTAAAACCTGTAACTGTTGCAGTTGCAGAGAATGGCATTACCTCAGATAAAATAAAAGACGGTGAAGTTAAGCT
>NZ_JAWLIK010000016.1:0-88828 GCF_033042555.1 Flavobacterium sp. DG1-102-2
GTACCTTAGCTCAGTTGGTAGAGCAATGGACTGAAAATCCATGTGTCCCTGGTTCGATTCCTGGAGGTACCACAAAAAAAGAGCCCTTGACATCTCAGGGGCTTTTTTATTCGAAAAGCCATCTTTGGCTTTTACAAACTACATAATGGTACCTTAGCTCAGTTGGTAGAGCAATGGACTGAAAATCCATGTGTCCCTGGTTCGATTCCTGGAGGTACCACAAAAGGCCTTTTGCATCTGCAAGAGGCCTTTTATTTTTTTGCAGAATTACTAACACTTTTGTAATAAGCAAATATCAACCCTATAGGCAGCCTTTATGTTCCTATCAAAAAAAATGATTGCGCCATATTTTTTTAGTTAGGATTCCTTACTATATTTGTTGTGGTAATAATGCCGGCAAACATAAAACAACAATTAAAATGAAAAAATCAGTTTTTTATCATGCAGGATGCCCCGTATGTATCAGCGCAGAACACGACATCGTTAATCTTATCGGAGAGGAAAATGTGGAGATCGTTCACTTTGGCAATGCTAAAGACAGAATAGCCGAAGCTGAAGCTCTAGGCGTAAAATCAGTTCCTGCCCTGGTTACTCCTACAGGAAACGTGCTGCACATTAACTTTGGCGCGTCAATAGAAGACGTAAAGGCATAACACATTTTTAGAAACAGCGGTTGCTGGGCCACTCCCGCTGTTTCATTTATTCAATCTAAAAATTTAAAATCATGAAAATAGCAGTTTGGGATATCTACGTATCTAAAAAAGATGGCAGCGAAATGCATTTTGACATTCTTGCACCAGATCATATTAACGACCTAGAAACAATATATGCTTTTGGTAAAGATTATTTATCTTCAAAAAATGAAGCCGAAAGCTCACTGAGCGCAAAAGAATGCAGTTTTTGCCATATAGAACAAGCCACTCCCGAAATCGAGCAGTCAATAGCCGGCAAAGGATATTACATCATAGAAATGGAAGGCTGTGAATGACATTCAGCATAATATAAGCAGCATAAAGCAGCGTATGGAAAGAGCAGCAGCAAATTCAGGAAGAGATCCTGAATCTGTCAGGCTGCTTCTCGCGGTTAAGACCGTTGCTGCAGAAAAAATTACTAGTGCTTTTGCCGGCAAAAGATTGTTGCTTGGCGAAAATAAGGTTCAGGAACTAAGACAAAAATATGATTACCTTTCGGTTATAGATGCAGAATTTCATTTCATAGGGCATTTGCAGACCAATAAAGTAAAAGATGTACTTAAATTTGCAGATTGCATACAGTCTGTAGACCGAATAAGCCTGATGGAAAAACTGGATCAAAGGCTGCAGCATGAAGGCCGGAGCGCAGATGTCATGCTACAGGTAAATACATCTTATGAGGAGAGTAAATTTGGCGTAAGCCCGGAACGAGCAATACAGCTTGCCCGCGAAATGTCGAAATATGACACCCTTAGAGTTAAAGGACTCATGACAATAGGCTTATTTAGTGCTGAAACAGAAAAAGTGAGACAATGTTTCAGGCTCTTAAAGAAACTTGAATTGCAAATTAAAGAACTTGGCCTGCCAAACTTTGACCTTAGGGAACTGTCCATGGGTATGAGTCATGATTTTGAAACCGCTATAGAAGAAGGCGCTACCATTGTAAGGGTAGGCACAGCCATTTTTGGCGACAGGATATATCCTGACAGTTATTACTGGAATGAAAATAAAGACGTAAAATGAAACCTTTAAGAATACACTATCTGCAACACGCAGCCTTTGAGGGCCCTGGATGCATTGCGCAATGGGCAGAGACAAAAAACCATGTTCTTACTTCAACAAAACTGTATTGCAACGAATCCTTTCCTGACTTAAGCCAGATTGACTGGCTGATCATTCTGGGTGGGCCAATGGGTGTTAATGACTCTGAAAAATATCCTTGGATAAATACCGAAAAAAAAATTATTCTTAACGCTATCAACACAGGCAAAACAGTAATAGGCATATGCCTTGGATCGCAATTTATCGCATCTGTACTTGGCGCCGGTGTTTATAAGAACAAAGAAAAGGAGATAGGATGGTTTCCAATCAACAATACAGCATCCGCAGATAATTTTTTGTTCCACGACGAAAAAGAGTACAACGTATTTCACTGGCATGGAGAAACGTTTGACCTGCCTGACAACAGTATATTACTGGCATCAAGCGAAGCATGTATAAACCAGGCATTTTTATATGGAAATACTGTTTTAGGACTTCAATTTCATTTTGAAGTAACCGACGATTCTTTAGCCCAAATGCTTACTTTTGGCAAAGAAGATATAGACGGCAGCCCATTTACACAACAGCCGGATTATATTGCAGCCCAAAAACAACTTATTGTAGAAAATAATGAGCGTATGTATAGCATACTTGATTATTTTGAAGCAAACTAACTATGTCGATATTTAATCTTAACATACAAAACGAGAATACAGGCAACAAAATTGTTGCCGGGCTGGAAAGGCTTTCTCATGTATTTAAGACACTTTTATGGGAAAAGGCAAAAGAATTTGGCCTAAGCCCAATACAAATCCAGATACTTTTGTTTACCCAATATCATTCTGACGAAAAAAATACTGTTAGCTACCTTGCTAAAGAGTTTAATGTTACAAAACCCACAGTAAGCGACGCCGTAAAGGTACTTGAACAAAAAAAACTTATTGCTAAATATAACGACAGCAGTGATTTCCGGAGTTATTATCTTAAGCCTACTATAGAGGGAAAAAGGATAATAAAAGAAACCGAACAATTTACAGATCCGGTAGCCGATATAATATCAGGCGTTAGCGAAATTGATAAGGAAATTATCTGGGAGAATATATCAAATTTAATTGCAAAACTAAATAGGCAGGGTGTTGTAACCGTTCAGCGGTCCTGTAATAACTGCATTTACCTTACTACAGGCGGCACTACCTATTTTTGCAATCTGCTTAAGCAACCATTACACACAAAAGATTTGAGGCTGGACTGCCCAGAATTTACTCAGGCTGTGTAGAAACAAATCTTTACGGCACTCAAGCTGTATTTTATTCAGTGGTTATCTGTACCACTCCTTTTGGCTATTAACCAAAAAATTCGGTTAAACGGCAGATAACTCCTGCTTATCTACCAGACCACACCTCAACAACTTCATAAATACCCGTACTATTACTCTGGCAAAAAACAGGTATATACGCCTGTATCTTGAAGATGTTTTAATTATAGCTTGCATCTATCAAACCAACAGTGGAGACAGCAACCACATTAATCAACGGGGTGTTTTCCGAAAAACCTTACGAGTAGGAAAAACAATTAAATTAAAAAATTATGTCACAAACAGCAGAAGCAAAAGATCAGACTTTATTAGGTGGATGGACACCATACCATGACCTGAGCACAGAAGACAAAAAGGTATTTGATGAAGCTAAACACAACCTTCTAGGAGTAAAATACACTCCGAAAAAAGTATCTACGCAATTAGTAAATGGCACAAACTATCGTTTTATGTGTTCTGCTTCAATGCCGCCGTCAAACGCTGTATGGGAGGCTATAATATCTATCTACAAGCCTTTAACCGGAGCACCATACATTACAGGTATCCAGAGGATATAATTTAAAAGATAATCCCTTCCACTAGAAAGCAGGAAGGGATTGTTTACAAACCACGTATTTATACGTGACAGAAAAAATCAGTATTTACCCCTGATTTTTCATTTAAAATAAAATTTAGCTTGCACTTATCAAACCAACAGTGGAGTCAGCAACCACATTAATCAACGGGGTGTTTTCCGAAAAACCTTACGAGTAGGAAAAACTATTTAAAACTAAAACATTATGTCACAAACAGCAGAAGCAAAAGAACAGATTTTATTAGGCGGATGGACACCTTACCATGACCTAAGCCCGGAAGACAAAAAAGTATTTGATGAAGCATTAAAAGGCTTCGTGGGTGTAACGTACACACCTACTCAGGTTGCAACACAAGTTGTTGCAGGAACTAACTACCGTTACAGATGCACTGCGTCTATGCCGCCTGCACAGGTAGTATGGGAAGCGATCGTTGAAATTTTTCAACCGCTTGACGGAGGAAAACCTTATATTACTTCTATTCACAGGATATAATTAATATATCAATCCCTTACCGTAACGCCCGCAATGACGGGCGTTACTCATTTGTCATTTTACTCATTTTGAAAAAGATTCTTTAGTTCAATTATTTTTTGTACGGAGGCATCTGTAGTTATTATTCCTCTCATTGGGCGGTCAAGATCAAGTATTAAGTACACGGTCAGCACTGTCATCAACGCAAACCCGCTTACAATTACATGATTTATTTTTTTGTTGCTGTTACTGTAGCCAACTATAAGGCTCGCTGTCAATATAAGTACAAACAATAGCCACAAAATAGAATCGGGCACTGTTGCATATCTTGCCGCCTGACCGGTTGTCACGATGTCGATCATGCTGTTAACAGCCGGTATCATTTGCTGTGAACGCAATGTATTCTCCTTATCCTGAGACAGCATCATTACTTTATTCCATATTCTTCCTGATTGCTTTTCGCTTTCCTTTATCGCATCGCTATTTTTTTGTTTGCTGTTCCCTGCATTATAATAAGCAACTCTGGCATCCACATACAGTTTAAAATCTTCCCGTAGTTCTTTTCTATCGCTATCAGTATACAGGTCGCATCGCAATATGGCAGTACCTATATCATTTGCTTCCTGCACAATCACACTCCTGCGTTCATCAAAGCGGGAAGCCGACATACCAAAAGTAAAAGACAAGAGCAGTGCCAGCAATCCTAAAAGAGACCCTTCTACCGGACCCAAACCTGCCGATACACTTTCATCATTTTTTGCTGTTTGCCTTTGATGAATTTTAAAACCAATACGATTAAACAAAAGCATCATTACGAAAAGCAGTGATACGATTATGTAACCCGGAGTCTGATAAAGTAAAGATGTATTCATAAGCTACGTTTTTCAATACTAATATACTTATTATCAACTACAAATTAAATCACTAGTGTATTAAATTTCTTAGCTTAACTGATTGCTTTTTACCTATGCGTCATAGTTTTTAAAACTTTTGTTTTGCAAAATACCTTTGACTCCCTTTTTGGTTTTAGTAACTTTGGCTTTATCTAAAATAAAACCATGAACGAGCTTCATCTTGAAACCAGCCCTTATTTATTACAGCATGCCAACAATCCTATCCATTGGAAAGCATGGACCGAAAATACATTGGCAAATGCCAAAGAGGAAAACAAACTTATTATAGTAAGCATTGGCTATTCTGCCTGCCACTGGTGCCATGTCATGGAACATGAAAGCTTTGAAGATAATGAAGTTGCCGACATAATGAACAAAGACTTTATTTCTATAAAAGTAGATCGTGAAGAACGCCCTGACGTTGATGCTACCTACATGAAAGCCGTGCAGATCATGACCGGACAGGGCGGCTGGCCTATGAATGCCGTTTTATTGCCCGATGGAAGGCCGGTTTGGGGCGGTACTTACTTTAAGAAAGCCAATTGGATAGATTCGTTAGAGCAATTGCAGCAGCTTTATATTGAGCAGCCGGAAAAAATGGTAGAATATGCCGAAAAACTTTTGGGCGGCATACAGTCGCTGGTACTGCTGGGGCAAAATACCTCCAACGAAATTGCCAATCCAAAAAATATAAAACCGATAATTGAAAAATGGTCAAAGAGTTTTGACTGGGAGTTTGGAGGCCATGCCAGGGCACCGAAGTTTATGATGCCAAACAATTACCTCTTCCTGCAACGCTATGGCTTTCAGGAGAAAAGAGCCGACATATTGGAATTTGTAGATATTACTCTTACCCGCATGGCATGGGGTGGACTGTTTGATACTATTGATGGCGGGTTTTCACGCTATTCGGTAGATATGAAATGGCACGTTCCGCATTTTGAAAAGATGCTTTATGATAACGGACAGCTTATGAGCCTGTATGCCGAAGCTTACAAACGCACTAAAGATCCGCTATATCGCGAGGTTATCGAGAAAACCCACGCTTTCCTGCAGAAAGAACTTACTACCGCAGAAGGCGCCTTTTACAGCGCACTGGATGCCGACAGCCTTAACGAAAAAGGCCGCCTCGAGGAGGGTGCTTTTTATGTTTGGCAAAAACAAGAGCTTGTGGATTTGCTAAAGGACGATTTTACGCTCTTTGCAACCGTATTCAATATAAATGAATTTGGCTACTGGGAAGATAGAAATTTTGTGCTGATCCAAAACGATGCACCCGAAAATATCGCAGCCAACGCAGGACTTACTCTGGAAACGCTTAAATCTAAAAAACAGGACTGGGAAAAACTGCTCTATGAAGTACGCGAGCGCCGTTCAAAACCAAGGCTTGACGACAAGATATTAACCTCATGGAATGCGCTTATGCTAAAAGGCTACGCCGACGCATATAAAGCTTTAGGAAACGAAGAATACATTAAAATAGCAGTACGTAATGCAGAATTTATATGCAGTAAACTATGGCATCCTGATGGGCATTTATGGCGTACCTATAAAAACGGAGATGCAAAAATAAAGGCATTTCTGGAAGATTATGCCCTGACAGCTGACGCTTTCATCACATTGTATGAAGCTACCCTTGAAGAAAAATGGTTAATCTATGCCAAGCAGCTTACTGATTACTGCCTCGAAAACTTTTACGACGAAAAGCAGCAGTTCTTTGCTTACACCTCTGCAAAAGAAGAGCAGCTTATCGCTAAGCATTTTGAAACTGAAGACAACGTGATTCCAGCTTCAAACTCCGTTATGGCTAATGTGCTGTATAAACTCAGCATCCTTTTTGACAATGAATATTATGAGAAAACAGCCCTGCAAATGCTTTATCTTATAATACCAAACCTTGATTATCCTTCGGCATTTTCAAACTGGCTAAACTTATGGCTTGACCTTTCAGAAAAAAACAAAGAACTGGCAGTATGCGGTCCTGATGCAATTGAATCTTTAAAAGAAATCAACAGTAACTACCTGCCGCACATAATCATAGCAGGAAGCGTTAAGGAAAGCACAATACCTTTCCTTGCAAATCGTTTTGTAAACAATGAGAACCTGTTTTATATTTGCCAAAACAGGGCTTGCGGGCTTCCAAAAAACACTATTCAAGAAACATTAAATGATTTAAAAAAGGTATGATTCCATTATTCATCGCACAAATAAAAAATTTAGACGCTTATATAGACAGGTTTGTAGATCACGTGGTTGTTTTTATACCAAATTTAATCGTTGCTGTCGTGATACTGGTAGCAGGGATAGTGGGAATAAAAATTTTTAGAAAAATAATGACCCGATTGATGACGAGCCGGGAAATGGATCCGACGTTTTTAAAATTTGTATTAGACGTATGTACCTGGATATTCAGGGTGGTACTTATAATATCAATATTTGATCAGCTAGGCGTAGTAACCACCTCGCTGATGGCACTGCTTGGTACCATAGGTATCGCTGTTGGTCTATCATTACAGGGTTCACTTTCTAACTTTGCGGGAGGCCTTTTAATCATTCTCTTCAAGCCCTTCAGGGTGGGCGATTATATAGAGGCGCAGGGACAGGCAGGAACAGTAAACAGCATACAAATTTTCAGCACACGAATTATAACTTCTACAAACCAGGTAGTATACCTGCCTAACGGAACCTTATCTAACAACACAATCAAAAACTTTTCGCAGGAGCCACTTCGCAGGGCCGACATATTAATAGGTGTTGGATATAATAGTAACCTTTCTCAGGTTAAGGATGTGATATACCGTGTCATGAAGAGCGACCCTAAGGTTTTAAGCAGCCCTGCCCCTGCCGTTGAAGTAAAAGATCTTGCAGAAAATGCAATCACACTGAATATAATGATGTGGTCAGAACGCGGTAATCATGGCGCTGTAGTATCTGACTTTTATGAAAGTATCAAAGAAGCCTTTGAAAAAGAAGGAATTGAGCTGCCATTCCCGCAAAGAGACATACATATCATAGGCGGAGACAAGGTAAAAGCACTTCTGCAATAATTTTAATTTCAAAGCGTTAGATGGTGTGGCATATTTTTTGAAAACAATAATATGTCAAAAAAATATCACACAAATATGCCTGAAAAAAAGTATATTTGACGCCTATTAAAAAAAATTGCAATAACTATTAATTACAAGAATGAAAAATTTAAATTTATTTTACACAGCTGCTTTTGCCTTCGCATCTGTAGCAGCAACTGCTCAAATCCAGCAGACTCCTGTACACGGTGGCGGTAACCAGATTATCCTTTCTAAAGAAAAAAGCCAGGCAGCAACAGGATCAATGTTTGCTAATGATAAGTTTATGCCTGCGAGGATATCAAGTTATGATAAAACAGTACTTGTACGTTACAATGCTTACTCTGATCATTTTGAGCTTAGCGATCCCTTAGCAGGAACAAACTCTATACTGCCTACACAAAAAGATGTTACGATAACGCTAACTTCTACAGGAACACAATATAGCCTGCAGCAGTATAAGACTAAAGATGATGAAGAAAAAACAGGTTATTTGAGCATCGTTAGCGACAAGCCAAATGTTAAGATATTTAAACGTGAAAGAATACACCTTCAGCCAGAAGTTTTTCCGGCAAATAGCTATTCTACCTATAAGCCTGCCAATTATAAAAAACTGGATAATGAATTTTACATCAGCCTAAAAGGTGCAGATGCTGTATACTTCTCAAGTAAAAAAGAGCTTGCGAAATTAGTACCTGCAAAGAGTAAAGAGGTACTTGAATTCATCAAAAAGAATAAACTGGATCTTGAAAAAGAAACAGATCTTCAGCAATTAGGAACTTATCTGGACACTGTCCTGTAATTATTTTCCGGCGATAAAATCTTTTAAATAAAAAGGTTCAAAGTAAGCGACATCTACGGTGTCGCTTTTTTTATGCTTATCATAAGACAGGGGTGCCATTTCTGCCGCAGAAGGATAGACTACCTCCTCATGGTATACGAACCTGTCCCCTGATAAAACTTCGCGAAATTTAGGCGCACCGTCACCTGCAAGATGTATAGTTGTTCCTTCTGTACCATTATAAGTATCAGCGTCAACAACTTCTGCTTTTGTATCTCTCAGCTTGACGTATTCTTTATTAAAAATAGCCGTATAGGCTTCCATACGTCTCGCGTCTATCATAGGAATGATAACCCCATCATCAACTTTTACCCTTCGAGCAAGAAGCTCAAGGGTATCAATAGCTATCAAAGGGATTCCAAGCGCATAGCAAAGCCCTTTAGCCGCCGAAACACCTATTCGTAATCCTGTATAAGAACCCGGGCCCATGCTTACAGCAATAGACGAAAGATCCTTAAATGTAATATTGCCTTTTTGCAATACATCTTCAATAAACACGTGCAGTTTTTCTGCGTGTGTATAACCTTCTCCTGCATATTCGGCTACAGCAACACGAATGCCGTCTTTTGCAAGACATACAGAACAATTTTTTGTAGCCGTTTCAATATTTAAAATAAAAGCCATTATTTATTTTTTTCCGTTGTCTTTAGGTTTGGTTTTAACCTTATCATTTGGATTAAGCTCTTTGGAAACCAGTGCATAAGGACCTATTATAACTTCATCTCCTTTTTTAAGTCCTTTTATGATCTCAATATTGGTATCGTCTTGTATACCTGTAATGATAGGCCTTAGGACTGCTTTATCGCCTGACTTAACAAATACGCATTCGTATTTTTTAGCCACCACGCCTTCTTTAGCTTCTTTTTCTTTCTCTTCAAGCTGCGCAACAACATCCTGCTTAACAGCTGTGGTGTCAGACTTAACAACTACTGCGCTAATAGGCACGGCTAATATATTAGTCTTATTTTCTGTAATGATATCAACAGTAGCAGTCATTCCAGGCCTGAAAGGAGAATAATTGGCAGGTTTGCCCTTTGTCATATCCTCATAAGATTCTTTAAGAATCCTTACTTTAACCTTAAAGTTTGTAACCTGGTCTGCTGTAAGTTCACTGCTTGCTGAGTTTGATATGCTGGTTACAATACCCTTAAATTGTTTTTTAAGATAAGCGTCTACTTCAATATTTGCTTCGTCGCCAATTTCTATCTTAACAATGTCGTTTTCATTAACATCTACTTCAACCTCCATATTATTAAGGTTTGCAACCCTCAAAATTTCTGTACCCGTCATTTGCTGCGTACCCACTACCCTCTCGCCCAGTTCGGCATCCAGTTTAGAGATCGTACCATCTACCGGTGCATATATGGTGGTACGGTTAAGGTTATCTTTTGCCTCAGTAACGCTTGCATTAGCACTCGCTACATTGTAATAAGATGATTGTTTAGAAGCCTGTGCCACCTCATAAGAAGAAACTATCTTATCCCATTCTGACTTAGAGATAACACCTTTATCAAACAGGCGTTTGTTACGGTCATAATTTGCTTTGGCTTCTTTAAGCTGCGCTTCAGACTGGCTCAAGCCAGCTTTTGCAGTAGATAACGATGCAGCGGTCCTGCTAAGTCCTGATTCATATAAGTCAGGATTAATACGAACTAAAAGATCTCCTTTTTTAATAGGCTGACCTTCTTTAATAGGCAGTTCAATGATCTCGCCTGAAACCTCAGATGATATTTTCACTTCAATTTCCGGCTGTATCTTTCCTGTAGCCGAAACCGTTTCTATAAGATTGATTTCTTTTACAGCTGCAGTTTCCACTTCTTTTCCTTCATCTTTGGCACCTACAGCTCCTGTTTGTTTAAGAACAACTAGTCCTACAATTAAAAGCACTAT
Organism: Flavobacterium sp. DG1-102-2; assembly: GCF_033042555.1. Classification (NCBI taxonomy): domain Bacteria; kingdom Pseudomonadati; phylum Bacteroidota; class Flavobacteriia; order Flavobacteriales; family Flavobacteriaceae; genus Flavobacterium; species Flavobacterium sp. DG1-102-2. The sequence goes on from NZ_JAWLIK010000016.1 coordinate 10,784, forward strand.
TGCGCCTATTATAATATAAATGGTTTTCTTTGACATGGCTATTGTTTTTGGTAGATAGGAATTCCGAAATAAAACTCCAGTATTTTTACTTTGAATATAAGGTCGTATTTTGTTCTAAGCACTTCAGATTGTGCATTTACAGCAAGCGTTTGCGCCTGGTTCAGGTCAAATACATTAATAAGCCCCACCTCATAGCGCTCTTTAGCATAATTAAGCGACTCATCTCTTGCATTTGCAGCAGATACCGCGGCATCATACGCTTTTTGTGCGCCCTGGGCATCAGTATAGGCCGTGTAAACGTTTCTTTCAAGATCTAACTCTTTTTGCTGCAGCGTAATCTTAGAACGTTCAAGTTCTATCTTAGAGCGCTCCACGTTATTTCGCGCAGAGAAACCGTTCAAAATAGGTATACTTAGCTGCACACCAAATGAGTGACCTTTATTATCATTGAACTGGTCAATAATAGGATCCCTTTTACCCAAAATAGGTTCAGAATTTGGCTGAAGTACATTTTGGTTTGTACCTTCAACGTAACCTATTACGGTTGTTGGGCTCGAAGTATTTGGCTGAAAACCGATTATCTTATCCGAATAGGCTGCACGGGTAGTGAAGCTGTAAAAGCCGGTAAGTCTCGGCTGGTAAGCACCCCTTGCAATCTTAACATCCCTTTCAGCAACATCAACATCAGCCTGGGCCGCCTTAAGATCGGTACGTATACCTTTTGCCTTATCATAAATTGTAGCAGGCTTTTCCATCATAACACTGCTTTTATCTTCAGGATAGTCACTGTCAGCAGTATCAAAATTAAGGAAATCATCAAGCTGCATAAGCTGTGCAAGGCTAAGCTTAGAAATAAGCAGTGCATTTTCGGCAGCAATCTTCTTTTGGTTATCGGCGGCAATAGTAGCTTTAATGTCTAAAAGATCGCCACGCGGTACAGCGCCGCCTTCTACAAGCTGCTCCGTCCTTTCCATTTGTTTGGTATCATAAGCCAATTGTTGCTCCTGCACCCTTAAATTCTCTTTATTGAAAAGAATCTGTAAGTATGCGTTAGCAACATTAAGTGCAGTGTCTTCTTCCATCTTGGTCTGCTTATATTGCGCAGCCACTATGGCAAGACGGGCTCTAATTAAACGGTTTTGGTTTTGGAGTCCGTTATAAATATCAATTCCCATGTTTAATCCTATCGATGTAAACTGGGTTGTCTGGTTTTCAAGTAAACCCGTTGTGATATTCTGGTTAAGACCAATATTCCAGGAATGCGATCCCTGAATATTTGCTGTTGGCAGTAACGCACCCCAGGCATCACTCTTTGCAACAAGAGTAGTTTGCGCATCTAGCGCACTAAGCTTTATGGAGATATTGTTCTTTATAGCATAGTCTACACATTCTTCCAGCGTCCACTTTTTGACCTGTGCGTTAGCAAAGCCGCCCAAAAGCAAAACTGCAAGAATGGTTATTCTGCATAATTTGTTTTTCATAGATTTGATTGATGAGTTTACAAATTTACCCAAATTATCTAACGATAATACGCTAAATATATTTTTATTAGACTAATTCCTGCCAATTTTGTTACAAATAAAAAGCTAATTTTGCCGGGTTATTTTTTTACAACACATAAAATGAGAACCTTACTACTTAGCGGAGTAATTGCTTTTTCGGCTTTACTTATCGGCTGCTCTACAACAAAAAGAATTGAAGCTTTAAAACCTGAGCCCAGCAACAATGCACCTATAGTGTACCAAAGCACTACATCTTTTATTAACCTGCCAGTGTCTATAACTATAGTAGATATTGAAGCACAGGTAAACAAACTGCTGCCCAGCCTTGTATATGAAGACAAAAACATAGAAGACGACAATATTGCTATGCAGGTTTTTAAAACCGCGCCCATTAAATTTTCTGAACAGAATGGTAAATTAAAATCGGTTGTTCCTATTAAAATTACTGCTAATCTGCGTTACGGAACATCTGCCCTTGGCATGAACCTTTATGATACGCGCGAGGTTAACCTTGACGGAGTGGTTACTTTTACAAGCAAAGTTGGACTCTCTAATTGGAAGGTTTCAACCGATACATCAATTGAATTTCTTGAATGGAACGAGAGCCCTACAGTAACCATTGCCGGAAAAAAAGTTGCCATAACCTACCTTATAAACCCTGCGGTAAAGCTTTTCAAAAACAAAATTGAGAACAAGCTTGATGATGCCATGGCAAAAACTATGGATTTTAAACCGCAGGTACTGGATGCTCTTGATAAACTGAGCACCCCGTTCCTGACAAGTGAACAATATGAAACATGGTTTAAACTTAACCCCGTTGAGCTTTATGTTACCGATGCCGTGCTTACAAAAAAACAGGTAACCCTTGACATGGGACTTAAATGCAGCATGCTTACCATGGTAGGCCAAAAGCCAAAGAATACCTTTAAAAAAGAAGATGTGGTGCTTAAGCCTGTAAAGAAAATGCCCGAAAGCGTAAGCGCAGTCGTTGCCGCAGTATCTACTTATGAAAGCGCATCTAAAGTAATTACAAAAAACTTCCAGGGACAGGAATTTGGCAGCGGAAGTAAAAAAGTGACAGTTCAAAAGGTTGACCTATGGAGCAAAGACGGTAAAATGGTCGTAGCCCTTGATATGACAGGAAGTATCAATGGAACCATATACCTAACGGGGTATCCTAATTACAACTCCGTTACCAAGGAGATCTATTTTGACCAGATGGACTATGTACTCAACACCAAAAGTGTTTTGATGAGAACAGCCAACTGGCTTGCTGAAGGGATGATACTGAAAAAAATACAGGAGAATTGCCGTTACTCGATTAAAGACAATTTAGAGCAAGGCAAGAAAAACCTGCTGCCATACGTTAGCAACTACTCCCCTATGCCGGGTGTTTTTGTAAACGGGACCCTTAACGATTTTGAATTCGACAAAGTGGAACTTACAAACAATGCTATCATTGCCTTTATAAAAGGATCGGGAAAAATAGACCTGAAAATAGACGGAATGAAATAGTACACACTCACAAAAAAGCCCGAAGCAATAACAGCTTTGGGCTTTTTTATATCATAACTACAGTCAAATATTTTTTTATTCTGCTGTTTCAGTCTTTTTATCTTTTGCATTCTTACGCAGTTTATATACCGCATACCCTACAAGCCCTACAAGCAGGTAAGGAAATATCATTAAGTAAACTATACCATCGTTTACCGCCTCTGCCTTTACATTGCCTTCGCTCCCCGCCAATGCAGCACGGCACATGGCACATTGTGCATTAATTCCTGTGGAAGATAACAACAGCGTTAACGCTGCCATAATTTGTTTTACTCTTACGTTCATAACATTAAGGTATTAATGTGTGTAATATGGAGAAATCATGAAATAGACTATTACGCCCGTAACCGCTACATATAACCACATTGGGTAAGTTATCCTTGCCAGTTTTCTATGTCTTACAAAGCTCTGCGACAAAGCCCTTACATACGTAAATAACACAAACGGTATGATAATTACCGAAAGCGCAATATGCGTGAGCAGTATAAATATATAAAGGCTTCTTACATAACCAACCTTTTCGCTTTCAGTGGCACTTAAAACGCCATTATGGTCTGCATCACCAAACACAGCCGAAATAGAGGTCATGTGATAGGCAACATACATTACCAGAAAAGAAACTGACAGGCAAATTGCAAACTTCATAAGCTTTTCATGCAAGTCCTGTTTACCATTTTTTATGGCCCAAACCGCTATAATAAGTACAATGGCAGTAGCACCGTTTATACCTGCGTAAATAGGCGGAAGAAATGAAAGTGGTTCAACATCATAGCCAAGTTTTTGCAGATTAACACCAAAAAGAAGGGCCACAGCTATAGGAATAACTACCGATAAAAGTATGATCCATTTTTTATATTTCTGCTCTACTGCTTCAGAATTTATTATCTTTTCCATTATTATTCTTCAAGTAATTTTTTAATATCTTCTTTAATTGCTTTCACGCCGCTATCCTCAAGTCCGTCGTAATACAATATAGGATTGCCGTATTGATCTTTTCTGCATCGTATATTACCCTCTTTATCTACCAGTGCAAATACACCAGAATGTTCAAAGCCACCGGCAGCTTTAGGATTTACCCCCGCATACATTTTAAAACCCTGAGCAAGATTAAATATATAATCCCTGTCACCGGTTAAAAAATGCCAGTTGTAATGCTTAACACCTAACTGCTCAGCGTGCTCTTTTAAAACTTTAGGAGTATCATATTCCGGATTTATGGTTACCGAAGCAATCCCAAAATCAGGCTTACCATAATACTCTTTTTGGAGCAGCAACATATTTTTGTTCATTACCGGGCAAATGGTTGGGCACGTACTGAAAAAGAATTCCACCACATATACCTTTCCCAAATAATCTTTATCCGATATCTTTTTATTATCCTGGTCTGTAAGTTCAAAAGATGGCACAGGGCCAATTTCTATAAGATCTGACTTCCCAAACTTATCAACGATCTTAGGCACTGCCCATATTCCAAATATGAGCACTATAAATGATATCCCTACGTATGAATATGATTTTTTCATGATTATATTTCCCTCTTAACTTCGTTATGGTTCTTTTTAAGAGCAAGGCGATATTCTCTTAAAAGTATCTTGATATCATCTGTCATCTCATTGTGAAGTTCAGAAACAATCAACGAATTATAAGCATCCTTAAACTCTTCCTTACCTGTTTTAGGACTATCTCCCGTCCTACCCCTGAGACTCCTCTTTTTATCTATTATAAAAAGATTAAAAGTACCCATATCGCCATCAAGAGGTTCTTTAACCTTTAGGGTTTCGTAAAAAGGTTTAATGTTTTCGGGCTTTGTGAACAAAAATCTCCAGTTAGAGATATCTGCCATGATCTTTATATCGGCTGTTATTTTCTTCACCTCTTCTTCCTCACCCTCCGGCATAACCATCACGATCTGGAAATCAGTAAAGTCTTTATACTTTGCGTTTATCTTTTCGTTTATATTGAATATGGTTTCCTTTTTCTTAACCATATCATTTCCAAGAAAGCCAAGAATGGTAATCTTGTCCGTCATTGCAACAGGAGAGCTGTCTAATGTAGTTCCCTGAGGCAGCTCTGCTACATTCTTGGTAACTACAGGAAGGAAAAGAGAATTATGCTTTGCTAAAGAGAAGTAAATGTAAGCCGAGAGCGGCAATACTAAAAGGACGATGAGAACTATCTTTTTTTTCATGATATCGGGAACAAGTTTCCGTTTGCAAAATTAAAAAAAGGCGGTTTAAAAACCGCCTTTTTTATAATGAATGTGTATTAGAAAATCCACTTGTAGTGAGAATCCCTGAACACGTCAAAAATATAATTACCTTCTATCAGTAAGATGAACACTAAATAGATAATTAAGAATACTAATGGAGCTACGATAGACCATCTTAAGCTAGCTTTCTCTCCTTCAAGGTGCATGAACGCCCACATAATGTAGTACGCTTTTACAATTGTAAGGATAATGAATAACCAGTTAAGCAGGTTCATCTGGAACAGATGAGAATCGTGAAGGAATGCAGGTTTAACAATACCAAATGCAACCTCTACAATTGTTATTATCGATAACAGGCCAAAAACCTGCCATATTCTTTTTGTATTAGATTCGTGAGAATGTGCCATAATAAAATTCTTTTAAATTTTAAAAATTAAACAAGATAGAAGAATGTAAATACAAACACCCAAACTAAATCTACAAAGTGCCAGTAAAGACCAACTTTCTCTACCATCTCATAGCTTCTTCTCTTTTCGTAAGTACCAAGAAGTACATTAAAGAAAATAAGTACATTGATCATTACACCAGAGAATACGTGAAAACCGTGGAAACCAGTAATAAAGAAGAAGAAGTTAGCAAACAATTTGTGTCCGTACTCGTTTCTTACAAGGTTAGCACCTTCTACAACGATAGTAGCTTCTTCAATTTTCTTAACCGATTGCTCTCTGGTTAGTACTTCTTTGTGTTTTTTAACTATCTTTTCAGTTCTTATAAGAACTTCAGGATGTGCTAAAAGACCGGCTTTTACTTCTTCAACAGAATATGTTGGTAAAGCAGCACCCTCTTCAAATATAATACCGTTGCTTCTAAGTTTGTTTACGCGTTCAGTAGGAAGGTGAGCAGCAAATTCTGCAAGGGCTACCCTTTCGTATTTACCGTTTTCGCCTGCTTTTACAAACTGAAGGATCGCTCCACCTTTTGTTTCAACAGCGCCAAACTCGCCTTTAATGAAGTTTTTCCATTCCCAGGCCTGAGAACCAAGGAATATGAAACCACCTACAATTGTAAGCAGCATATACACAGCAACCTTGGTTTTCTTTAGGTGATGACCCGCATCAACCGCAAGAACCATAGTAACTGATGAGAAAATAAGTATAAATGTCATGAAAGCCACATAATACATCGGCGCATCAACACCGTGCATAAATGGAAAGTGATTAAACACCTCGTCGGCTATTGGCCAAGTTTCGATGAATTTAAATCGGGAAAAACCGTAAGCTGCAAGGAATCCTGAGAACGTAAGGGCATCTGATACGATAAAAAACCACATCATCATTTTGCCATAACTTGCGCCCATAGGTTCGTTTCCTCCGTCCCATGTTTTACCTGTAGTAGCTGTTGAAGTAACTGTCGCTGCCATATAAAGTTATTGGTTAAAAAGTTTCCAAATTTACATTATTTTTTCTATTAATAGAAATAGAAAAATAAAAACAAATATACCCATAAAATATCCAGAAAGTGCCAAAACATTGCACCCAACTCTATTCCAAGGGTTTGAGAAGAACTGTATTTTTGTTTAAAATGATTATAAATTACTATAAGCAGCACAATAAGCCCTGCAAACAGGTGGGCAAGGTGTACAATCACTACAATATACACAAATGATGTTGTTACCGTACTCTCCGGCCCTGTAAAAAAATAACCGCTTTCTATAACCTGGCCGAAGCCGTAAAACTGCGTAAAAACAAAGCCAACACCTAAAGCAAGCGTAATAAGCAGCCACATGGTAACCGCCTGCCTTTCGCCCTTTTTCATAGACACTTTAGCCATATGAAAAGTAACACTGCTGGCAACCATTACGACCGTGCTAATTAAAAATGCATTAGGCAGTTTAAAATCGTTAAGCCAGTCCGGTCTTGAAGCACTTACTACATACGCGCTCGTTAAACCTGCAAACATCATAAACATACTTACCATGGCAAACCATAGTATCATCTTCTTAGATCTTGCGTTCCTGTCGTTATGTTCCTTAAGAGACATTGTTGACTCCATATATTAATGTATAAATTTATCAATTACATAAATGACCTGCATAAGCGAGATGTAAGAGACACTCACCAGCATAAGTTTTCTTGCGGCAGCCGCATCCATCTTATTATAAAGTTTAACTGCATACACAAGCATCCATAAGCCTGCCAGAAAAACCAATATCGCAGACACTATACTCAGCCTAAGCTCTCCTGTGTAACCTGTAACAGGCAATATGGAAGCTACTATAAGCCAGATCGTATACATTATAGTCTGCCTTGCCGTCTTTTTATCCCTTCGTCCCGTAGGCAGCATAAAGAAGCCTGCTTTTTTATAATCGTCAAAAAGGAACCAGCCAATAGCCCAAAAGTGAGGAAACTGCCAAAAAAACTGAATAAGAAACAAAGTACCTGCCTCTATCCCAAAAGTACCTCTTGCCGCAACCCACCCTAACATATAAGGTATAGCTCCAGGAAATGCACCTACAAATACAGCAAGTGGTGTCTTCGTTTTAAGCGGCGTATAAATGCTTGTATATAAAAAGATGGAAATAGCGCCAAACATTGCAGTCTTAGGATTTATGCTGTAAAGAATAGCAATTCCTGCAATAGTAAGCACTGCCCCTATGATAAAAGCATTTCTTACAGAAATTTTTCCTGCCGGTACCGGACGGTTCTTTGTCCTGTCCATCAAGGCATCAAGGTCTTTTTCTATGATTTGATTGAAGACGTTAGAAGCACCTACCATGCAGTAGCCCCCTATGGTGAGAAGTATAAGTGTAGTCCAGCTAAAAGGATAATCATCAGAGAAACCTAACAGGTATCCTGCCACAGATGAAAAAACAACACTTACAGCCAGCCTGGCCTTTGTGATTGCTAAGAAATCTGCAAAAAGTGATTTAATGGAAAACTGATTTTGTTGAGCGTTCAAAATGATTTTCATTGGGTTTTCAAAACTTGCGCAAAGATACTCCAAAAAAAAGTTTAACTCAAAGAGATACACTGAAAAAGAAGCCCTAAAATAAATTTAGAAAAAAATTTAACTTTTATACGCAACCTTTTTAAACCTGCTGCATCTTACTTATGTAAACCCACTCCAAGGAGGTATACAGAGAGTTAAGTTGCTATTGAAAAAGAAAAATTTCGTTGGGAAACATTGCTATGAAAAAGAAATAAGTTACACAAACGAAATTTGCTATGAAGAGGTCAGCCTTCCCTAACGGGGAGGCTTTTCTTTTTTATCTAATATCCGCCGGATGCCTTAAAACCTTTTACAATTGCAGCTGCCGACGAAGTACCTATTCTTTTAACACCAAGCGAAATCATTTGCTGGGCTTCTTCCAGCGTGCGCACTCCCCCTGCCGCCTTAACCGGCAGCGGATAAGAATTTTCCAGCATCAGTTTTATTCCCGAAAGTGTTGCGCCATTGGGAATACCGTCTCTCGTTTTGTAAAATCCTGTAGACGATTTTACAAAAACATGATTATAAGTACTCTCATCAAAATTAGACAGCACTACATTCTTAACCAATGCACTCAACTGTACAATTTCGTGATCGTTTAACGCTGCGATCTCTACGATCCATTTTACTATCTTGTTATTCTCAAGCCCAAGCTTTGTACATACCAAAACCTGCTCTCTAACAGCATCCGTTTTACCAGCCTTAAAGCCTTCATAATCCAGTACAAAATCAAGATCATCAGCGCCGTCAAGAATTGCCTGCTGTGCTTCTGCAAGTTTTACTTCAGTTGCCCCCTGTCCTAACGGAAAATCGATAACCGTGCCTATGGTTACTTTTGAAGAGGCACCAGCAATCATTTCTTTAGCTACAGCTACCATTTCAGGACGAATCATAATAAGCTTATAACCTTCCTCTATAGCTTCAACGATGGATGCTTTTACTATTCCTAAATTGTCAGCTTCCGACAATCCTGCCTGATCTGCCGTTTTTAAATAGGTAGAATCTAAATATTGTTTTATATCCATAATAACATAAAAAAATCCCTCCCCACTAATGGGAAGGGACATTGATTTTATTGTTTCTTTTATCTAAAAGCCAAAGCAACAAAATTGAGACAGCACTACCGCAAGTATTTGCAATTGCATCTAAAACATCCGGGCTTCTTTCTTTGGCAAACACTCCCTGGCAAACTTCTATAAGAATACCAAAAATAACTGCCGAAAAGAAAACTGCCGCTCTTACCCTTTTAGGCGAAAGCTCCTTTTTTGTTTTGATAGCCTGAACCCATAAGAAGGTGAAAACAAAGTAAAATGTAAAATGAACAATTTTATCCTTGTTAGGTATATCAAGCCATGTAGCTTGTGGAATATCGGCCGCATTAATAAGACAGGCATATACAATAAATACCGTCCAGGCAAACGCTGCCAATAAAATCCGGTTACGCACCAATAAGCTCTTTGTATTGCTCGTCGCTTAAAAGTTCATCAACTTCAGAAGCATTAGAAATTTTTACTTTAACCATCCAGCCTTCGCCATAAGCGTCAGTATTCACTTTTTCAGGAGTAGTTTCTAATGAATCGTTGAATTCAATTATCTCGCCTGATAGTGGAAGGAAAAGGTCAGATACTGTCTTAACAGCTTCTACCGTTCCAAAAACTTCGTCTTTATCAAGAGTCTGGTCAAGCGTTTCAACTTCAACGTAAACGATATCACCTAATTCTTTCTGAGCAAAATCTGTAATACCTACAGTTGCTACATCCCCTTCTATTTTAACCCACTCGTGGTCTTTTGTGTACTTTAAGTTTGCCGGAATATTCATATTAGTTTGTTTTTCGCAAATGTATGTTTTATAAGAGTAACTCTAAAATGTTTTTTTATTAATTTCCAAAATTATATCGCAGCGTAAATCCAGAACGGATATTCGTTAACGGATACGACGTCGAGATAACTGCTTTAGAGAACGAATGGTCGTAGTAGAAGATAGCCGTAAGGTTTTTACTGAAGGCATAATCTGCAGTAAATTTAACCGACCATATGTTCTGGCCACCACCTAACTGATTATTATCATAATCCAGGTAACGGATGATCGTTTCATTCTTTCTAAGCGTAAAATCACATTTAAAGTTGATATCACTCTTAATAGTGTTCGTTGGGTTATCAGCAAGGCTCGACGTAATAATAACATCTTTAATACGGTAACCAAGACCTAGAACATATTCGTTACCCCTAACCTCTGTAAGCAGGTTATTATCAAAACTCATATTCAGCGTCCTGTCCTTACGTATCTCTGCCAATATCTTGATAGAGTTCTTCATCTCAAAATCTACACGTATAAGCGGATTAAACTGCTCTGTTAGGTTGATATTCGAAATGATGTTCTTATTGATAAAGTTACCCTCGCCATTATTATCCTGGTTATTAGGATTATCAGGGTTATTAAAATCAAGGTTAGACCTGTACGAGTTAACGTTATATGAGGCCTTATAGCTATGTTGTAACGAGAAGCGCTTAAACCTGTCTTTAAAGAACTTGTAGCGCATAAGCCCTGTATACTTAACCACCCAGTTAGGCAGCGGCACATCCCTGAAGATACCCGTGGAAGATTTACCGGCATCCTGTCCAGAATATGCTGCAAGGAATGCAGGAAGCAATACTGCCTGGTTATTTTTACCAAATCCTACAGGATAACCAGCATTTGCTCTGGCAAAATCACTTGCATTAGTACCGCCTTCATATCTTGGAAAAGCTGTAGTTCCATAATACTTCTCTGCAAGCCTGTCGGCAATTACTATCCTGTTTGCCCTAAGCTGGTCAAAAGCTTCAGAACCATTCACATCGCTTGCACTAAATGAAGTTGCTATTAATACTGTAGATATCTGGAAATTACCAAAATCATACGGAGAGCGTGCCATATAACTACCTGATGTAGGATCTATATCATATTGCTCAGAATGGTTTTTTGCATACGTCCTGTCAGCAGTAAGATCTATTTTGAAATCAGGAAAAAGATCTACCGACGCCGTAAGGTTAAATGTTTTGTTATTAACCTGCGTAAAGTTCTGGTTGTATTCCTGATACGTTGTAAGATAACCGTGCCTTGCCGCTTCCTCCCTCACATCGTCCTGGCTGCCAAAGATAAAGCCCATTGTAGGCCTGGTTGTACCAAAGAAACCTATTGATGGAAGGTAACCCGGTAACACTGTACCGTTAGTCTCAGCGTAGTTGATCTGAATGTTTTTCACACTTGTAAGCACACCTATAAGACCGTCTACAAAAACATTACCTCCTGCTGCCGGTTTAGGAGCCGCTGTAACTTTCTCTCCCGGCTTTGGTGCAGCTTTAGGCGCAACAGGCGTTTTAGGTTTTTTACCCGTAAGGCCTACATACTTATAAAGCAGATCAAGGTTAAGGGTAGTATTCAGCTTGTGAGAGTTCGAGTTCTGGATTGTATTACCAAGAGCATATGTGCTTATAGTACCATCAGGATTATCTACAACAGCATTAGCAAACGCGTCGTTAGAACGAAGCCAGTTATAGCTGCCTGAATAGGTATACGTAGATTTTACAAAACTAAATACCGGTATCTTGTTAATAGGTATATCGTAGTTAAGTACATACTGCTGCGTGTGCGTGTTAGGCTCACCTATGTTCCAGAAATCGTCCCAAACATTAAGTTCCTGCGAAGGCCTGCCGTTAGCGTCAAAATAGTTCCTTACGATATTACTTGTAGCTACAGAATAGTTAAGCCTAAGTGACTTTGTAATATTATAATTGAAACCGTATTGATAGTTAAAGAAATAATTTCTCCTGTAAAGCGGATCGATAGGAATACCATCAACCTCCACATTCCTGAACTGCTGCCTGTTGTACTGCCTTATAATATTTGTACTAAAGTTAATATTGGTAGGCAGGTAATTAAAGTTAAAATCACTAAGCAGTTTCCAGTACTGGCTCTTCTTCATGAAACCAACATTCTTAAGTGGTTCCACAGGTTTCGGTTTAAATGCAAAATTGTAATCCACACCTGTCCTTATCTGTTGGTCAAGCAAGTCTTCCACTTCATAATCGTGGTGTTCTGTCTGATTGAAGGAATAGTTAAGCGTTAAGTTTTCCGGATCATAGATGTGAGCCTTCCTATCCGGCTGCCTTTCTTTTTTAACACCAATAAAGTTGATACTCTTACGCTTCGTATAATCTATCGCCCTGTTGCGAAGGTTATCTTTTTCATTTTGATCTGTAGTTATATCAATAAGCTGCTCAAGCTTTATATCCTGTTGGAACGGATCGTATTCCGGCGTAATTATCTCTTCGCCCACACCATAGTTAAACGGCAGGTTGATACCCCATTTTTTAGGAAGCAGTTTACCTATATTAACATTAGTAACAATATCATATTGTTTAACATCTTCCCTGCTTCTTTCGTTAGGACTTTGCTCAATAGTACCAAAACCAATGGTACTCATCCTACCTGTTGCAGAAAGTGTAGCAAAATCGGCAAAGTTAGTATCCATACTACCTACAGCTGCCCATCCGCCTTTGTTATCCATATCAGAAAGGCGCAGCTCATTAAACCATACCTCACCTCGTATTACTTTAGGATCCGGATCAAAATCACCATCTGCTTCAGCAGTAGCATTTTTAATACCTATCATAAGGGTCCTTATGTTACCAAAGTTAGGATTACCCTTGATACCAATCATAAGCGTACTGCTCAACGAAGGGTCAAGCGACTGCGCAGGAACGAAGGTAATGCCGTTAACATCTGGATCAGGAACATTACCCTGAAGCTTATTGATCTTTAATCTTGTAAGTGCATCAAGCGTAACAATAACTTCGTTGTCTTCCGGCCAAACCTCTTCCGGTGTAGCTGCAGCACCCACGCTAGGCTGTGTTACCAAAAGCCTTTTCTCTATCTGGTAAAAGTTATCTGTAAAGTCATTACCAAATCTTAGGAAACCTTTCATCTGGTTATCACGAAGGTCTCTTCCTGTTCCGTTATCTGTAGCCAGAGCCTCAGCATGAAGAAACATCCTTAATTTTTTATATTGACGCATATCCACGTTCACATTTTTGAACACGGCCCGCGAATCGTTTATTTCAAGTCCACCTGCAGTACTACCTGAAGGCACAGAATATGCTCTTAACGATAATGCCTGCTCGTTTTGGCGTATTACAGCATTGTTACTATACAACTGCTCCCTTCGCACACTTGGTGGCGATACATAAGGAATAGGTGTACGGGATCCGTTCTCCTGAACATTAAGCGCTACAACATCAAAGCCTGTAGCTCCATCACCCTCTCCCTGAGGATCATCTATATTTGGATCATTGGCATCAAGGCTGCTGGCATATCTTCTCCACTCACCTCTCACTAAATCAAGAGCTCCAAAACGAAGTGTCACTTCATCCTTAAAGCCTTTTACCATCAATCTCATGAATCGGATTGAACGTATACTGCTTATGCCGCCCTTAGCCTCTCCCGCATCAATAGGAATTTTGTAAAGAAGCCATCTACCTGTTACATTAGTTCCATTAGAAGTAGGAACATCAAAAGGTCTTATATCTACAACATAACCATCACCCGGCTGTACATTAGGCTGTATTGGAATTTGATACCTGTAGTAGGCATCAATAGTATTCATGGTATTATCCCTGTTGATGTCTTCTGTATCCGGCTGTGTGGTGGAGCCGCGGTTTGTATCGCCTACATCCACAGGCGAGTTACCCTGGGTACCATTATAATTTTTATACCTGTCAAGCACATTTCCCGACGCAGCAAGATAAAACTGGTAATTATCACCCGATGGATCTTCAAGCCCTCCAAATTCTGCATATTTTACTCGCTCTTCATCATCTGTTAAACCGTCAAAACCTACATCCTGCACATTACGGTTGGCCGTATTCGTATCAAATGCGTAGATAAGCGACTGCGAAACAGGAACATCTCCCCACACTGTAGAAAACACAGGCTGGTTGCTGTTTGCTTCCGGAAGGCCATTCTCAAACTGCTTCCTGTTATCTCTTAATATATCTTCAGACAATTCTCCAAGATTGATCTCAAACATACCTGTATTGTCCGGCGCAATAACATCCCCGGTATTACCTGAATAAGGGTCCATTACCCAAAATTGCATATACTCTACGTTAGTCTGCTCAAAATTTGTAGAGCTTATGGCTCGCATGATACCCGCCCAGTTGTCCACAGCCTGGGCATCACTAAAAGTAAAGTTCTGCGCAGGAAGTACCGGGTTAAAGTTATAAGGCCCTCTCTCTTTTGGAAAATAACTAAGGTCTAAGGTATTAACAACACGGCTCTGCCCGGGTGCAACATCATTTGCAGGATAAAGCTCATCATAGTACACGCGCCTTGTCCTGTTAGAAGACAAATCATCTTTAGTTATCCCATCGGGCAATGTAGTGCCTGCATAAAATATTGGGTCAATGCTATACCATGACAGTTTTGCCCTGTTATAACCATAAGAAAGGTCATTAGTTGGAGCTGGTCCCTGCTCATTATTAAATAAAGTAGCAGGCGCGCTGGAAAGTGTCCATCCCTGAGGCGACCTCATGTCTATGTTTGTTTGCGTACCCTCAAAATCGTCTACATAGGTAGTAGCCTCACCATTAAACTGGTCAGCTTTAGAAGCGCCCGGTTTAAGGTAAGCAAACTCTCCCCTGAAAGAGATGTTAGACGGCACATCGGTATCCATGTTAGGAAGTTTGTTTACCATACGGGTAAAGAATGGCACTTCTGTAGCAAAGTTGGCATTAACACCCATTATGGTATTGTTTACAGACTCCTGCCCGTAATTGGTCTTAGTTGTAAAAGGCCTCTCTGACATATTAAGTAAAGTAGCACCAACTAAGAACTTATCATTAAATTTATGTTCTACGTTAAAACCAGCAAAACGTCTTGTCTGCTGTCCAAACACAGAGTTATTTTCTACCGACACTTCAATAGGAGTGTTTGACGCCTGAAGTGACGGGTCAAGTATCTGTACTTTACCAATTTGGTAATTAACCGTATAATCTACACCTTCTACAAGTACCCTTCCACCTGCAGTTACCACTACAGATCCTTGCGGCACGTTAAAGGCACCAAGCGATATACCGTCACCACCTGTCGATTTGAAGCGGCCTCGTAACTGGAACTTATTTTTCTGGCTGTCCTGTAAAGCGTCTGCCTGGGTACTTTTATACAATTTACTGTAAACGTACTTTCTCTGATTGGCACTTATGTAGCCTGATTCAGGAGTAATAGCGTAATCCGGCGATGTTTGGCCGTTTGGCGTAAGCTTATCATATAAAAATTCACCAAAAGGCTCAACGGTAGTAAATATTATACGTCCGTTTTGAGCATCAATAGTAATACGATCCTGAAAGTCAAAGAAACCATCACCATCTATCTGAATATCCCCTGTATAGTTTAACCTGTCCAAGTGGAATACCCTTAAAAGCGGAGTATCAGCGACGGCAGAATCATCGTCATCCTGAAGATTATCATCAACCGGAAGCGGATCCGGTATAGAACCGTCAGCATTAGCTGCTGGCGTAATATAATTTAAAGGAGACGGGTCTGTATATAAGATATTGAATTTAAAATCTTCCTGAGACAGTTGAAAACCACCCTGGATCTGGTAGATGTTTTTCATCATCAGGTCCCATGTAGGCTCTTCAACATTTACAAGGTTACTTTTAAGCAATTTAAGGATAAGGCTCTGTGTACTTGGTATCGGCTGTGTATCCGGGGTTGTAGCAGGGTTTACTACTGTTGCATCAACACCATCCGTACCAAATTCACCCACCTGGAATACCTGGTCACCTATGGTATATTGGTAAGCTACCGCTAAAACTTCATCATTCTGAAGCCTTTGATTAAGCGAAATATAACCTAATTGTTCATGCAATTTATATTCGCTGGCCGATAATTTCCTTGCATTTTCAAGTTTAGAATAATCACGCCCTTCGCTAACCTGACCTCCCGGAACCTGGAAACTTCCGTCGTTTACAGTAACAATTTCCCTAACGCTCTGCGCAAGCCACCCTTGTCCTGTACCTATTCTTTGAGGGTCAAATTTATTATTGGAGTTGTCAGGCGGTGAATTGACAGGTTTATCAAAAAATCCGGCCACATCTCCAAAGCCTACCGCTTCAAGCGTTCTGTCAAGGTTTGTCCCCGGTTTTGTTAACGGAGCCTCTCCAATATCCTGTATTGCTATGATATTTCTTGAATTATTTTCAGCGGCATTAATCCTGTTCTGCCTGTTGGTTATCCACACCTCCACACGGGTTATATTTACCCTGGTGGCAAGCTGAGAATATCTTTTTAAAGAGGCATTATATTGATTCCTGAAATACTGAGAAAGGAAAAAGTGTTTATCAGCGTCATACTCATTGGCAAACATCTGGAAGTCCTGAAGCGTACCGCCTCCCTGGGCAGTAACTGTCTTTGTCTGGGATTTTTGTTCAGAGAAAATACCCGTTACGGTAGTTTTACCAAACTGTAATGCCATCTTAACACCAAAAAGGCTCTGCGCACCCCTGATTAGTGAGTTAGACAACGGAAAACTCACATTACCTACCTCTATCTTCTGAAGGATGTCATCTTCTGTTGGCGTATATTCTAATTTTATAAGATTCTGGAAAGCAAAAGTAGATTCTGTATCATAATTTGCAGTTACATTAAGTCTTGTACCTACTTTACCCTGAAGGCTCATTGAGATACGCTGGTCAAAATCAAACGTAAAAGTTTTCCTGTTTCGCGGCGATATAGAAGGATTATCCTGCTTGGTATACCTAATACCCAAATCAAGCTCAACAGATCCCTGCGGCTTGATATCTATCGTATTACTACCAAATAATGTTTCGAAAAAGCTGGAATTAACATAGTACCGGGGTAACAGGTTTTTCTGTTCGTCTTCGGTAGCTTTACCATCTATCGCGTTAGATTTCTGTTGAAAATACTCGCGCATAGACTCTCTTATCACCAGTTCATGATATTGTTCAGGAGTAAGTATTATTGGGTTTGTGATATTAAAACCTTCAAACTTATTGGTATAAATGTAACGGTTTGTTACGGGGTCATACGTATAAGCCTCAACAATACTTTTGGGGTTTGGAATTTCAACTTTTCCAGTATTATATCCTTTTAAGGTATCATTTTTTTCCTCATCCTCTTCAGTCACCTGGGCCTGAATAGCTACACCTAAGAACAGGAATAATATAGAAAGGGTGTATTTTAAGTTACCGCAAAAATCTTTAGAGTATTCTGTTTTCAAGGACTATAAATTTTTTAATGCTTGTTTTATAATTGTCTCCACACTGGCTGACGGATTCTCCTTAACAATTTTTTCGATGGCTTTTTCTGCCAATTTCTTGTTAAAGCCCAATACCTCCAAGGCTGATAACGCTTCTTCTTTATTTGTATTGTAGCCTGCACCCGAAACTTCTTCTAAATCGTATAGTTTTAACACTTTATCCTTTAAATCAAGTATAACGCGCTGCGCTGTTTTAAGCCCAATTCCTTTAATAGATTGTATAACACCCACATCTCCCATACCTATAGAGTGGATGATATGTTTGGGCTCTAAAGAGGAAAGCATTGTCCTGGCTGTACCGGCCCCAACCCCCGAGACCGATAAAAGTAACTTAAAAAGTTCCCTTTCCGCCTTTTCGGCAAAGCCAAAAAGCGTATGGGCATCTTCTTTTATCTGTAAAAAAGTATAGAGCTTTATATTTTCTGAGTCGGGAAGCAGCGAAAACGTATGCAGTGATATATTAACGTGATACCCTACACCATTGCAGTCTATAACTACATCGGTAGGTGTTTTTTCCACTAATCTCCCCTGAAGGTGTGCTATCATAAATTTTTCTTAAGCCGTTCCCAAAAATAATAAAATTCTTTAACCCTTTACCAAAAACTATTTTTTACCCATTTTTAGGCGTTTTTCTTTTTCCTGTGCATCTACAACAGCCACAGCTGCCATATTTACCATCTCCTCTACACTTGCACCTAACTGGAATATATGCACTGCTTTATCCATACCCATCATTATCGGTCCGATTGATACCACTTTATCAAGCTCTTTTAAAAGCTTGTAAGTTATATTAGCCGATTCAAGATTAGGAAAGACAAGGGTATTTACTTTTTTGCCGGCAATCTTAGAAAACGGAAACTTATCTTTAAGCATTTCCGGATTCAGGGCAAAGTCGGCCTGTATTTCACCGTCTACAATCAGGTCAGGATATTCATTATGCAAAATATCTACAGCCTTTCTTACTTTTACCGCATTAGGGTGTGTAGACGACCCAAAGTTAGAGAACGACACCATTGCCACTACAGGCTCCATACCAAACATACGTACCGTTTTTGCCGTCATTATTGCAATTTTTGCCAGGTCTTCTGCCGAAGGATCAGGGTTAATTGCCGTATCCGATAAAAATATAGGCCCGCGCTTGGTAAGCATCATGTTTGTAGTAGCGATACGGCTTATGCCGTGTGCCCTTTCTATTACCTGCATAACAGGTTTTACGGTAGAAGGATAACTCCTTGAAAAACCGGTAAGCATAGCATCTGCCTCACCTTCATTTACCATCATGGCCGCAAAGTAGTTGCGCTCCCTCATCCATTTTTGGGCATCAAGAAGATTTACACCACGGCGCTGGCGGGTTTCCCAATACGATTGGGCATAACGCAGCCTGCGTTCATCTTCTTCATCTGTCTTAGGGTCAATGATAGCCACTTCGGCATCAAAACCTATTTCTTCTTTTAATTCGTTTATGGTTTCTCGGTTACCTAACAATATTGGCGTACCAATACCCTCTTCCATAACAATCTGTGCGGCCTTAAGCACATGAAGATGGTCTGCCTCTGCAAACACAACGCGTTTAGGATCGGTCTTTGCCCTGTTAGTGAGCAGGCGTACCATTTTATTGTCGTTACCAAGGCGCTCTAAAAGCTCTTCGGTGTATTTATCCCAGTCAAGTATCGGGTTTTTTGCAACCCCGCTTTCCATGGCAGCTTTTGCTACAGCAGGCGCAACAACGGCAATAAGCCTTGGATCAAAAGGTTTTGGGATTATATAGTCACGGCCAAAGTTTAATTTGGTCTCGCCATAAGCGATATTTACCTGTTCCGGTACCGGAGATTTTGCCAATTCTGCAAGCGCGTGAACCGCAGCCATTTTCATGGCCTCGTTTATTTTTGTAGCACGCACATCCAGCGCACCCCTAAAGATGTAAGGGAATCCAAGAACGTTATTAACCTGGTTAGGATGGTCGCTTCTTCCTGTAGCCATGATAATGTCAGGGCGGGTAGCGATAGCCACATTGTAATCAACTTCCGGAATAGGGTTTGCCATTGCAAACACTATAGGATCATGATTCATGCTTAAAAGCATTTCAGGGCTAAGAATGTTACCTACAGAAAGTCCAAGAAACATATCTGCCCCTGCTAAAGCCTCTGCTAATGTTTTAGCTTCCCCCGGCTGCGCATATTTCATTTGCATAGGCATCAGGTTCTCACGGCTGGTAACAAGCATACCATCTATGTCAAACATAGTGATGTTCTCTGTCTTTACCCCAAGCAGTATATACAGGTTGGCACACGCTAACGCCGCCGATCCTGCTCCTGATACCACAAGTTTGATATCTGCTATATTTTTACCCGCCAGTTCTGCAGCATTAATAAGTGCAGCAGATGAAATAATAGCGGTACCATGCTGGTCATCGTGCATTACAGGAATATCCAGTTCTTCTACAAGCCTTCTTTCAATTTCAAAAGACTCCGGTGCTTTTATATCTTCAAGGTTAATACCTCCAAAGGTTGGCGCTATATTTTTTACAGTCTCAACAAACGCATCAATATCTTTAGTGTCTACTTCGATATCAAACACATCAATGTCCGAGAATATCTTGAACAAAAGGCCTTTGCCTTCCATTACAGGTTTTGACGCTTCCGGGCCTATGTCGCCAAGTCCAAGCACTGCTGTACCATTAGATATTACTGCTACTAAGTTACCCTTAGCGGTATATTTATAAACGTTATTTACATCTTTAGCAATCTCAAGGCATGGTTCTGCCACCCCCGGAGAATAAGCTAACGATAAATCTCTTTGTGTTGCGTATGGTTTTGTAGGCACTACCTGTATTTTACCGGGATGCGGTTTTGCATGGTAAAGCAGTGCTTCTCTTCGTTTACTGTATTGGTTCATTTTTGAATACGGTTTTTTCTGGAACTGACAAAGGTAACCCTATCGGCGGAATTGTGAAATTTTTAACGCTATTCTTTTTACGCACGTTTTTTATGCGAAAAATGTACCTTTATGCAAATTTTTAACGCCAACTATCCATGAAAAAAACTTTTTTATTGCTTTTTGCGCTTAGCATAATTTTACTTTCCTGCGAAAAGAAGCAAGATGAAATGCAATTACCTAACAAGGAACTGAACATGTTAGCCAAAGAATATCACGAAGGAAGACTGGAACTGTTCCCGTGGGAAGCTACAACAGCGGGTGACGACCGCTACAACGACAGCTATCCTAATACCCTAAGTGATACGTACATTGCAGATGTAAAAGCTTTTTTTACAAAATATAAGAATAGTGTTTCAAAATTTAAAGACGAAGAATTATCTGAAAATGACAGGATAACTAAGGAACTTTTGCTTTGGGAATGCGACCTTAACCTTGAACAATGGAGTTTTAATGAACAGCTGCTTCCAATCAATCAGTTTACAAGTCCGATACTTACTATGGGCCAATGGGGAAGCGGAGCCGGTGCACAGCCTTTTAAAACTGTAAAGGATTATAACAACTGGCTGGAAAGACTGGACGATTTTAATAGATACCTAAAATCTGTACAAGAGCGCATGAAAGAAGGGGCTGCCAAAGGTTATGTGTTGCCAAAATCGCTTACCGAAAAGATGATCCCTCAGTTAAAAGATATGGCAAACGAAGATGCTGCCTCTCATTTGCTGTACAGCCCGGTAAAACAATTTCCTGATTCGTTTACCGATGCCGAAAAGAAAGAGCTGACAGATAAATTTACTGCTATCCTAAAAAACAAGCTTATACCATCTTTTAAAAATCTGTATAATTATACAAGCACAGATTATTTAAAAGTGAGCCGTGCTACCAGCGGCATCTCTGCCATTCCTGACGGCGACAAATATTACAAACATCTTATAAAACGATACACCACTACCGATATGAATGCCGATGATATCCATCAGTTAGGACTTAAGGAAGTGGCACGCCTTTCGGCAGAAATGGAAAAGGTAAAAACACAGGTAGGCTTTAAAGGTCCGCTTAAGGATTTCTTCAACTATGTTCGCAACAAGAAAGAGCTTATGCCTTTTAACGAGCCGCAACAGGTTATCGATAACTTTAACGCCATTCACGAAAAAATGAAACCCAACCTTGAAAAGCTTTTTGACCTGAAGCCAAAAACAGCTTTTGAAGTAAGGAGAACAGAAGCCTTCCGCGAGGCATCGGCGAGTGCAGAATACAACCAGGGTTCTGTAGATGGTACACGTCCGGGGATTTTTTATGTACCCATACCCGATGTAAAAAAATACAACTATTATGCCGATGAAGATCTTTTTCTTCATGAGGCAATTCCGGGACACCATTACCAGGTGTCACTTCAGCAGGAAAACAAAGACCTGCCGGAATTCAGGAAAACAATATGGTTTAATGCCTATGGCGAAGGCTGGGCATTATACACCGAATCCCTTGGTAAAGAACTTGGCTTATATACCGATCCTTACCAATACTTTGGAATGCTAAGTGCCGAAATGCACCGCGCCATCCGCCTGGTTGTAGACACCGGACTGCATACTAAAGGATGGACAAGGGAACAGGCTATTAAATATTCTATGGAAAATGAAGCAGAACCTGCCGAAAGCATCATCGCCGAAATTGAGCGCTACATGGCCATTCCCGGGCAGGCGTTATCCTATAAGATAGGCCAGCTGAAGATTCGTGAACTGCGCACTAAAGCAGAGAAAGAATTAGGCTCAAAATTCAGTATTAAAGAATTCCATAACCAGGTGCTTGATGCAGGATGCCTTCCGCTAAAAGTACTGGAGGGAAAAATTAACAAATGGATAGCGAGTAAAAAATAATACTTATAAAAATGAAGATGCCCGGTTTATAGCCGGGCATTTTTTATTCAGTCTCGCAAATAGGATTATGTTCTATCGGAAAATTACAGGAGTTGGCAATAAAGCATAACTTATTTGCTTTTTTATGCAGTTCCAGTGCTTCGTCAATCCTCTCGGTATTTGCTATAATTACTTTTGGGTTTAGCGTAACGCCTGTAAAACGGCCTGATCCATCGGATTCTACAACAAGAGTAGCTATAGCATCATCAGCGTATGAGAGTACTTCAATTCCGGTTTGCGCACACACATACAGGTATGACATCATGTGGCAGGAAACAAGACTGCTCAATAGCATATCCTCAGGATTATATAATGCTGCATCGCCTTTAAATGCTTTTGCAGCCGACATATTTAAAACAGGCTTGCCTTCTATTATGACAGTATGGTTTCTGCTGTATGTTTTTATGTTTTCGCTTTTTTCGCCTTTAGACCAATAAGCTTTAGCTTTGAAAAAATGTTTGAACCCCATATTTTTTGTTTTAACAGATAAGTTTGTAGCCATATCCCCTTATGTTTACTATTGCTACTGTTTCATCATTTTGCAGTTTCTTGCGCAGCTTTGTTATATATACATCCATATTGCGGGTGTTAAAGAAATTATCGTCGCCCCAAAGCTTTATGAGCGCCGCCTTCCTGTCGAGCACATTATTCCTGTTTTCTAAAAGCATTTCTAATAGCCTTGATTCCTTATACGAAAGTTTTACAGGCACATTTTCAACATTAATAAGTTCCTGCCGTTTGGGCAAAAATGTATAACTGCCTATTTTCAGCTCGTCTGAATCTAGTTCTGTAATAGTACTTCTTTTTATCAGCTCTGCCACTCTTAGAAAAAGTTCTTCCAGGCTAAAGGGTTTCCGAAGATAGTCATTACCGCCACTGGCATACCCCTGCTCGACATCCTTTATATCTGCTTTTGCTGTAAGGAACATGATCGGTATTTTACGATTGTCTTCCCTTATCTGTACGGCAAGCATAAAGCCATCTTTATAAGGCATCATCACATCGAGAATGCATAGCGAAAAATCGTGAGTGCTAAAAAGGCTCCATGCCTGTTTTCCATCTGAAGCCAACATTACGTCATAACCTTTTTTCTCAAGGCTTTCCTTTATCACCTTTCCTAAAAAAGGTTCGTCTTCTGCTAAAAGTATCCTATGCTTCATACGGAATCCTGATTATAAATATGGTGCCTGAAGGGTTATTATCTTTTATTGTAACGGTTCCCTTATGTGCCAGTATTACTTTTTTTACATAACTAAGTCCAAGGCCATAACCTTTAACGTTATGCACATTACCCGTAGGTATACGGTAAAATTTATCAAACACTTTTGTTTTATACGCATCAGGAATACCCGGCCCATTATCCGCAATAGTTATTTCTATTACGCCATCTTTACTAACAGCACTGACAGCAATCTTAATCTCATCACTTTCATTGTATTTTACGGCATTATCAACCACATTGATTATTGCTCTCTCAAAATGCCCCTCATTGCCTTTTAAGACAACTGCATTGGCATAATGATGTATAACCGCTTTGCCATTATTGGATTTGGAAACTTCTTCTAAAAGTTTTTTCAAATCTATAGTATCTTCTAAACTTATGCCTTTCTTTTCCAATTTTGCGCCCGCGAGTATTTCATCTGCAAGCGATGCCAGCTTTTTAGACTGGTGCACAATGATATCTGCGTAACTGTCGCGTTCTTCTTTGGTCATATCAAATTCCTTCATGGCTTCGGCCGTTATCATAACCGAACTTAATGGCGAATGGATCTCATGCGTCATATTACTAATGAAATCATCTTTCAACCTGCTGAATTTTTCCTGGTTAAAAAGGGTTCTGAGCGTGTACCAAAAACAGCCGAGTGTAATGACTATAAGCAATAAAGAAGTCATTATAACCCATTTCAACCTGCCAAGCAGATAGGCATCGGTATCTTTAAAGGAAGCACTTATAAGTCGTTTCGCTTTAGATGTTGATATATTGACTTTTTGGGTAACAAATTCGTCTTTAGACCTTCCTTTTGCAATAAAGCTAAAAGGCAGAGTGATATCTGCTCTTTTTAGAGCCCGTTTATATTGCTGCTCTACAAGCTCAATTTTGATTGGTGTTTGTATATATGCTTTATCAAGCCGTTCGCCTAAATCCGAAGTAAAAAACCAAACTACACCTTTTTTAAGTTCATCCCGAACAACACCGCCCATATGAGAAATAAAAAATTCTCTGGCCTCAGTAGTTAATGTATCATGCTGTTGGGAAAAATCACTTATACTCATAGTGATCGTATTCTGTGCTACGGCATTAGGCGATGGATTTACTTCTTCTATAGTAAACTGTGTTGCTTTTTGATCAGGATTCCACTTACAGCTGAGCTTTATAATTGTAGTGTCAGAAAGCCATCCAACAAATTCTTTTACTACCATTTCGCGCCTTATGCTAAAAGCACTATCCACCGCCTCCTGCAAAGCTTCATTAGCATCTTTTTTAAATACCTTTTCAGCTGCCCTGTAGTTAGTGTAGCTGTAATAAGCCTGAAGCGCTGTTATTATGACAACACAAAGCGACATAAGGATAAATATGATGCTAATTTTTCTTTTCATACAGCATCAAAAATAGAATTTAAAAATCAGCAGAAGAGTTTTTGTTAACACTAATTAACCCTGTTAAAGACTTATTAACCTTAATGCATCATCCTGCAATATACATTTGCCTTACAAACCAATCATCCAACTCATGAAAAAAAGAACAAATCTTACAGAGTATTTATTTATACTTCTATTTTTTTGCGTCGCAGCTACAGCACAAAAAAAGGAATCTTCTATTAAAATGACGGGAGATCCGCAGCCTTGGGGCAGTAAGGATATGTATAGGTTAGCTTCGTGGCAGGGCATACATTATGAAAAAGCAAGGTTTTCGGGCAAAGAATTAAAAGGCAAGTATTACTATGTTGTTTCCAAAGAAATATGGAATGGAAAAATCAAGAAAACAGACACACTCTTTAATACACAAAAAAGCAGTTATTTTGAGCCCATCAATACCGATACACTTGCTTTTTCTGTCATGGGAGGAAAGTCGAGTGACAGAAGCCTTAAAGTTGAGTTTCTATTTGACCGGCTTTCTATCCATAACAATTTTCTGGCAGTAGACACCGATGAATACAGCCTTAGAATTCTTGACAGGCTGGCTACTGTAAAACCCGGAAAACCTTTTTATGCCTTTGCTTTTATTTTACCCTATCAGGAAAAAGGCAATAAATATTATTGCGCAGTAGAAAGCAGCGGTAAGGATATTGAGGAATGGGGAACAGAATTTGGCATTGAGCACTATATTCTTTTCGAGATGTGCTTTTTTGAGTAGTTAGACTTGTCAGGGCTTGAGGAAATCTATGTTTCTTTTAAGCCCTTCAAATTTTGTACGCTTTACTGCCGAATTTTTAAAAACAGCCCTGAATGTATCTTCGGTAATTTCTTCCCAGTCTTTTTTGGTTAAGGAAAGTAAGTCTGGGTGAGGATTAAATAACGGTTCGCTATGCGGTTTTGAAAAACGGTTCCACGGGCAGACGTCCTGACAGATATCGCAGCCAAAGGCCCATTCATCAAACTTGCCTTTCATCTCGTTAGGCAGGTTTTCCTTAAGTTCTATAGTAAAATAAGAGATGCATTTGCTGCCATCTACCACATATGGCTGAATGATGGCCTGTGTAGGGCAGGTATCTATGCACGCAGTACAGCTTCCGCAGTGATTGGTTACTGCATGGTCGTATTCCAGATCAAGATCAATGATAAGTTCAGCAATAAAAAAGAACGAGCCAACCTGTTTACTCAACAGGTTGCTGTTTTTTCCTATCCAGCCTAACCCACTCTTTGCTGCCCATGCTTTATCCAGCACAGGAGCCGAATCTACAAAAGCCCTTCCGCTTACCTCCCCTATTTCTGACTGAATAGAGAATAGCAGTTCTTTAAGCTTTTCCTTGATCACAAAATGATAATCCTGGCCGTAAGCATACTTTGATATCTTGAAGGTATCATCGGCCTGAGTTTCATGGGGGTAGTAATTCAGCAATAGTGATACAACACTTTTAGCGTCATCCACTAGCAGTGTAGGGTCTAACCTTTTATCAAAGTTATTTTCCATATACCACATCTGCCCGTTACGGTTGGCTTTAAGCCATGCTTCCAGACGGGGCGCTTCCTCTTCGAGAAAACCCGCTTTAGAAATGCCGCACGACATAAAACCAAGGCGTTTTGCCTCAGCCTTAATAAATGCAGTATATTTTTCTTTGTTGTTTATCACTCTCGTCGCCCATCGCTATATTTTGCAAAGGTAGGCAACTTCTGTAAAACAAAGCCGCTCCATAGCGGAGCGGTATATTTAAAATCCGGATTACGATTGAGAGAGCAATTCGTCCAGGTTAGAGAGCCCCATAGTAAACCCTTCTTTAAAGCCCATTGCAACTATTTTTTCCAGGTCTTGTTCATTGTCAAAAGCAAGTTCTATAATTGCATCCGTCCTGCCGTCGTTTTCTTCAAACCTATTTGTCCAGTGCCCTACAGAGGAATCATCTAATTTATTTCCGCGTTCATCACTAAAAATACTGTCTGCCCTAAAGCTCCTGCCGTTTTCAATTGCAGTAAATTTTACGCTGCCCCAGTGTTTATCTCCTTCCGGGCTAACCATAGCATATAGCCATCTGCCTCCCACTTTAAAGTCAAGTTCTTTAGTATCTGCCCTATAAGGCTTGGGCGCCCACCATTTATCTAATAAAGAACTATCTGTCCATGCCTGCCATACTTCCTGCACCGGAGCATCAAAAGTATGCGTTACCACCAGTTTTTTTCCTGACGGGTGTTTACGATCTTGGTTCCATTACTCATAATTGTTGCTTTTGTTTGTATTACAAATGTAGAGATCATACCAGTTCACACTGTCAATATTCTGTTAATTCGATAAACAAAAAAAGCTGTAAGTTCATCACTTACAGCTAACTATATACTTTAAATATCTTATTATCCGAACAAATCACCCTGCGGGCCAAGTTTCATCCTACCTAAATGTTTATAGGCTTTCTCGGTAACTTCCCTTCCTCTTGGTGTCCTGATGATAAAACCTTCCTGTATAAGGAATGGTTCGTACACCTCTTCTATCGTCTCGCCACTTTCAGATACGGCAGTTGCCAGTGTAGATAATCCTACGGGGCCGCCTTTAAATTTGTCGATAATGGTCGTTAGTATCTTGTTATCCATTTCGTCAAGGCCATGGGCATCAACGTGCAGTGCCTTAAGCGAGTAACGTGCAATCTCCACATCTATACTGCCGTTTCCTTTTATCTGGGCAAAGTCACGTACACGGCGAAGAAGCGCATTGGCAATACGAGGTGTACCTCGGCTTCGGCCTGCAATTTCTATCGCTGCGTCTAAAGTAATAGGCATTTTTAATATGGCAGAGCTCCGTTCTACAATCGTGGTAAGCAGTTCTGTGGTGTAATATTGTAGTCGGCTTGATATCCCGAAACGCGCACGCATAGGAGCAGTAAGCAAGCCTGAACGTGTTGTAGCGCCAACTAATGTAAACGGGTTAAGCCCTATCTGAACCGAACGGGCATTAGGCCCTGATTCTATCATGATATCAATTTTGAAATCTTCCATAGCCGAATAAAGGTACTCTTCTACTACAGGGCTAAGGCGGTGTATCTCGTCAATAAACAGGATATCCCTTTCGTCAAGATTGGTAAGCAGTCCTGCCAGGTCACCGGGCTTGTCGAGCACCGGCCCCGAAGTGATCTTTATTCCCACTCCAAGCTCGTTAGCAAGTATATTTGCCAATGTTGTCTTACCCAGACCCGGAGGGCCGTGAAAAAGCGTATGGTCGAGCGCTTCGCCACGCATATTGGCAGCCTGCACAAACACCAAAAGATTTTCAAGCACCTGCGCCTGTCCTGTAAAATCATCAAACGAGAGTGGCCTTAATTTTTTTTCAAGGTCCAGCTCTTCGGCATTAAAATTTGAGTTGGTAGGATCTAAATTCTCATTCATACGGCAAAGATAAACGAATTTGGATTGTATTACATCTGATAACCTTCAGATAAAATATCATTCCATTCATCATGTTCATTTATATAATTTGCAACAAAAGAACAAAGGGGTACAAGGGTCAGTCCATTATCTTTAATGCACTGAAGCGTCCTTTCAATAAGCCGCCCAGCAATTCCTTTTCCGCGAAGCTGTTCGGGAGTTTCGGTATGCGTAAGAAAGATCTTTTCACCTTCACGGTAATATTCTACAAAGGCAATACCTCCCGGTACATGAAGCTCAAACTGGCTTCCCTCCTCATTTACCTTAAAATTGCTGTCGCCGTTATTTTTCATAGTATGGTTTTTAATAAAGGTATAATTAATAACGCAAATACCAAATCAGTGTTGGCAATACATTATCAGTCGGCAATAATTTACCACTACTGTCTTAAAAACAATATTTTAAATATCTTTAGCAGACATAAACCAAACATCAACCATGGAAGAACATAACGAAGACAACCATTTAAAACGCGAACTCGGCCTGCTTGACGGCACCATGCTGGTAGTAGGATCAATGATAGGATCCGGCATATTTATAGTTAGTGCCGATATGATGCGTAATGTAGGCAGTACAGGCTGGCTTATCCTGATATGGATATTATCGGGGCTTATGACAATAATAGCCGCTGTAAGTTACGGAGAACTGAGTGCCATGTTCCCAAAAGCCGGCGGACAATATGTATACCTTAAAGAGGCCTACAATAAACTCATCGCGTTTCTTTACGGATGGAGCTTTTTTGCTGTAATACAAACAGGCACAATAGCCGCTGTAGGCGTGGCATTCGCCAAATTTACAGCCTACATTTATCCGCCATTCAGTGACCAGAATATCCTGTGGGATCTGGGCTCTTTTAAACTGAATGCAGCACAGTTGGTTTCAATTGCTACAATCATACTGCTTAGTTATATCAATAGCAGGGGCGTGAAGAACGGAAAGTATATACAAACCATCTTTACGATCACAAAAATTGCATCACTGTTCGGTCTAATAGTATTTGGACTTGTACTTGCTGCAAAAGGAGATATCTGGAACGCCAACTGGACAGATGCATGGAATGCACAATCGTTTAATAAAGACACCAACTCATGGGTTCCTATTGGCGGAACCGTGCTGATGTCGGCAATTGCCGCCTCAATGGTGGGTTCACTATTTTCGAGCGATGCCTGGAACGGCGTTACTTTTATATCCGGGGAGATAAAAAATCCACAACGTAATGTAGGGCTCAGTCTTTTCTTAGGCACGCTTATAGTAACTATAATATACATATCAGCTAACATCATGTATGTAGCAGTACTGCCTGACGATGCCATTGCATTTGCAGCATCAGACCGAGTAGCCATCGCGGCTTCGCATCCTATATTTGGAAGCGTTGGCACTTACGTAATAGCAATTATGATCATGATATCCACCTTCGGGTGCAATAACGGACTCATAATGGCTGGGGCGAGGGTATACTACACTATGGCAAAAGATGGCCTTTTCTTTAAAAAAGCCGCTCACCTAAATAAGGCAAGCGTACCGGGATGGGGATTATGGTTTCAGTGTTTTTGGGCATCGGCTTTATGCCTTACCGGAAAATATGGCGACCTGCTGGACTTTGTTATGATAATCGTTGTTATTTTTTACATCCTGACTATTTACGGAATATTCATTCTAAGAAAAAAAACACCTAACGCGGAACGACCTTACAAAGCTTTTGGATACCCAGTATTACCAATGATCTATATAATCCTGGCGGCTACTTTTTGCTTCTTCCTGCTTAAGGACCGAACAAGCACCTGCGGGTGGGGCGTGCTAATCATGCTTGCAGGTATTCCTGTGTATTATTTAACGAAGCCGAAGGAATAAAAGATTAAGTACAATGGTAAAGAGCTGCAAGACGAGTTGGGGCTTAACATTTATGACTATGGAGCAAGGAATTATGACCCTGCAATAGGAAGATGGTTTAATATTGACCCAAAAGCTGAAAAATACAAAAATTGGTCACCGTATGCATATGTCGGTAATATGCCAACAATTGCGATTGACCCAAATGGTGAAGAACTTATATTTGTAATAAGAGATAACAAAGGAAATGCAGTAAAAACATTAACTTATAAAAGAGGTAATTTTTATCATGGCAATGGTAAAAGGTATAATCCTGGTAAAGAGGGTTTGAGTAAAACAATGTATACTGTCTTGTCTGCCTATAGGGCTATTGAGGCTTCGGATGATGACGTTTTAAAGCATCAATTAAGAACCTTGGAAAAAATTAAAAATAAGCATTTCATGCAAGAAGGTATAGCAGGCCAAGGTTCTGATGTAGACCCATACCCGTATGGAATTGGAAAAGATGATGCTGTTGGAACTATTGCGAATTTTGATTTTTCAGGAGATAAAAGCGAAGAAGAATCTATGTCTACCGTAGCACACGAAATGCGTCATCAGTATGATTGGGACACTAGAAATATGAGTAATGATAAAAAGGGGGCAACAGCAGGTGACCCAGCAGAAATAAGAGCGGTCTGGACACAAAATAGGATGAATAAAATTCTTGACTTGCCTAAAAGAACTAAATATGGTGGACAGGAAATAGACCCTAATAAATTAGATAATCCACCAAATAATGGAAATGCCTTTGATGGGCAGTACAAACCTGAAGTTAGAAATAAAAATGAGATTAAAGACTAATTATGAAGAGATTATATGTATTTATTTTTATAGTTATTTGTATGATTAGCTGTAAAACAGAGTCACAAAAATGTTTGGAATCACAAAATTATTTAAAAGCATTTTCTAAAGGATTAAATGCAGATTTACCACCAGCAAATGCATTTCTAATTTTCTTTATAAGTTTGGAAAATGGAGAAATGATGCAAGTTAATAATGTCGTGCTCCAACACATATATTTTAACAATTATAAAAATGATTTTAGTTTTGAAGATTTCGTATGCTTATTATATAGCAATGAGTTAAAAATAGACGCAACGATATTGAAGAAATATGAAGAACGATGTATCGTTTTTAAATTGGACAAACATATCGTTAATTATTCAACAACGGAATTAAAGAAGACTTTTTGTGATAATACTGAAAATTATTGGGTGCTGAAGAATAATTTACAAAAAAATATACAAATGTCAGTTCTTTACACTTTTTCTAAAAATAAGTTCTATGTGTCTTTTAATGACCCTGCGGGAAACTATGTTATTAATGAAAAAATTTGATGTTAGTAACAAAATATACATTTCAACCATTAGGGAATACTTAGATTAATTGTTAAGGTTGAAAATAATTACTTAATAATTAGGATGGACTACGTTGTTCATCCTTTTGTTTTTACAACTGTTTCCAAAACCTATGCAATCCCGCCCCAACAATAAACAGTAACGCAACAATAATCTGTAACACGGCACCAATTAGTCCTAAGTCTTTACTTAATAGTGTAGGTGTATTTCGCTTATGGTGGTTAGAGATACCAGTCATAAATTTCATATATACAAAAAGAGGATACCGATGTGGCATCCTCTTTTTTGTATGTATGAGAGAATTAGTCTTAGTGATGTAGTTCTTCTTCTCCTTCTTTCATTGGAACTGTTTGCGGAACAAAGTCATCGTCGTGACCCGGTTTGCTATAGTCATAAGGCCATCTGTACACTTCAGGAATTTCTCCAGGCCAGTTACCGTGGATGTGTTCTACCGGAGTAGTCCACTCAAGCGTGTTAGCTCTCCATGGGTTTTGCGGCGCTCTCTTACCTTTGAATATGCTGTAGAAGAAGTTCCAAAGGAAGAATAACTGGAATGCTGCACCTACAAGGGCAAACATTGTGATGATTACGTTAACGTCTGCAAGGTCATCAAATAATGGGAATGCGGTGTTTGTATAGTAACGTCTTGGAAGACCTGCCATACCGATAAAGTGCATTGGAAAGAATACCCCATAAGCACACACTGCAGTTACCCAAAAGTGGATATAACCAAGGTTTTTGTTCAACATCCTTCCGAATAATTTTGGGTACCAGTGGTAGATACCTGCAAACATTCCGTAAAGGGCAGATATACCCATTACAAGGTGGAAGTGAGCAATAACGAAATATGTATCGTGAACGTTGATGTCAAGCGTACTGTCTCCAAGGATAATACCTGTAAGACCACCTGTAATGAACGTAGATACGAATCCTATTGAGAAAAGCATCGCAGGGTTAAGCTGAAGGTTACCTCTCCAAAGAGTTGTAATCCAGTTGAACGCTTTTACAGCAGATGGTATCGCAATAAGTAATGTCGTAAATGTAAATACCGAACCAAGGAATGGATTCATACCAGAGATGAACATGTGGTGACCCCAAACGATAGTTGATAAGAATGCAATAGCTAATATAGAAGCGATCATCGCACGGTAACCAAAGATTGGCTTACGCGCATTTGATGTCATGATTTCAGATACAAGACCCATCGCAGGAAGGATTACAATGTAAACCTCAGGGTGGCCTAAAAACCAGAATAAGTGCTCAAACAATACCGGAGAACCTCCCTGGTAGTGAAGAACCTCACCTGAAATGAATATATCAGAAAGGTAGAATGAAGTACCAAAACTTCTGTCAAAAATCAATAGTAATGCTGCAGAAAGTAGTACCGGGAACGATACGATACCAATAACAGCTGTAATGAATAAAGCCCAGATAGTAAGAGGCAGTCTTGTCATAGACATACCTTTGGTCCTAAGGTTAATTACAGTTACAACATAGTTAAGAGATCCCATAAGCGATGATGCAATGAAGATAGCCATAGAAACTAACCAAAGCGTCATACCTGTACCAGAACCACCTATTGCCTGAGGTAATGCACTCAAAGGAGGATAAATTGTCCATCCGGCAGATGCAGGACCTGCTTCAACAAAAAGAGATGCGATCATGATTACAGCAGAAAGGAAGAACAACCAGTATGAAACCATGTTCATAAAACCTGATGCCATATCCCTTGCACCAATTTGTAACGGAATAAGAAGGTTACTAAACGTACCGCTCAATCCGGCAGTCAATACAAAGAATACCATGATGGTACCGTGTATCGTTACAAGCGCCAGGTAAATATCATTTTTCATTACTCCGTCCGGAGCAAATTTATCACCTAAAAGAACTTTAAATATTGTGAAAGACTCTTCCGGCCATGCAATTTGCATACGGAATAACAGAGACATAATTACCCCTATAACTCCCATGAAAATACCTGTAATAAGGTATTGCTTAGCGATCATCTTATGGTCAATACTAAAGATATACTTAGTTATAAAAGTATCCTTATGGTGATGTTCGTGAGCATCGTGGTGACCGTGATCTGCGTGACCGTGTACTTCGTCGTGTCCTACTGCTGACATATTTCTTTAATTTGAATATATTTAAAAAGAATTATTTTTTTTCAACCTGTGCTACCGTTGTAGAATCGGTTTTTGCTGCTGCCGAATCTGCCGGTTTAGAAGGTGCTGCTTCCGAAGCAGGAGCTGCTGCCGCTGCTGCTTCATCCTTTGCTTTTTTTACAGCTGCAGATAATTTTTCTTTTCCGCTTAGCCATTTTTTAAAATCTGCATCGTCTTCAACAACAACTTTCATTTGCATATTGTAGTGAGACATACCACATATCTTGTTACATAAAAGCAGGTAGTCAAATGTATAAGGGTCTAAAGCCGTTTTACCTTCTGCCACAAGTTCAGCGCTCTTTTTAGATCTGATCTCATTAATATGAGCCACTTTTTTCATGATCTTGCCATCCTGACGCATTTCATCTGTAGTAACTGTAGGTACAAAAGCAAATTCTGTAACCATACCAGGAACTACGTTCATCTGCGCCCTGAAATGAGGAAAATAAGCAGAGTGCAATACATCCTGAGAACGGAATTTAAATATCACCTGTTTACCTTTTGGAAGGTGAAGTTCAGATGCCTGGATATCATCCTGAGCATTTGGATCAGACATATCAACACCTAAAGTGTTAACACCTTCAATATATCTTACGTTAGCTTTTCCTAGTACGCCGTCTTCTCCGGCATAACGTACTTCCCAGCTAAATTGTTTTGCATAAACTTCAACAAGTATACTGTCTTCTTTTTCCTCATCGATGAACATGATGTTTGTCCAGGCATAAAGTCCGTAAAGGATAAGGCCTGCAAGAACGATTACCGGGATAATAGTCCAGATAAATTCAAGTTTATCGTTATCAGCATAATAAAATGCTACTTTGCCTTTTTCACCTCTATATTTAAAGCTGAAATAGTGTAGAAGGAACTGAGTTATAGTTTGTGTAATGAAGATAAGCCACATAGAGATAGCCATAAGGTTATCATATTGAGGTCCATGTTCAGAAGCCGGAGTACCTAAAACAAGTCCTCCCCATTTCCATAAAGAATAAATCGTAAATACGTAGATAAACCCAAGGAAGCCGAACATCAGGTAACCATTAACATTATTATCCCTGTCATTAGCTACTTCGCTATCTCCATCATCAGTTCGGTTAGCACCAACCTGTGTTAAGTCAAATATTTTAGTTAATTGCCATATTGCAATGCCTAATAAAACTAAAACTACTATTATCAATAAACTTGTCATTTGTTTATTTCTTTAAATATTAATAATGAAAATGCTTACTTTCTTCAACAAGTGGATTACGTTTAGCTAACAACGGCGCTTTAGTAAGGGCTGTGAAAATAACAAATATAAATAATCCAAGGAAGAATAATATCGCACCTATTTCACCTGCACCGATAAACCACTGGTCACCTACCGTAGCCGGCATGATCATGTTAAAGAAGTCTACATAGTGACCGCAAAGGATAACTATACCAGCCATAACAATAATCCATGACAGACGTTTGAAATCAGTATTTATAAGGATCAATACAGGGAATACAAAGTTCATTGCAACCATACCAAAGAAAGGAAGGTTATAATTTTCTATACGCATTTTAAAGTAAACGATCTCTTCAGGAATATCAGCATACCATATAAGCATGAACTGAGAGAACCAAAGGTATGTCCAGAATACACTTATACCAAACATGAATTTAGCTAAATCGTGTATGTGGCTCGTATTAACATATTCTAAGTGGCCAAGAGATTTTAAGTAAAGTGTTACCAATGCAATTACAGTGATACCGCTTACGAAGAAACTAGCAAATACATACCATCCGAATAGTGTGCTGTACCAGTGCGGGTCAACAGACATGATCCAGTCCCAAGACATGATAGATTCAGACACAATAAAGAATACAAGGAATGCAGCAGACCCTTTAAAGTTTTTCTTGTAATAGCTGTTATCTGTAGCCTCATCCTGAGCAAGAGAATTTTTTCTTGCATATTGACGGTACAGTATCCATCCACCCATAAAGATAACCGCCCTTATAAGGAAAAATACTTTATTAAGGTAACCTGATTTAGCTTGTATAAGGTGATCTTCCGCAACAACCTTGGCATCCATCCAGATGAAGATTTTGTGAAGATCTAAAGTACCAGCAACTAATAAAAGGAATACGATTACAGCACCAGGTATAAGGTAGCTTGAAATACCTTCCATAACCCTGAATAATACAGGAGACCATCCCGCCTGAGCGGCATTCTGGATAGCATAGAAAGCAAGAGCTCCTAAAGATATAAGCATAAAGAATAATGCAGCAACATAAACAGCAGACCAAGGCTTGTTTTGTAACTGGCCAAGAACGTGTTCTAAATGGTGTTGGTGTTCTGCATGTGCATCGTGAACTTCTTCGCCATGAGCTGCATGAGCATCATGACCGGCTTCTGCGTGAGCTTCAGCAGCGTGAGTTTCATGAGCTGCATCTACAGTAGCCACAACCTGAACTGTATCATGATTCTCATGAGCTGCCTCAGCAGCAACTACCGCATGAGCGGTATCGTGTGCAGGTTCAGCGTGAGCCTCTTCAACAGCAGGAGCGGCGTGAGCTTCTTCTACGGTTGCAGTAGCGTGAGCATCATGAGAAGCAGCACCTTCATGGTGAGCTGCATCAGCATGACCTCCACCGTGATGGCTGTCAGCTTCTAGTATTTTCTCAACGTCTTCAACGGTTTTTGGTGCAGTCAAAAAACTATAGCCAATCCCAAGGACACCTAAGATCATCAGGACGAATGCAATTGTTTTTAATCTACTTGAAAATGTGTACATATATTTATGCTTTCAGTGTTCTACAATTATTATTCACTCTTTAGTTTCAACACATAGTTAACAACCTGCCAGCGCTCAGTTTGAGAAAGCTGATTAGCATGAGAACCCATTGAGTTAAGTCCGTAAGTTATTACATGGTAAATGCTACCTTCTGTAATAGGCCTGTCTTTGTAATTAGGTACACCAAGGAATTTTTCCCTTTTAACAAGGTTTCCTTTTCCGTCACCTTTATCACCATGGCAGATAGCACAGTAAATAGTGAAAAGTTCTTTTCCTTTTGCCTCGTCAATCTGTTCAGGAGCAAGAGGAGATTTAAGGTTTGCTTTAGCAAGCTCATATCCTGCAGTAGAGTTTTCGTATTCCTCAGGAGTGAATCCTCTTGGAACAGAACCTTTAGCCGGAAGCTGACCTTCTTTACCGTTTGCAAATGCACCCGATTCAGTATACGTTTCATACCCTACAGACTCATACATATTAGGCATGTACTGATAGTTAGGCTCTGATTTGTTAAAGCAGGCAGTAAGCGACGTAGACGCCACTGCCAGTAATGCTATTTTATATAACGCTTTCATACTTCTTTTAATGCTTTTCAATTACTTTAACTTCCACAGCACCTGTATTCTCAAAGAAAGAAACAAGCTCGTTCTCATCGCCGTGAACAGGCACTTCCATAAGGAAGTGGTCATCTGTAGTCCTTACATCAGGATTTTCAGCGCTCTTAAACGGCCATAATTTACTTCTCATATAAAAAGTGATAACCATTAAGTGGGCCGCAAAGAATACTGTCATCTCAAACATTACCGGTACAAAAGCCGGCATATTCTGGATATAGCTAAAACTTGGCTTACCACCGATATCCTGTGGCCAGTCATGGATCATAATGAAGTTCATCATTGCAGTTGCAACAGATAATCCCACTAAACCATAAAGGAAAGAACAGATAGCAAGTCTTGTTGGAGCAAGTCCCATTGCCTTATCTAGTCCGTGAACCGGGAATGGCGTATAAATTTCTTCAATGTAATGATGCGCAGCACGTGTTTGCCTTACTGCATCCATAAGGATATCATCGTCATTGTACAGTACATGTATAACTTTATTACTCATGATCTTAGTGATGATTATTTTCTGAATGTGAATGATTGTCGTGTCCTCCCTGCTCTCTTAACTTTTTGTAAGTTTCGCTTGAAGTCTTCATGATAGATTTAACCTCTGCCTGTGCAATTACAGGGAAACTCCTTGAATAAAGAAGGAACAGTACAAAGAAGAAACCAATAGTACCAATGAAGAAACCAGCATCTACAAAAGTAGGTTGGAACATTGTCCAAGAAGATGGAAGGTAATCTCTGTGAAGTGACGTAACGATAATTACGAAACGCTCAAACCACATACCAATATTTACCACGATAGAAATTACGAAAGAAACGTAGATACTTGTTCTGATTTTCTTGAACCACATCACCTGTGGAGAAACAACGTTACAAGTCATCATCAACAAGTAAGCCCACCAGTAAGGTCCTGTAGCCCTGTTAAGGAAAGCATACTGCTCATATTCAACACCTGAATACCATGCAATAAATAGCTCAGTAATATAAGCAACACCTACAATCGAACCTGTAATCATGATGATGATGTTCATCAACTCGATATGCTGTATTGTAATATAAGCTTCAAGATTAGAAAGTTTTCTCATGATGATAAGAAGGGTGTTTACCATTGCAAATCCAGAGAAGATAGCTCCCGCAACGAAGTATGGCGGAAGGATTGTTGTGTGCCATCCAGGGATAACCGAGGTAGCAAAGTCAAAAGATACGATCGTGTGTACAGAAAGTACAAGTGGAGTAGCAAGACCTGCAAGTACAAGAGAAACCTCTTCAAAACGCTGCCAGTCTTTTGCTCTTCCGCTCCAACCGAAACTTAGAACTGAATATACTTTTTTAGTAAAAGGAGTAATAGCCCTGTCACGAAGCATCGCAAAGTCAGGAAGAAGACCAGTCCACCAAAACACTAACGATACCGAAAGATAGGTAGAGATCGCGAATACGTCCCAAAGAAGCGGTGAATTAAAGTTTACCCAAAGTGAACCAAACTGATTCGGAATTGGCATAACCCAGTACGCTAACCAAGGTCGACCCATGTGGAATACAGGGAACATAGCCGCCTGAATTACCGAGAAGATGGTCATCGCTTCCGCAGAACGGTTGATCGCCATTCTCCATTTTTGGCGGAATAATAAAAGTACTGCAGAAATAAGTGTTCCTGCGTGACCGATACCTACCCACCAAACGAAGTTGGTGATATCCCAGGCCCAGCCAATTGTTTTATTTGAACCCCATGTACCGATACCAGTTCCAACTGTATAGCTAACACACGCTACTCCCCAAAGGAAAGCGGCAAGCGCAATTGAAAACGCGATCCACCATTGTTTGTTAGCCCTTCCTTCAACAGGAGCAGCAACGTCAACGGTAACATCATGGTAATTTTTGTCACCTATAATTAAAGGTTTTCTAATGGGTGCTTCGTAATGAGACGACATAATCCTTTATAGTGTTTCTTATTAATATTACTTCTTATTATGTATTTCTAACTTTTACATGGTAGAATACATTTGGCTGTGTACCAATCTGGTCAAGAAGGTGGTAAGCCCTTTCGTCCTCTTTAAGAGCAACGATCGCATCTTCCTTCTCATTAACATCACCAAATACCATAGCACCGCTCGAGCAAGCTGCAGAACAAGCACAGGCATCGTTGAATTCACCTTTAGCAACAGTTCTTCCTTCGCGTTTAGCTTTAAGGATAACCGCCTGGGTAGACTGGATACAGAATGAACATTTCTCCATAACCCCACGTGAACGAACAACAACATCAGGATTAAGAACCATACGGCCTAAATCGTCATTCATGTTGTAATCAAAATCACTGTTTTTGTTGTAAAGGAACCAGTTGAAACGACGTACTTTATAAGGACAGTTGTTTGCACAGTAACGAGTACCCACACAACGGTTATATGCCATATGGTTCTGACCCTGGCGACCGTGAGACGTTGCAGCCACAGGACATACGGTTTCACATGGTGCGTGGTTACAGTGCTGACACATTATCGGTTGGAATACTACCTGAGGATTCTCTGAAGGATCTTCAAGATTTTCAAAAGTACTCTTAGATTCTAATAATCCTGAAGCACTATCTTTCTTCGCAACATCTCCGGCAAAAGTATCTTCAGAAGAATAATATCTGTCAATACGCAACCAGTGCATATCACGGCTTCTTCTGATTTCTGACTTACCTACAACAGGTACGTTATTCTCAGCATGACAAGCGATAACACAAGCGCCACAACCTGTACATGCATTAAGATCAATTGATAAGTTAAAGTGGTGCCCTGTAGTCCTGTCAAAAGATTCCCAAAGGTCAATTGAAGCAGCGGCTACCTCTTTGTGGTCGTAAGAAACCTGCGGCATTGGATTCCACTCAGAAACTTCTTTCTCGTTGAATTCTTTAAGCGTAGCTTCCTTAACGATATCTCCCCTACCCATTAATGTCCTCTGAAGCTGAACACATGCAAATTCATGCTCTCCACCTTCTTTAGTCAGCTTAGCAGACTGGAACGAGTTAAGGTTATTATATAATGTGTAAGCATTAACACCTACAACCATTTCTTTTTTCATGGCAGCTTTACGGCCGTAACCTAAAGCAAGACCAATTGTACCTTTAGCCTGACCCGGCTGAATGATAACAGGTACATTTTCGAGTTTTTTACCGTTAACCTCAATAGTAACATAGCTACCATTAAGACCACCGTTTGCCACGTTCCAGTTTTCAAGGTTAAGCTTTTCAGCATCAGCTTTAGCAACTGTTACATAGTTATCCCAAGACACCCTTGTGATAGGGTCAGGGAACTCCTGAAGCCATGGGTTGTTAGCCTGCTGGCCATCTCCCATACCTGTTTTAGTATAAAGAACAAGCTCTAAACCACCTGCAGCTTTGGCAGCAGCAAGTTTAGAAGCAGCTCCGGCGAAATCTGCTCCGGCAGCAGCTACAGGAGCCACTTCAGATACAGCAACACCATCATGAACTAATTGGTTCCAGGTTTTCCCGGCTGTGTAAGCAACAGAAGCACCTTTTAGGTAACCATAATAGTCCTGAGCATTTCCAGACCATGATAGTAATGCATCCTGGAATTGTTTTGTATTAAACAACGGACGGATAGTAGGCTGCGTTACAGCATAGAATCCTTTTGCAATACTTACATCACCCCAAGACTCAAGGTAGTGAGGAGCCGCAGCAGCAATCGTTGTTAATGAAGCAGTTTCATCTTCTTTAAGAGAGAAAGAAACTGATAGTTTTACTTTCTTAAGACCTTCAGCAAAGTCAGCACTGTTAGCAAGTGTGTAAATTGGATTTACACCATTCATGATAAGAGCGTGAACACTTCCTGCTTTCATGTCAGCAACAAGCTGAGCAACTGCTTTAGCATCACCTTTACGAACAAGGCGCGCACCTGCAGGATTGAAAGCAGCAGACTGAAGAGCGTTGTTAATTGCAATTACTAATAATTGAGCATTAACATCATCAAGACCTGTAACAACTACACCTCTTGAACCCGCAGCCTTAACCTGTGCAGCTGCATTAGCAACAGCATCAGCATATGCTTTGTTTGCAATTGCAGGAACACTTACCGCATTACCTGTAATAGCATTATATATAGCAACAAGAGCATATTTTTGCTCTGTAACAGTCAACGGAATACGTTTATCAGCATTAGCACCCGAAAGCGACATATTAGACTCTATCTGGATATGCTTAGACATTTTACCCTGCTTAGGAATACGGCCGTTAGTATAACCGCCGTCAAATCCTCCACCTTGCCAGTCGCCAAGGAAATCAGCGCCAACAGAAAGGATAACATCCGCTTTACCAAAGTCGTAATCAGCAAGAGCTCTTTCACCATACACAGCCTGGAAAGCATCCAGCGCCTCAGATGAAGAAACAGCATCATAAACTACATGCTTAAAGCCCGGGTATTTAGCACCAAACTCAGCAATAAGTTTATCTGTAGACGGGCTAGCTGTCGTGCTTGTAAGAACAACAACCTGAGAAGCACCCGCCGAAGCAAGGCCTGCCTTAACTTTTGCATCTACTTCTTCCCATGACGCAGGCTTGCCTGCAATCACCGGCTGCTTAAGACGCATACTGTCATATAAAGACAATACAGAAGCATGAACCCTTGCATTAGCTGCAACTTTTGCACCCGCAAGAACATTGTTCTCAACTTTAATAGGACGGCCTTCGCGCGTCTTAATTAATATATTTGCGAAATCAAAACCATCATTCATGGTAGTTGCATAGTAATCTGCAACACCCGGGATGATCTCTTCCGGCTGAACTACGT
Organism: Flavobacterium sp. DG1-102-2; assembly: GCF_033042555.1. Taxonomy (NCBI): domain Bacteria; kingdom Pseudomonadati; phylum Bacteroidota; class Flavobacteriia; order Flavobacteriales; family Flavobacteriaceae; genus Flavobacterium; species Flavobacterium sp. DG1-102-2. The sequence continues at coordinate 52,810 of NZ_JAWLIK010000016.1, forward strand.
AAGGAATAGACTTGATAACCGGGCCCTCACAAGCAGCAAGCGATGCAGCTGCTGTACTGAACCCAACATATTTCAAAAAGTCACGACGGCTTGTTGATGAAGAGGCAAGAGCTTCCTTGTCGCCAAGAAATTCATCCGTAGGAATCTGCTCAACAAACTCATTGTTTCTTAGCGTCTCAACAATAGAGCTGTTTTCGTTCAGCTCTTCAACACTTTGCCAGTATTTTTTGTTTGATGCCATGTTGTATATAGATATTAGCTTCTTAAAAATTTATTAATAGTGACATTTACCACACTCAGTACCACCCATGTTAGCAGCAGTAAGCTTAACTACACCATATTTCTTGGCAAGTTCATCGTGGATTTTCTTGTAGTAGTCATTTCCTTCAACCTTAACATCAGTCTCACGGTGACAGTTAATACACCATCCCATTGTTAATGGAGCATGCTGTTTCATAACTTCAAAAGTCTCTACAGGACCGTGACATTTCTGACACTCGACTCCTGCTACAGAAACGTGCTGAGAGTGATTAAAGTAAACGAAATCCGGAAGGTTATGAATTCTCACCCATTTAACTGGTTTTTGTTTTCCGGTATATTTTTGAGCTGTAGCATCCCATCCTACAGCATCATATAATTTCTTGATCTCACCAGAATAGAATTCTTTAGAGTGATCTACATACGTAGAATCTTTATCCCCCTGGAATTCATTGATATTCTTGTGACAGTTCATACACACGTTAAGAGACGGTATACCCGAAGTTTTACTTACCCTTGCAGAAGAGTGACAGTATTTACAATCAATACCATTATCGCCTGCGTGAATTTTGTGCGAGAAGTGGATTGGCTGTATTGGCTGATAATCTTTATCAACACCCACCTGCATCAGATAACCATAAAGGAAATATGAAGAAGCAAGCATTAAAAGAATAACAGTAACCAAGACAAGGAACTGGTTTTTAGCGTATGCTTTCCATAAAGAAACACCAGAATCTTTACCCGGAACCTCTATTCCATTAGCCGCAGAAACTTTTCTCAACGTCTTGTTCACTAAAACAAGCATAAAGATAAGCACACCAAGCACCACAATAAGAAGCCCTAAAACCACGTTATTAGAAGTACCTGAATCTGAAGCACCAGCAGCACCGGCAACAGCACCAGCAGGCTTTTCAGCAACAGGAGCAGGCGCCGAAGTGTACGCCATGATATTATCTATATCACCTGTTGATAATTGAGGAAACGGAGTCATCACTGCATTGTTATTCTCTGCAAAAAGCTTAACAGCCTCAGGATCTCCTGATTTGATCATTGCACTACTGTTCGCTACCCACTTGTAGATCCATGCACGGTCATGCTTATCAGCAACACCTCTTAACGCAGGACCGGTAGATCTTGCATCAAGCTTGTGACATGCAGCACAAAGAGTATTGAATAACTCTTTACCCTTTGCAGGGTCGCCGGCACCTTCAGCAGGAGCGGCTGCCGCAGCTGGTTCGGCCGCTGCCGGAGCAGCAGCTTCCTGAGCATAAGAAGCAACGGAAAATGACAGCGATAACGCCAGACAGAACAATAAAATTCTTGAAAACGAAGTATGGTTACCCACTTTTTTCATATTAAAAATGATTATCGACTTAATTTGGTATGGTTTTTAAAGTATAGTGCAGACACACCATGCCTTTTTAAAAACCTCCACAAAAATACGACTTAAGAATTATTCTCAAACCTTAAATAAACCTTAATACATAATTTATAAAGATTCTAAATAAATCCAGCTAATCCCAGTAAAATAATATGTTGTACTTTTGCATTAAACACAGTTCATTATGAGAATTTTAAACCTAAAACCTTACAAAACAACCTTCTTATTCCTTACGTTAGCTAGCCTTTCCTGCCTTGCCCAGGAGGGCAATGTTTCTGTCTCTCAGGACCCAAAGTTTGAGCAGCTTTTAAAGGAAAAACGTAAAATAAATCCATCTATCACTGTAAATGACCGCTATAAAGTGCAGATATTTTATGGGGACAATAGCGCTGCCCGCAAAACGTTAGCGGATTTTAAAAAAGAATTTAAAAACCTTGACGGAACAATTATATATGAAAGCCCGACTTATAAGGTTTGGGTTGGCAATTTCAAATCGAAAATTGACGCCGAAAAACGACTTGTTGACATCAAGAAAAAATATCCTTACGCACTATTAATTAAGCCAAATAAGTAGCATACAAACACAAAAAATCCCGCAATTGCGGGATTTTTTTTAATGTTCGGCTTTCTTTTTAAGAACGCCTCCTGCTGTCTCTTTAATCGGACCTGAAAATATGAACGCTTTTACATCAATTTCATGTACCGCTGCCTTAAGCCTTCTCACCTCAAGACGCGTAACAACAGTATATATTATATCGCATTCTGTACTCACTTCAAAACTATCTTTCATAAAGCCCCTCTCTCCTTTGTAAACAGTAATACCCTTACCCATTTGCAGCACAAGGTATGATTTTACTTCTTCACTCTTGGCCGAAATAATGGTAACGCCGGTAAATTCCTGAATACCTTCCACCACATAATTTATAGTTTTTGATGCTACAAAATAGGTTAGCATCGAATAAAAAGCCTTTTCTAAGCCAAAGAAAATAGCTGCTATAGAGAAGATAATTATATTAAGCCCAAGTATGATCTCACTCATAGTGAAACCAACTTTTTTTCCGGTATATACAGCAAGCACTTCGATACCGTCTAATGCACAGCCGCCACGCATACCAAAGCCAACACCTAAGCCTATAAACAATCCTCCGAAAGCAGACACAATCAGCTTATCGTGTGTAATCATGGGTACCGGCAGCCAGAGAAGGCACATACCCAAAACGATAATAGATATGGATGTTTTTATAACGAACTTCCTCCCTATTATCCTTGATCCCAAAATGATCAATGGTATATTAATCCCAATTATCAGCAATGCTATATTAATATGATACGTTTCATGAAGCAGAAGCGACAGACCTGTAACACCTCCATCAAAAAAATGATTAGGAACAAGAAGCCCCTTTAGCGCAAAATTCAGGCATAAAATTCCTGCTATTATAAACAGGTAGTCGGTAACAGAATCTTTAATGCTGATTTTAGTAGTTGTGGTACTCATTAATTATTGTCGGTTAGTTTTGATTTTAAAATTTTCAGATGCGCATCTTTTTTATACTGCCTCCATTGTTTTGCTTCGTTTGTAAAATAATGATGATTAGTAAAAAACTCTACCTGCACTTTATCCCATTGACCTTCGCCCGTTATGACTCCCGCTTCACTTAACTCTTTGTAAAGCCTCGCAGAAATGGTAAAAAAATCATCCCTGCCAAGGTAATCAAGATCGGCATCTGCCAAGATTTCTTCAAGATAATTAGAGGGAGACTGGGGTATCCTTGTTGCCATTATCATTCCGCAGATTTTTTCTATCTGCACAGCGCCATATCCAAAACCCGGAAGATATTCTTTTGCAAAATCACACGAAACCTCTTCATGCCCTTTAGCCCTTAGAATAAAACCCGAATCATGAAACAAGGCAGCTGTTTTAAGAAGCAATGCATCCTGATCCCCAATTTGTGCTGCGGTAATATGCCTTATCACGGCCTCATACACATCGGTTACGTGCTCAACATTGTGATAATACAAACCATCAGGAAATTCGTTCTCCTGCTTATTGAGTATAAAGTTTTTTACTTTTTCAATGTCAATCATCCTTTTTTATTTAAGCACACCAAAAGATCAATTCAGCACTCTACCATCTTCATAATATATAAGCAGGCATCACAGTTTACAAACCAATCAAAAATATATTTATTTTAAACAAAAACCTAACTGCTTTAAAACAAAAATCCCGGCTGTTAAAACAGCCGGGATTTATTTATAAGGTAAACCTAATTACTTAAGTTTCTTTTTCACTTCAACTTCCTGATACGCTTCTATTATATCAAGCTGCTGGATGTCGTTGTAGTTTTTGATCTGTATACCACAGTCATAGCCTTTAGACACCTCTTTAACATCATCTTTGAAACGTTTAAGGGCTGTAAGCTCTCCCGTGTATATAACCACACCGTCTCTGATAAGCCTGATTCTTGAACTTCTGAAGATCTTACCGTCAGTAATCATACATCCTGCAATCGTACCAACTTTAGAAATCTTGAATGTCTCACGGATTTCTGCTGTACCTGTAATCTCTTCCTTAAGCTCAGGCGAAAGCATTCCTTCCATTGCATCCTTAAGATCATCAATTGCATCATAGATGATAGAGTAGTTCCTGATATCAATTTCTTCTTTATCAGCAAGAGTTCTTGCACTTGCAGAAGGACGAACGTTAAATCCGATAATGATCGCATCAGATGCCGAAGCAAGCAACACGTCAGATTCGGTAATTGCACCTACTCCTTTATGTATGATGTTGATCTGGATCTCTTCTGTAGAAAGTTTAGAGAACGAATCTGATAATGCTTCAACCGAACCATCCACGTCACCTTTAAGGATAATGTTAAGTTCTTTAAATTGTCCAAGCGCAATCCTTCTTCCAATCTCTGCAAGCGTAATGTGTCTTTGTGTACGCACAGACTGCTCACGCATTAACTGTGTACGTTTAGCCGCAATTTGTTTTGCTTCTCTTTCGTCTTCAAACACACTGAACTTGTCACCTGCTGTAGGAGCGCCATCAAGACCTAATATAGATATAGGTGTAGATGGACCTGCAACCTTCACATTATGGCCACGTTCATCATGCATTGCTTTAATTTTACCGTGATGCTTACCTGCAAGAACGTAGTCTCCCAGTTTAAGCGTACCACCCTGTACAAGAACTGTAGAAACATAACCCCTTCCTTTATCAAGGAAAGCCTCTACTACAGTACCAATAGCAGCTTTATCCGGATTAGCTTTAAGGTCAAGAATTTCTGCTTCAAGCAATACTTTCTCAAGAAGTTCTTTAACACCTAAACCTGTTTTAGCCGATATATCGTGCGATTGTATCTTACCACCCCAGTCTTCAACAAGAAGGTTCATACCTGCAAGCCTTTCCTTGATCTTCTCAGGGTTAGCATTCGGTTTATCCACCTTATTTATAGCAAATATGATTGGCACATTTGCTGCCTGTGCGTGATTTATCGCCTCTTTTGTTTGTGGCATGATATCGTCGTCTGCCGCAATCACGATAATAGCGATATCTGTAACCTGAGCACCACGTGCACGCATCGCGGTAAACGCCTCGTGACCCGGTGTATCCAGGAATGCAATTTTTTGGCCGTTATCAAGTGTTACCCCATAAGCACCAATGTGCTGCGTGATACCACCCGACTCACCTGCAATTACATTTTCTTTACGAATGTAGTCAAGAAGCGATGTTTTACCGTGGTCAACGTGACCCATTACAGTCACAATAGGAGCCCTGAATACAAGATCTTCTTCTTTATCTTCTACAACCTCCATTGATTCTTCAATATCGGTAGTAATAAATTCTACTTCATAACCAAACTCATCTGCAACAATCGTCAGGGTTTCAGCATCAAGACGCTGGTTCATGGTTACCATGATGCCTAGTGACATACAAACAGATATCACTTTAGTAATTGGCACATCCATCATGGTTGCAATCTCACCTACAGTTACAAATTCTGTAACCTTGATTACTTTGCTTCCTTCTTCAAGCATTCTTTGCTCATCGTCAGATTTCTGACGGTGGCTGTCACGCTTATCCCTTCTGTATTTCGCTGCTTTAGACTTGTTTCCTTTACCCTGAAGTTTTTCAAGTGTTTCACGGATTTGGTTTTTAACCTCTTCTTCGGTAGGCTCTACCTTAGAAACGATTGCCGGACGCTTGTTAGGCCCAAACTTATTACCACCCGGTCCGCCACCCTGCGTATTAGGCCTTATCGTGTTGTTGCCCGTTCTTGGAGCACCACCACCCTGGCCCGGCTGGCCGCCACCCTGGCCCTGAGGCTTAGGAGCGATCCTTTTACGCTTGTTCTTATCCGCGGCGCTTTGGTTGTTACCGGCAGCACCACCTGGCTTAGGAGCATCTTTTTTGAAATCTTCTTTTTTCTTTTTAGGCTTATTGAACTGTGACAGGTCAATAGTCTGGCCTGTAAACGTAGCACCCGTTAATTTCTGGTACTGCGTTTTGATCGTCTCCTCTTCGGGAGCGGCCGGAGTTGCAGCTGCCGGAGCAGCCTGTTCCTCTTTAGCAGAAACAACAGGTTTTTCTGCTGCCGGTTTGTTAGGCTGAATGGCAGGTTCCTGTTTTTTTGCAGGAGTTATTGCCGGCTCAGCTTTTGGCGTTTCCGGTTTAGCAGTTTCTGCTTTTGGGGCTTCTTCTTTAGGCGCCTCAGCTTTTGGCGCTTCAGGTTGTACCTTAACCTCCTCTACAGGAGCTTTAGGTTCCTCTTTTACTGGAGGAGCAACTGAAGAAGGCTCTGCTTTTTTAGCACCCAGGTCTATTTTACCGACAGCAACCGGACCTGATAATGTAGCTCTAGCTTTTATCACTTCCTGTCTTTGCTTTTCCTCATCCTGCTTCCTTTTGTCCTCGATCTCTTTCTCTCTCTCTACACGAAGCGCTTCTTTTTCTTTGCGCTTTTCTTCGCTCACTTCAAGAGAAGCTGCTTTCTTACCCTTATCGGCAGAAAACTGGTTAAAAAGGGCATTAGATTCCTCAGTGGATATCTTGGCATTTGGGCTCGACTCTATGGTAAAGCCTTTGTCCTTAAGATACTCCACGGCCCTGTCCAGCGAAATATTTAATTCCCTTAGTACTTTGTTAATTCTTATTGCTCTTTCTTCAGACATACAATCTTATTAATTTTACTTCTGTGTTGTGTTGTGCTGTTTATGCAGTTAACCTGTTCTTAATCTTCAAACTCTTCTTTAAGTATTCTCACTACCTCAAGTATCGTTTCTTCTTCAAGATCGGTTCTCCTAACAAGATCCTGCACATCCTGGTTCAATACGCTTCTTGCGGTATCAAGTCCTATTTTAGCAAACTCCTCTATTACCCATCCTTCGATTTCGTCAGAGAACTCTGTTAATTCTACGTCTTCGTCTTCAGCAGCAGTTCCTTCACGGATAACATCAAGCTCATAACCTGTTAAAAGGCCTGCAAGTTTAATATTATGACCACCACGGCCAATTGCTTTTGAAACTTCTTCTAATTTAAGGAACACCTCTGCCCTGTTGTTTGTTTCATCTATTTTGATAGACGATACTTTTGCCGGGCTAAGCGCTCTCGATATATAAAGCTGTGTATTTGTCGTGTAATTGATAACATCGATATTCTCGTTACCAAGCTCACGAACGATTCCGTGGATACGTGAACCTTTCATACCAACACATGCTCCTACAGGATCTATCCTGTCATCGTATGAGTCTACAGCTACTTTTGCTTTTTCTCCAGGTATCCTTACTACTTTCTTAACCATGATAAGGCCGTCAAATACTTCAGGGATTTCCTGCTCAAATAATTTTTCAAGGAACAGTTCAGATGTTCTTGACATGATGATCTGAGGCTTATTACCTTTAAGCTCAACGCTCTCAATAATTCCACGAACGTTATCACCTTTCCTGAAAAAGTCAGACGGGATCTGTTTTTCTTTAGGAAGAACGATCTCATTTCCTTCATCATCCACCAAAATTACAGCTTTTGGCCTAACATGGTGCACTTCTGCAGTATAAATATCACCAATGATGTCTTTAAACTGTTTGTACAGGTTTGTATTATCGTGTTCGTGTATCTTAGAAATAAGGTTTTGGCGAAGCGCTAATATTGCCCTTCTTCCCAGCTGTATCAGTTTTACTTCTTCAGAAACATCCTCACCCACCTCAAAGTCAGGCTCAATTTTTCTTGCTTCAGAAAGCGATATCTCCTGGTTTGGATCTTCCACCTCACCATCGGCAACCACCACACGGTTTCTCCATATCTCCATATCCCCTTTATCAGGGTTTATGATAATGTCAAAATTATCATCCGAACCATATTTCTTTTTCAGTGCATTCCTGAATACATCTTCAAGGATTGCCATAAGCGTAACCCTGTCAATAAGCTTATCATCTTTAAACTCTGAAAACGAATCTATTAATGCGAGATTTTCCATGCCAACTTTCGTATTTTTTTAAAATTTTATTACAACAACTGCTTCTTTAATGTCCTGATACGGCAATTCAAGCCTTTTCTGGACCGTCTCTTTTCCTTTACCTATCTTTTTAGGTTCACGGGCTTCCCATTCTAACACTACAAAATCTTCGTTAGCATCAGTAATTTTAGCCTCAATCTGTTCAGTGGCAGTTTTTACGCTAAGCGTCCTGCCAATATTCTTTTTATATTGCCTTGGAAGTTTCAGTGGGCTTGCTGCACCGCCTGAAGCAACTTCCAGCGAAAAATCATCTTCTTCCCTGTCAAGGTTATGTTCTATAGCCCTGCTGATATTTATGCAATCCTGAAGAGTAACTCCTTTATCGCCATCCAGCGTAACCATGATCTTGTTAGCTCCGGTGATCGATAACTCTACAAGAAACAGCTCAGGATGCTCCTCAAGACCTTTATTCAGTAAATCTGCAACTTTCTCCTTAAATGTCATATCTGTATAAAAAGAGGGGACTCCTGTCCCCTCATTATTTAGTGTTTAGTAAATAACGAGGCAAATATACAATTTTTTTTTATATCTTGAAAATCATTGGGTAATGTAAAATTTATTCTTACCTTTATGATTGTTAAAATTCCACCAATTTTTGTTAAATAATACTTAAACTATGAAGAAAATTTTAGTCCCTACTGACTTTTCCGCCCATGCTGAATACGCCCTTAAAGTTGCCGCGCAGATTGCACGCAAAAATAACGGCGAAATATTCCTGCTGCACATGCTTGAGCTTCCAGCTCTTGCCAGCGACGGAATAGGCGAAAGCAACGCAGTGGGCAGCAGTTCAGACCTTCCTGAGGTTATGTTCTTTATGGAAAAAACACGCGAGCGTTTCCAGGAAGTTCTTAATGCACCCTACCTACAGGGAATTCCTGTAGTTGAAGCAATACAATTTGAAAGAGCTTTTGACGGTATCGTAAAACACAGCAAAAAACACAATATAGACCTTGTAGTTATGGGATCTCACGGAGCCAGCGGCTTCCACGAGATGTTCATCGGTTCTAACACAGAAAAAGTAGTAAGAACATCAGACATACCTGTACTTGTAATCAAAAAAGAAGAAGGCGAGTTTAATCCTCAGAAATTTGTTTTCGCATCTGATTTTTCAGACGAGATCAAAAAACCTTTTGCAAAAGCAGTTGAGTTTGCAAATACTTTTGATACAGAACTGCACCTTGTATCTGTAAATACACCTAACAACTTTAAATCTACCCATGCTGCAGAGAAAGCAATACACGATTTTGCTTCGCAGTTTGACATCAAGAACGGCTACACATCTCACATCTATAACGACGTGAACGTAGAAAAAGGCATCCTGCATTTTTCTAACAGCATCAACGCCGACCTTATAGGAATGAGTACTCACGGAAGACAAGGACTTGCACACTTCTTTAACGGAAGCGTTAGCGAAGACCTGGTTAACCACGCAGTACGCCCGGTTATAACATTTAAAATATAATTCTCCGATATAAAACGAAAGCGGCTCTTTTTAGAAGTCGCTTTTTTTATGCCTTTTCTTTTTTCTGCAAACAAATAAAAAAAAAAAAGCCTCTCATTTCTGAGAGGCTTTTCTGTTGGTCCACTAGGACTCGAACCTAGAACGACTGCACCAAAAACAGTAGTGTTACCATTACACCATAGACCAATTGTGCTTTATTGCGGTGCAAATATACTACATAAATTCACTTTTACAAACATTCAAATAAAAAAATTTAAAAAAAATATTTTGCGTGTTCTGTAAGATATAAAACACCTTACATTTGCAGGAAACATAAAGCATTACACACCAATAACATGACCCAATTTAACTTCAAAAAATGGAATTCCATTTTAGGCTGGACAATTTTTGCAATTTCTTTTATAATTTACTGTTTTACCGTAGAACGCAGCCTTAGCTTTTGGGATTGCGGCGAATATATCGCTACTTCGGCCAAGCTTGAGGTGGGTCACCCATCAGGCGCTCCCCTGTTCCAGATGTTTGGGGCATTCTTTGCCATGTTTGCATTTGGCAAAGAAAATATTGCGCTGATGGTAAATATGCTTTCTGTAGCATCAAGCGCATTTACAATACTATTCATGTACTGGTCACTGACCATAATGCTTAAAAATACAATCACAAAATTTACCGAATGGAACCGCAATAATGCCATAATGGTTCTAGGCAGCGCTTTTGTAGCCAGTTTTGTCTTTGCCGTGAGCGACAGCTTTTGGTTTAATGCTACCGAAGCGGAAGTATATGCAATGGCATCACTCTTTATTGCTACACTAATGTGGGCAGGCCTGCGCTGGGGCGAAGAGATGCACACGCCAAGGGGCAACAAATGGCTGCTTATTATTTCGCTATTGATAGGTCTTTCATTTGGTGTACACTTTATGGCACTGCTTAGTATACCTTCTATAGGATTAATTTATTTCTTTAAGAACTACAAAACGGTAACCGTAAAGAATTTCATTATAGCTAATCTGGTTATGATAGCCATATTGTTCTTTGTCTTTAAATCCCTTTTACCCTATACACTGGGACTTTTCGGAAAGACCGAGATATTTATGGTAAACAGCCTGGGGCTTCCGTTTAATTCGGGAACCATCTTTATGCTGTTGCTTATCACGGCTTTCTTTTACTTTGGCCTTGGCTACACAAAAAAGAAAGGTTTTGCAATATACAATACCATCCTGCTTTGCCTTCTGTTTATACTTATAGGTTTTTCTACATGGGTAATGCTGCCTATACGCGCCAATGCACACGTGGTGATTAACGAAAACAACCCGTCTGATGCTGCCGAAGTACTGGCATATTACAATCGCGAGCAATACGGTGAGCAAAAAACATTTTATGGCCCGCTGTACACCGAGAAATATGCCGGATTGGATAAAAATAATCCGTACTCTGATGCCAAGCCTAACTATGAGCGCGATTACAAAACCGGCCGTTATATTATTGTAAACAATTATAAAAATGCCAGGCAGAACGGAGATGCTAATCACAACGCCATCCTGCCAAGGATGACGAGCACAGATCACGCTGCAAATTATATGTCATTTACCAATCCGCCAAAATTCAGACTTGATCCTAATTTTGATTACAGCAATGAACTAAGGAAGTATGGCGTAGATGTAAACAATATATCTGAAGAGCAGGCAAACGCCGCCCTTGCCCAGATAAGAGGTGAAGTAGAAAATATCGTTAACGAATTTAAATCGGCATACAGTAAAGGCGAAATGGGCTACGAGGAATACGACAAGTTCCTGAAGCACTATAAGCAATTCCTTATTATAGAAAAACCAACCTTTAGCGAAAACATGGGCTTTATGTTCAATTATCAGTTTGGCTATATGTTCTGGCGCTACCTGATGTGGAATTTTACCGGACGCCAAAGCGATATACAAGGTGAGTATGATGTTATAAACGGTAACTGGATAAGCGGCATTACACCGATAGACGAGGCATTGTTAGGCCCGCAAAGCCACCTGACTACAGACATGAAAGAAAATAAAGGCCGAAACACCTATTATTTCCTGCCTTTTATACTTGCTGTTATCGGCATGGTTTTCCACGCTAAAAAAGACCGCAAGAGCTTTTATGTACTGCTCGTATTATTCCTGTTTACCGGTATTGCCTTAAAGATATTCCTTAATGAAAGGCCGTTTGAAGTACGTGAAAGAGACTATGCGCTTGTAGGCGCTTTCTATGCCTTTGCTATGTGGATAGCTTTTGGGGTGTATGCCATTTATGACGGACTCAAAAAATATGCGCAGCCTAAAATCATTATCCCTGCAGTTCTCGCAGTGACATTGCTTGCCGCCCCGGTTCTTATGGCAAAAGAAAACTGGGACGACCATGACCGCTCGGGCCGTTATACCGCCGTGGCGTTCGCCAAAGCCTATCTTGATTCATGCGAACCCAACGCTATATTATTTACCATAGGCGATAATGACACATTCCCGCTTTGGTATGCACAGGAAATTGAAGGCTACCGCACCGATGTAAGGATCGTATGTACCACCCTGCTCCCTACCGACTGGTATATTGACCAGATGAAACGCAAAGCGTATGAATCTGACCCTGTACCAATCTCTTTTGAGCATAAACAATACGTTGACGGAACAAGGGATTATATTTTATATGATCCAACAACAGAAGCCCGTATTGATATTGACACCTTCATCGACTTTGTAAAAATGGAAGACGAAAGAGCAAAAATTGAACTATCAGGTGGTCAGAAAGTAAATTTTTACCCTACTAACAAAGTTCGCTTTAAAGTTGATAAAGACTTCATTATAAAAAATAAAGTAGTTGCTTCAAAATACAATGATTCTATAGTGCCGTATATGGATATAAACCTTCCTAAAGAGGCAATATACAAGAACAGCCTGATGATGCTGGATATCATAAGAAACAATAACTGGAAACGCCCTATATACTTCTCGGGCGGAAGCCCGGATATGTCAGACTATGCATGGATGCAGGATTATATGCAGCTTGACGGACTTGTTTATAAACTCGTGCCGATAAAAACACCGCTGCCGGAAGACGGCAATCCTATGGAGACAGGATATATAGACACAGACAAGATGTACGATATCGCCATGAGGTGGCAGTGGGGCAACAGCGGAAGCCCTGATATTTACCACGATCAGCAAACCATACGTTACAGCCGCGCTTATCGACGAAACCTTGCCCTTCTTGAAGAAAAACTTCTTGAAGAAGGCAAGATTAAAGAAGCAGTTGCCATTGCCGACCTGGTAATGAAAAACCTGCCTCCTGATTATTACGGGCTGTATTTTATTTACGAGCCGTTCATTAACGGTTATTACAAGGCGGGAGAAAAGAAAAAAGCACAGGAATTACTAACTAAGCTTACAGGAAAATACAAAGAAAAACTGGAGTATTATAAATCACTTCCTATAAAAACCCAAAACAGCAGCTACCAGTCAATAATACGTGAAATTGAACAGTATCGTGGTTTATTGCTTGTCATGAAAAACAATAACGACACCCAGTTCTATAACGCATCACGCAACGATTTTAACCGACTCAACAAAGCCTTCAGGCAATTTGAACGGGAAAACGAATAAGATACAATCAATCTTTTTAAAACGGCCATGCATAAAACATGGCCGTTTTGCTTTGAAAGGATGTATTAAAATAGAAAATTGACTTTAGCTTAACGAAAAAAATAGTTTCTTTGCAATACTAAAAATATCACTGAACAACAATCATTACATGATAACATTCAATTTCAAGAAATGGAATACCATCGCAGGATGGTCAGTTTTTGCCATTGCCCTGCTTGTTTATTCCCTTACTGTAGAACCCACCCTTAGCTTTTGGGATTGCGGCGAGTATATTGCTACTTCGGCTAAACTTGAAGTGGGCCACCCGCCTGGAGCACCACTTTTCCAGATGATGGGTGCTTTCTTTGCCATGTTTGCAACAAGCCCAGATAAGGTAGCACTTATGGTAAATATGTTATCAGTGTTTTCAAGTGCATTTACCATACTTTTCATGTTCTGGTCGCTTACAATATTATTAAAAAACCTGATCAGTAAAGTATCTGAATTTAATGACAGTAACGCAATTGTTATACTTGGCGCATCGGCTGTAGGAAGCCTTGCCTATACATTCACAGATAGTTTTTGGTTCAACGCTGTTGAGGCAGAAGTGTATGCCATGGCGTCATTGTTCATCGCATTATTGCTTTGGCTGGGCCTTCGCTGGGAACAGGAAATGCACACGCCAAGAGGCAACAAATGGTTGCTTATCATATCGCTTGTGGTAGGATTGTCATTTGGTGTACACTTTATGGCACTGTTAACCATTCCTTCGATAGGCTTCATCTATTACTTTAAAAATTACAAGAATATAACCGCTAAAAGTTTCATTATAGCCAATGTTGTTATTGTTGCAATACTGTTATTCATCTTCAAATTATTACTGCCTTACACCATGGCGATCTTTGGGAAGACAGAGATCTTTATGGTAAACACATTTGGGCTTCCTTTTAACTCAGGAACCATCATTGTACTGCTGGCCATTATTGCATTATTTTATTTTGGGCTTCAGTACACAAAAAAGAAAAACCTGCCATTTTTCAATACAATAATCCTTTGCGTTCTTTTTATCCTTATAGGTTTCTCCACATGGGTAATGCTGCCTGTAAGGGCAAATGCCAATGTTGTTATTAATGAAAACAACCCTTCGGATGCTGCAGAGGTACTGGCTTACTATAACAGGGAGCAGTATGGCGAACAAAAATTATTCTACGGGCCAATGTATACCGATGCCTTTACCGGCCTGGACAAGAACAACCCATATGAAGATGAAAAACCTAACTACCAGAGGGATTACAAAACAGGCAAATATGTTATTGTAAACAACTACAAAAATGCCAAACAGAATACTGACGACAACCAGAAAGGCTTTATGCCAAGGATGTGGAGCACTGAGCACGCGGCAAACTATATGCGCTTTACAAAACCAGTCGCTTTCAGGCTTAACCCTTCTTATGATTATGAGCAGGAGCTTATAAAATACGGGCTTCCTGTAGACCAGATGAGCGAGGAAGATTACAATACAGCTATGGCTCAGGTTAAGGGTGGTGTTGAGCAGGCAGTAAGCGAGTTTAAAGGTGCTTACCAATCAGGCCATGCTGACCTTGAAGATTACGAAAAATTCCTTAAAACATACGGCGACTACCTTATTATAGAGAAGCCGTCATTTGGCGACAATATGCAGTATATGGTAGAATACCAGTTTGGCTATATGTACTGGAGATACCTTATGTGGAACTTTACAGGACGCCAAAATGATATTCAGGGGCGTTATGATAACCTTGATGGTAACTGGATAAGTGGTATCACACCGCTTGACGAAATGCACCTTGGCTCTCAAAAAAACCTGCCTACTGACCGTAAGGAAAATAAAGGTTTCAACACGTATTACTTTATTCCGTTTATACTGGCACTTGTAGGCATCGCTTTCCATGCAAGGAAAGACCCTAAGAGTTTCTATGTGCTTTTAACACTGTTCCTGTTCACAGGTATTGCACTTAAAATATACCTTAACGAGAGGCCATTTGAACCACGTGAAAGGGATTATGCCCTTGTAGGATCATTCTATGTGTTTGCCATGTGGATTGCCTATGGAGTATATGCCATTTATGATGGCCTTAAAAAATATGCCCAGCCTAAGATCGTAGGCCCGGTAGTAATAGCCGTTACACTGCTTGCTGCTCCGGTTATAATGGCTAAAGAAAACTGGGATGACCATGACCGCTCAGGCAAGTATACGGCAGTTGCTATGGCAAAAGCATACCTATCTTCGTGCGACAAAAATGCAATCCTGTTCACCATAGGTGATAATGACACATTCCCACTGTGGTATGCACAGGAAATTGAAGGTTACCGTACCGATGTAAGGATCGTGAACACCAGCCTGCTTATGACCGACTGGTATATTGACCAGATGAAGGCAAAAGCATATGACTCTGACCCGGTACCTATTAGCTTTACAAGCGATAAATACAAGCAGGGAACACGCGATTACAGCCTTCACGTACCAGAAATCGAAAATCGATGGGCGCTCAAGGATTTCATTAATTTCCTTAAGTCTGATGATAAACAGGTTAGAAAAGAGCTTAACAATGGTCATTTTGTAAATTACTACCCTACTAACAAAGTAAGGATTCCTGTTGACAGGGATATCGTTATCAAAAACAGGATCGTTGCTCCTAAACAGCAGGACTCTATCGTTCCTTACATTGATATTACTATAAAAGGCGATGCTCTTTATAAAAACCGCCTTATGATGCTTGACATCATTAACAATAACGACTGGAAAAGGCCTATTTACTTTACCGGCGGAAGCTTTGGTGATGACGACTACCTTTGGATGAAGGATTACCTTCAGCTGGATGGCATGGTGTTTAAGCTTGTACCTATAAGAACGGCAATACCTAAAGACGGAAGTCCGCTTGACATGGGATATATCGATACTGACAAAATGTATGATATCGTTATGTCATGGGATTGGGGTAACAGCGAAAGCCCTAAAATTTACCACGACCCTGAGACACGCAAAAACAGTATTACTTACCGTACAAACCTTGCAAGACTTATGGAAGCCCTTATAAATGAAGGCAAAAAAGACAAGGCGAAAAAAGTGATAGACCTGGCAATGACAAAAATGCCATTAGAATATTACGAGTACTACACGCTTCTTGAGCCTTTTGCAACCGGTTATTATGAATTGGGACAAAAAGAAGACGCACACAAACTACTTGATAAGCTAATTACTAAGTACCAGGAAAACCTAACGTTCTACAGAGGGCTTTCCAGCAGCGACCAAAACAATGTAGCAGTTGACATTGTTACTGCAATTGAGCGCTACAGAAGCCTGCTTTGGGTAATGAAAGATAATGGCGACACCGCTTACTATAATGCTGCTAAAGTTAAATTCAATGAGTTTAACCAAAGGGCAGGAAGATTTAAAAGAGATAAGGAATAGTGAACAACTATTTGTAACTTTAATAATGCAGTGCTTTATGGTACTGCATTCTTTTTTAAAGGATATTGCAATGAAGTTATATTGGGTAAAAACACGCTGGTTCATTAAGAAACTCTTTAGTGGGTATATATGGTCTTTGCCCCAAAACCAGAAAACAGTCTATTTAACTTTTGATGACGGCCCTATTCCCGAAATCACCGGATGGGTATTAGGCATACTTAGACAGCACGGCATAAAGGCTACTTTCTTTTGTATTGGAGACAATATAGAAAAGCATCCCGACGTATTTCAAAAGGTAATTGATGGCGGCCATAACATAGGCAACCATACCTTTAATCATTGTAACGGATGGAATACCGAAGACAAAGCTTATTTAGAAAACGCAGAAGCGTGCAGGCTGTCAATTACTAAAAGGACAAGTGCCGACGTAAAGTTTTTCAGACCCCCTTATGGAAAAATTAAGGCTACCCAGGCAAAAGCCATAAAGCGGCTTGGCTACAAAATAATCATGTGGGATGTTTTAAGCGCCGACTTTGACACTACGATAACTCCGGAGCAATGCCTGCAGAATGTAATAAAAAACGCCGCCAATGGCAGCGTTATTATTTTTCATGACAGCATAAAGGCTTCAGCAAATTTAAAATATGCGCTGCCTAAAGCTATTGAGTATCTTAAAGAAAATGGATTTAGATTCGGGACGATAGATTAGATCTGTTCCTGAACAAGGCCTATTATAGTGTTTGCATCAAGTTCTCCAGACTGTCTCCACACCATCTGACCTTCTTTATAGATCATAAGTGTAGGAAGGCCTTTTATCCTTAACGCATCTGCCAGTTCCTGGTTTTTATCCACATCTATTTTTATGACTTTAGCCCTGTCACCTAATGCTGCCGCAACATCTCTTATAACTGGATGCATAGATACAGATGGCTCATTCCACTCTGTATAAAAATCGATTAGTACAGGTACCTGGGAGTTTATAAGTTCTCCAAATTTTGACATAAAATGAAATTTTAAATTGAATTTAAAAACTTCTTACAAATAAATATTATACAAATATAGCATTTTTACCAAATTAGCCTACTTTTTCACTTTTTTTTAAGCTCAAGTACAGTAATCTCTGGCCAGATGCCTACACGCCCCGGATACGCATGGAAACCAAAACCGCGATTTACATACACATAACGCCCCAGGTTTTCATATAGCCCTGCCCATTGCTTATAAACATACTGCACAGGACTCCACTTGATTATGCCCGGAATCTCTATCCCAAATTGTAATCCATGGGTATGCCCGGCAAGGGTAAGATGATAGTTATGCGGGTTGTTCTTTACTTCATACTCCCAATGCGAGGGGTCATGGCTCATTAATATTTTAAAGTCGTCATCGGCAACACCCTGCGAAGCTTTTACAAGATCTCCGGCTTTTTTAAAGTTATGCCCCCAGTTTTCAAGCCCTATTAATGCAATGTGCTGCCCGTCTTTTTCAAGCCTGATGTTTTCGTTCAGCAAAAGCTTAAAATCAATCTGACGGTGCAGGTCTTTTATTGCTTCAAAGTTATCGTTTTTAGCCTGCTGGGAAGGCCATGTTACATATTCACCGTAATCGTGATTACCTAATACCGAATATTTACCAAATGCAGGTGTTTCTATTCTTTTAAAAGTCTCTATCCACGGATGCATTTCTGTAGCGTGAGTATTAACGATATCGCCTGTAAAAAGTACTATGTCTGATTTTTGCTCATTTATAAGATCTATGGCATATTCAATCTTTTCATGATTATCAAAGCTCCCGCTGTGCACATCTGAAATTTGAGTAATGGTCATTCCGTCAAAAGCATCGGGAAGATCAGGAAAAAATATCGTTTGTTTTATGACCTTAAAATTATATTTTCCTTTGGTCATTCCGTAAAGCAGAGAAAGGAAAGGAATCGCCGCAAGCCCTAAAGCCAGCTGACTTACAAATTTTCGCCTGTCCGGCAGGAAAGACTGCTCACTATTACCCAGAAAAGCCCTTATTGCACCACCTATAAGCCTTATGATATCTTCACCCAGCATCACGACAGTGATAACAATTTTAGGAATGTAGGTAATAAGCAACAGCCCCATGGTAAACAGGGTCTTTTTATTTTGCCCGATACTTCGGTCAAATTGGGTAAACTGGTATATTATATAAATAAGTATTAAAAGCGAAACGGCTATATGGGCATATTGAATCCATTTAACCTTGGTAACTGTCTTTACGGTCTGGAAAACATAAATTTCAACCAACGCCACAAAAACAAAGAAGAGTATCCAACGAAACATAAGTGGTATTTTTATTTATTAACGAATGAAAAGGCTATTTGTTACAGGCTATTATTTGGCATTACTGTAATTTTCTATAACCCTCTGGCGGTGTTGCACCCCCCATTTGCGTAATTCTACTATTACGCTATCCAGCGAATGGCCATATTCTGTAATCGAGTACTCTATAACAACCGGAATAGTATCATGTACAGTACGTTTTATGAGTCCGTGAACTTCAAGCTCGCGAAGTTCTTTAGACAGCATCCTGTCGGTTATTTTTGGTATTTCGCGCGCTATTTCGCCAAAACGTTTATTACCCAGCGTAACCGATATAAGTATTGGGAGTTTCCATTTGCCGTTAAGTACATCAAGTGCATCCCTCACCGGTAGTATCATGCCCATACATTGTGTATGGTCTAATTTAGAAATATCTTTCATTGCTAACATATTGACAGTACTATATAGGAGTAAAGTACTTACTTTGATATAGCAAAGATAGATACATTTGTGCATACAAATATTAATATAGCAAAGAAAATTAAACATTCGTTTAAATCGCGTAACGTTTTTGTTCATACTTCGTGTTGAGGCAATTTCAAAATGTGCATAGGTTTGCTTATTTTTACGCCAAATAGATTTTTACATGTCACAACAAAAACGCCTTTTCCTTTTAGATGCTTACGCGCTTATATTTCGTGGATATTACGCCTTTATAAAAAATCCGAGGATCAACTCAAAGGGTATGGATACCTCTGCAATCATGGGGTTTATGAACTCACTGCTTGATGTTATTAAGCGTGAGAGGCCAGACCATTTGGCAGTAGCCTTTGATAAGGAAGGCAGTGCCGTCCGTACCGAAATGTATTCTGACTACAAGGCAAACCGTGACGAAACTCCTGAAGCGATTAAAATCGCAGTACCTTATATACAGGAACTATTAAAGGCAATGCATATACCGGTTATTGAGTCGGCAGGCTGTGAGGCAGATGACCTTATTGGCACGATTGCCAAACAGGCAGAAAAACAAAATTACCAGGTATATATGGTTACGCCCGACAAGGATTTTGCCCAGCTGGTAAGCGAAAATATCTTTATGTACCGCCCTGCCCGCATGGGTAACGGCATTGAGATATGGGGCGTTCCTGAAGTATTGGAACGTTTTGAAATTGAACGCCCTGAGCAGGTAATCGATTTTTTAGGCATGATGGGTGATGCTGTGGATAATATTCCGGGATTACCCGGCGTAGGCGAAAAAACAGCCAAAAAGCTATTGAAAGAATACGGTTCTATGGAGAACCTGCTTGCCAATACACACGAGCTGAAAGGGAAAATGCGTGAGAACATTGAGGCAAATAAGGAAAAAGGCATAATGTCTAAAAAACTTGCCACTATTATAATAGACTGTGATGTTAGCTTTAACGAAACAGACTACGAACTTACTAAACCTGACACAGAGAAGGTTGAAGTGTTATTCAACGAACTGGAATTTCGCCGTATGGCAGAACAGTTCCATAAACTGTTTGACGAAAACAGCACCCTTGACGGACCTGCGGTCCAGGGCTACTCTCCTACTAAGACCATTGTAAAGAACGAACAGCAATTCTCTTTATTTGGCGAAGGCGCAGCAGATCCTGCTGCCATAAATACACTTTCAGGCTTTTATAATACCATAGAAAATACCGACCATTTTTACCAGGCCGTACAGGGTAAAATGGCTATAAACTTCCTGCTGCGCGACCTGCTTAACCAAACCGCCGTGAGCTTTGATACCGAAACAACCGGGATCAATCCGCTTACTGCCGAACTGGTAGGACTTTCGTTCTCATGGGAAAAAGGTAAGGGATTTTATGTGCCTGTTCCCGAAAACAGGGAGGAAGCGCAGGAGATCGTAAACCTGTTCCTTCCGTTCTTTGAAGACGAGAATATAGAAAAGATAGGCCAGAATTTAAAATATGACCTTGAAATGCTTGCCCAGTATGGCGTAACTGTAAAAGGTAAAATATTTGATACCATGATCGCGCATTATCTTATTAATCCTGATATGCGCCACGGTATGGACATCCTTGCAGAAACCTACCTTAAATATTCGCCCGTGCCTATCGAATCGCTTATTGGTAAAAAAGGCAAAGGCCAAAAAACCATGCGCGATGTTGAGCTGGAACAGATAAAAGAATATGCAGTGGAAGATGCTGACATCACGCTTCAGCTTAAGGAAATATTTGCGCCTATGCTGGAGGAAACCGATACACGCAAGCTTTTTGACGAAATCGAGATTCCACTTATGCCGGTGCTTGCCGCCATGGAACAGGAAGGCATCAGACTTGACACCCCCTACCTGAAAGAACTTTCGGCAGAACTTTCTAACGACATAAAAAGGCTTGAACAAAAAATATATGAAACCGCAGGCGAACCGTTTAACCTTGCCTCACCAAAACAATTGGGAGAGGTATTGTTTGACAGGCTTAAAATAGGCGGTGCAAAACAAAAGAAAACCAAAACAGGCCAATATGCCACCGGTGAGGAAGTTTTATCGTACCTGGCGCTTGAAAATCCTATTGTCGCTGATATTTTAGAATGGAGACAGCTTGTAAAACTGCAAAATACCTATGTTGAAGCATTGCCACTACAGGTTGAAGCAAATACCGGCCGCGTACATACCGATTATATGCAGACAGTAGCCGCTACTGGACGTTTGAGCTCTAACAACCCTAACCTGCAGAATATCCCTATCCGTACCGAAAGAGGAAGACACATAAGAAAAGCTTTTATCGCCCGCGATGAAGAATATACTATTGTTTCTGCCGATTATTCGCAGATAGAACTGCGTATTATCGCAGCACTAAGCAGTGACCCGGAAATGGTTAATGCTTTCCGGAAAGGCGAAGACATTCACGCATCCACAGCAGCAAAAGTATTTAACGTACCGCTGGAAGAAGTTACCCGTGAGCAGAGAAGCCATGCCAAGACTGTGAACTTTGGTATAGTGTATGGTGTTTCGGCATTTGGACTTAGCAATCAGACGTCATTGAGCCGTTCAGAATCTAAAGACCTTATAGATGCGTATTATAAAACCTACCCAAGGCTTAAACAATACATTAATGAGCAGGTAGAGATTGCGCGCGAGCAGGGATATGTGCAAACCATATCTGGCCGACGCAGGTATCTAAAGGATATAAACTCGCAAAACCAGGTAGTACGCGGTGGTGCAGAGCGTAATGCTGTAAATGCACCTATACAGGGAAGTGCCGCAGACATTATTAAAATTGCCATGATCAACATCCAGAAAAGGCTGGTAAACGAGAACTGGAAAAGCAAAATGTTGCTTCAGGTACACGATGAACTTGTTTTTGACGTTCATAATAGTGAACTTGAGAAAATAAAACCGATGATCAAGCAGGAAATGGAGAGCGCGTTCCAACTGGATGTGCCGCTTGAAGTAGATATGGGCGAAGGCCGCAACTGGCTGGAAGCGCATTAATACTGCCTGAAGGGTCCATAAGTCATTTTTAATTTATGAGAAAAACACTTTTAAGCTTATTAATGATCCTGCTGGCTGCGTCTTTATTTGCCCAGCAGGAAGGCGCAAAATTCAGGAAGATAGACAGTCTTCTCACCTACCTGTACAACAATAATAAGTTTATGGGGTCTGTTGCCGTTTCCGAAAAAGGCAGGGTCGTTTTTGAGAAAGCTTATGGTTATGCAGAAATTGAATCTAAAATGCAGGCAAACCCTAAGACAAAATACAAAATTGGCTCAATTACAAAAATGTTTACTTCGGTAATTATATTTCAGCTCATCGAAGAAAAAAAACTTACGCTGAACACAAAGCTTTCGGAGTATTTCCCAAAGATTAAAAATGCTGATAAGATAACCATTAGCGATTTGCTTAACCACAAGAGCGGCCTTTATAATTATACTGCCAGCCCTGACTTTGAAGGTTACAGAACTAAAATCCAGAACAGGAGGGATATGCTTGGCCGTATAGAATCGTATCCTGCTGCATTTGCACCCGGAGAAAAGGCAGAATACAGCAACACCAATTACCTGTTGTTAGGCTACATTATTCAGGATATTACCAAGAAACCTTATAAAGAGAGTGTGGCAAACCGCATTGCTAACAAGGCCGGACTTAAAAGCACGTATTACTTTTCAAAAATAAATCCAAAGAAAAACGAGGCTGCATCCTATGCTTATAATAATAGCAAATGGATAAGATCTGAAGAATGGAATGAGTCGGTTGCGGGAGGTGCAGGCGCCATACAGTCTACGCCCGCCGATCTTACACGTTTTGCAAAGGCCCTTTTTGACGGAAGACTTATCAAAAAAGAAAGCCTGACGCTGATGACAACCATGGATATGGGCTTTGGCAAAGGGATTTTTACCTACCCGTTTATAGAGCGCAAGTTCTTTGGCCATAACGGCGGAATAGAGTCTTTCGAATCGGTTTTAGGCTATTACCCTAAAGACGATTTTGGCTTTGCAATAACACTGAATGGCAGCGATTATAACATGGACGAATTGGTGCAGGGTGTATTAAGCTGCTATTACAAGCTGCCGTATATCTTTCCTAATTTTAAAAGTGCAAAAATCGGCGAGGATGTTTTAAAACGCTACGAAGGCATTTACACTAACCCTGCCCTGCCCTTTAAAGTTGACATAAAACTTGTAAACGGCGTTCTAATAGCCCATGCTACAGATCAGGGATCATTCCCGCTCAATCCATTGAGCGAGACGGAATTTAATTTTGATCCTGCCGGCATAACAATAACCTTTAATACAAAGGGCTTTACACTAAAGCAGGCAGATGGAACGACATCTCAATTTACTAAAGAATAAGAAAGGCCTCAAATGAGGCCTTTTGCTTTGTATATTTTTTGCACTATTAATGAGCAGCTTCACCTCCAAGAAACTTAAGCCCGATAATAGATAGTATAAGCGTACAGATAAAAAAGATGCGCCAGAAATTGACAGGCTCATCAAAATAGACCATTCCAATAATTACCGTCCCAACAGCACCTATACCTGTCCACACGGCATATACCGTTCCCAAAGGTATTGTTTGGGTTGCTTTGTTGACAAAATAGAAACTAACGATAATACAGCTGATAAACACAGCTACCCATTTATAATTGGTAAAGTTATTTGATAATTTCAGGCTCGTGGTAAACAGCAGTTCCAGTACGCCCGCGATGATAAGATAAACCCAGTTCATAATGCTTTTCTTTAAATTTAAGCAAAGGTAGAACCGGCATAGCTGCTATTATTTTACATTTGTTAAATAATGCTGCTATTTTATCTTAGCGCGTATGCGGCTTAGGGAAACCTGACTTATGCCAAGATAAGAAGCAATATGCTTCAGCGGGACGCGATTAGGCAGCGAAGGGATCCTTTCAAGTAATTCGGCATACACTTCGGTGGCAGTTTTAAACTGACGGTAGATAAACTTTTCCTCCAGCTTAAGCAGTTCATATTCTGCAAGCTTCCTGCTCCAGTTAGCCAACTCAATATCTGATTCAAAAAGGGAAATGAGTTTTGCAGCATCTGCCTCATACAGAATACTGTCTTCTAGCACTTCTATAGTTTCGTAACCGGGTTCGTTATTTATGAAACTCCGCATTGATATAACATAATCACCTTCCAGGCCAAGCCAAAAAGTAACCTCGCGGTCAGGCAGGTCGCTATACGCCCTTACCAATCCCGATTCTATAAAAAACATTGATTTCTCTACCCTGCCCTCTTTCATGATTATTTCGCCACGGGAAAAAGAACGCTCTGTAAAAAGTGCCGTAAGCTTTACCAGCGATGCATCACTCACAGGATATATCGATCGTATTTTAAGGAGTGTATTTTTCAATACAGCGAACTGTTATAGCTTTTTGGTAGATTCACGCTGCCTAAGCTCTGTTTTGATAACCTTTGTTACATATTCAGGAGCTTCTTCAGATTTGTCTTCCAGCCTGTCTATAAGCATATCGGCAGCGGCCTGCCCGATTTCGGGAGCGTGCTGGCTAACTGTAGAAAGACTTGGCGTAAGGCGTTTAGACCATACCCCATCGGCAAAGCCAATGATCTGAAGTTCGTCAGGAATTTTAATTCCTTTTTTAATGGCAGCTTTCATTGCCATTACAGAGGCATGCTCATCTAAGGCAAAAACACCGTCTATCGACTGGGTATCAAATAATAATTTAAGTTTTTCGTCAAACTCATCAGTATTATCGGTAAATACCATTAGCTTTTCATTAATCTTATAGCCGTTATCAGTAAGTGCCTTCTGGTAGCCCTCTTCACGAAGTTTACTAACACTAAGGTTATGGATTGTAGAAAGCAGCGCTATATTTTTACATTTAAGTTTAATGAGATGCGTTGTACCATCTACAGCTGAATCAAAATCATCTACAATTACTTTATCGCAATTTACTTCTTCAGAAATCCTGTCGAACATTACTATAGGAAGATCATCGCTGATAGCTTCTTTAAAATGCTTAAACTCCTGTTCTTTTTGGGTTTCTTCAGATATAGACAATATAAATCCGTCTATAGTACCATTGCTAAGCATATCCATGGCATGGATTTCTTTTTCCAGCGACTCGTTAGAGATACATGTAATAACATTATATCCCCTGTCATTAGCCGCCTGCTCTATACCACTGAATACTTTTGCAAAAAACGGGTTCAGGATATTAGGTATGATGACACCAATGGTTTTGGTTGTTTTATTTTTAAGGTTTACAGCAATGTTGTTAGGCTTGTAATTTTTAAGCTTGGCAAATTCCTGCACTTTTATTTTTGTAGGTTCGCTTATCTCGGGGCTGTTGCTTAACGCTTTAGAAACTGTGGATACAGATACGTTTAACTCTTTGGCTATTTGTTTTAATGTAGCTTTTTGTTTCATGGCCTTAAAATGTGTTTATACTGTAAAGAAACAAAAAAATGATGATTTTTTCGCCGTTCATTAGATAATAGTTACAATTTATACCAAATCTTCATTAAAATCATTTTTTAAAAACTGAATGTAAGGTTAATTGTATAAAATTTAACATCGTAACAATTAAATAACATTGATTTTTAGTTAATTAACTCATAAACTTAAAAAACGAACAAATGTTAAAGCATTTTAATAAACTACACCAAAAAAGAAACCAAAACAACTAATAATCAACATGTTAAAAACGTTTTCACTTTGAAGATTTTGCTAAAAAAAAGTTAAAATGCAATAAATTATTCAATTGTTAAAAACCAAGACTGTTTAATCGCCGTAAGTTAAAAGTAACTTTGATTACCAACAAAAATATCTGGCCACACCTGCCAAAAGATTATTAACTATTAATTCTTTCATATTATGAAAAAGGTACAAGTAGAGGAAGTTAAGTCGCTGCACAGCAGGAGAAACTTTCTAAGGATCAGCGGGATTACCCTTGCGGGAGCAGGGCTTGTTATGGCTGGTTGCAGCAGTGACGACGACAATAACGGCGGCACTAAAGATGACCAGAAACCGGGAGTTAGAAATGGTGTTTTTGATTTAGGAGGAGGCGACCTTGGTGTCCTTACTTATGCTTATGCACTTGAGCAGTTAGAAGCAGATTTCTATACAAGAGTAGTAAACAGTAACACTTTTGGATCTACCTTCAATTCAGAAGAGCAGGCAGTACTTACTGATCTTTACAGACACGAAGTTATACACAGAGAGTTTTTCAAGGCAGCAATATCTGGTGTAATTACCAGCCAGGACCAGTTGCTACCGGCACTTGAATTTGATTATGGATCTTTAAGCTTTAGCAGCAGGGCTCAGGTTCTTGCAACTGCCAAAACCCTTGAAGATACAGGAGTAGCAGCATACAACGGAGCAGGAAGATACATTACTACCCCTGACTATCTTGTACTTGCAGGTAAAATTGTATCTGTAGAAGCACGTCACGCAGCAGCGATAAGAAGCCTTATCAACCCTGGTTCTGCTGATTTTGCAGGAGACGATGTTGTAGATCCTACTACAGGACTTGGACAGGCACTTAAACCGTCTCAGATCATCACAGCAGTATCTGCTTTAGATGTTATCCAGACTAAGTTTACAGCTCAATTCTTACCATAATCTAACTTTTAATCCGACACATCATGAATATCATAAAATTTTTAGAGTCGTTTACAACTGAAGGCATGATCAACAGCATGCAGGCTAAAGGCTCACGCAGAGATAGTTTTAACCAGTTCCAGAATATGGGAAAAGTAGCCGCAATGGCAGCAGTACCATTTGGATTATCAGCATTCTTAGCTCCTACAAAAGCAAATGCTGCAACATTTATGGGACCTCAGGAAACACCAACCGAAGCTTTGCAATTAGCGCTTACCTTAGAATACCTTGAAGATGAATTCTATGCTATGGCATTAGATTCTGGTATTATACCGGCGGCTGACCAGGCAATTATAGCACAGATAGCAAAACATGAAAATGCACACGTAAGCCTTCTTGCAAATGCATTAGGTGCCGACGCACCGGCTAAACCAACTTTTGACTTTACAGCAGGCGGTAACTTTGATCCTTTTAACGATTACCCTACCCTTCTTGCATTAGCCCAGGCTTTTGAAGATACAGGAGTACGCGCTTATAAAGGCCAGGCAGGAAATCTTATCTCTAATGGAGACTTACTGACTACTGCATTGCAAATTCACTCAGTTGAAGCGATGCACGCCTCTCAGATAAGAAGATTAAGAGGACAAAAAGGATGGATTGTAGGCAGCGACCGTGGCGGACTTCCAGCAGCTGCACAGGCCGTATATGATGGTGAAGAACTAGCAGTACAAGCAGGATTCAACACATCAACAGTGCCTAACATTCCTGCAGCAGCAGGACCAGAATCTTTTGATGAACCAATAACCGGACCTACAGCAGTAAGTATTGCAAGCCTGTTTATTGTATAATAACAAGTAAACTTTAGTTTATTTGGCAAGCAGCCCGTAAAGATGACTCTTTACGGGCTGCTTTATTTTATAGTTAGCTTACTGTTTGAGCACGTTATCTAATGCATATTTGTTGCTGCCTATAAAATGCAGCAGTACCGCAAACAATGCAGCATGGATTAATTGCGAAGGAACAGCTTCCCAGTTTTCTATCATTCCGGTACCAAAAAGAAGCATCAGCATTACAATTGCTCCTGCAAAGGCAGCCTGTTTTGTAAACAGTCCTAACAGCAGCAAAAGCCCTATCGTAAATTCAGCCACGGGAAGTGCATAACTGAATGGAGTTACAACTACCTCAGGCAGCATCGATTCCTTAAAGCTATTTACCATCCAGACGCTAAAAGCCGTAAGCTTAGGAAGGCGCACCAAGCCATGGGTAAACATACTGACCCCTATAGCCAGGCGAAGGATAAGAAAACTGTATGTATTCATAATTATTCAGGATTTTTGAATTTATAAATAAAATAAGGAGCGTGGCCTTCATCTTTACCACCTGTGAAAGCGGGCGTGGTATTAAGCTGATTAACGCTTATGTAAAGCCAACCGTTACGGTAATATACGTTATCCGGCCATAATAGCCTATTATCTTTAATAATATCTGTCAACTTTCCTTTAGTGGATAGTTTGCTCACAGCATGCCCGGGAAGATTAGTAAAGTAGTGATTCCCCTTACCATCTATGCCCGCACCATCGCTTATTGGTTTATCGCCTACTATTTTTATGGCGGCAGTTATATCCAAATCATTTGCATTATCCCTGAACAATTTTACAGGCAGGCTATACCATTTTGTTCCGTTCATTGACCCAAAATAAAGGGTTTGCCTATCAGGAGAAATGATTATAGGATTTACGGCAACGCGTGCCGGCTTACCGCCAAAGTAAGTCACCTTTCCATCAATAACCATATCTATATCTTCTGACTGCAATGCTGCAGCTCCGCTAAATCGTCGTGCCTTACCGGTTTTCAGGTCGACGGCAATAATTCCAGGATTGGCTATATCTGCCAGAAAAGCCCATTGATGGATATCGTCTATGGCAACATCCTGAATAAAACTTCCGTTAGGAGCAATATCCAAGGGCAGCTCGATCGTATTGATGAGCTTATTTTTAGCGATATCAAAACTCCATAATCTTGTTTTACCAATTGTTTGCCCCATATCGATTACCCAAAGATTGTCGTTTTTATCAAAAGTCAGCCCTAATGGCGTATCAAGTGCCGCATCTGAGGCCGGTTTACCATTCTTTTGAAAAGAGGCATCAGGATATTGCCTGTATTCCGTTTTACCTTTTACCTCGATAAGCTGAATTTCGCTGCTTCCTAAAGGATGGATGGTTGCAAACACTCTACCTTCTTTTGATACCGCCACGTTACCCGGCCTGACAGGTAACTCTGCCACTATTTCTAACTTTGGCTGCACGGTTTGCGCTACCGAAGCCGATACTGTAATAAAAAATGCCACTTCAAAAAATATACACTTCATGTTCTTATTTATAATGTTACTACAATTTTACCTACTGTCCTGCCGCTTTCAATGTGTAAATGAGCCTCTGCCATTTCATCAAATGAAAATACTTTTGACACATGCGATTTCAGTTTGCCACGTTCCAGCTGACCAGCCAGGGCTTCCATATCGGTTCCGTTAGAGGTTACCATAAATTGGTATCCGTTAATGCCTAGTGCTTTTGCTTTTTCTATAACCGCGTCATTTAATCCTGATGGAATACTGATAATGCTCCCTCCTTTTTTAATGACTTTTAACGAACGGTCTATGTTTTCGCCACCAACACTATCAAACACAAAATCAACATCGCTTACAACCTCTTCAAAAGGCTGGGCTTTATAATCTATGTATTCATCGGTGCCAAGGCTAAGAACAAAATCTTTATTAGCAGCCGAAGACGTACCAATAACATAAGCACCAAGATTTTTCGCTATCTGCACCGCAAACTGTCCTACTCCGCCTGCCGCTGCATGAACGAGCACCCTGTCTCCTTTTTTCACATTTATAAGACGTGTTACAGCCTGCCATGCTGTTAATGCTGCCAATGTTGCCGCCGCAGCTTCTTCATAAGATATGTTTGAAGGTTTTAGCGCCAGTTGATCTGCGGGAGCGGCTACATATTCGGCATAAGCCTTGCCATGACCCGGAAAGTTTACCATTCCAAAAACCGCATCACCCACTTTAAATTTGGTTACAGATGGACCAACTTCGGTAATTATACCTGAAATGTCCCAACCCAATATTAGTGGCAGATGGTCTTTCAGCCTTCCCGCAACCCCCTTCCCTGCTCTTGTCTTAACATCAACCGGATTAATGCTTATTGCCTTTACCTGGACTACTACCTCATCAGCACCAGCTAAAGGTTTATCTATCTGTGTATACCGAAGGTTTTCTACACCTCCAAATTCATTTAAAATAATTGCTTTCATGATTTGTCTCATTTTATAAAAGCAAAATTATACTGTTAAAAGTTTAATTTTCGGTATATAATTTCCTTTTTTCAGTAATTTTACGCCATGAAGAGAGAACATTTATACCAGCCGTTTGAAATTATCTATAAGACATTAGACGATATGCCTAAAGAAGGCCATAAACACATGTTCTTTGAGCTGGTGTATATAATTTCCGGAACAGGAAAGCAGTGCATAAACCAAAATCAATTTAAGTATCATGCAGGTCATATGTTTCTTATAACTCCTGAAGACTGCCACTCATTCACTATAGAAACGACTACCGAGTTTTTCTTTCTCCGCTTTAATGATATCTATATCAAGTCGAAAGCCTTTCATTCTGAAGATGTGGAAAGGCTTGAGTACATACTGAACAATGCGAACCACCAGCCGGGCTGCATACTTAAAAACCTTTCTGATAAAACACTGGTAAAGCCAATTACCGAAGCCATAATACGCGAATATGTTAACCGCGACCTTTACAATAAGGAGCTTATCCAGCAGCTTGTCAATACGCTTATTGTTTTGGTAGCCCGCAACATTGCAAAATACCTGCCTGAGATAGTAGATGAAAAGACAGAAGAGAAAGCATTGGACATCATAAATTACATCCAGAAGAATATCTACTCTCCAGAACTGCTGCGCACAGAGGTTATGAGTACCGTATTTGGAATTTCAGACAAATACCTTGGGAAGTATTTTAAAAAGCATACGAATGAAACCATACCGCAATACATAGGCAATCACCGAATGAAGCTTATTGAGGCCAGGCTAAAATTCAGTGACAAGCGCATCACCGAGATTGCAGAAGAATTTGGCTTTACCGACGAAAGCCATTTTACCAAATTCTTCAGGAAAAATAACGGCATGAATCCCTCCGAATACCGTAGGGAACTTACAAAGACAGCAGTGACAGCTTAGCCTTTTCGCTTATTCCTGAGAAAATCCTGCCATACATCTTCAAGCTCATCGGCAACTTCAGGCTTTATCCTTATGCCTGAAGATTGCGTAGACCAGTGCTGCGCGGCCAGCGAACCTGATTTTAGCACATCCAGCAAAAGTATCTCTTCTTTATTTGGATCAAGCAGCCTTTCAAAATTGACAAGGATACGCATCCTTGGCTGTCCGCGATGGTTTTTGCCCATAAACGGTTCAGACGATATATACCCCGAACCAATAATGCCTTTAGGTTCTTTACCTAATTTTATAAGATATGCCCTGTCTCCCTCACGCACGGCTTTATGGCTGGCACAGCTCCAGGCATCTGTAAATAATCCGGTTTCTTCAAGATCTTTTACATCCTGTTCAAGATCTGGCCATGGCCACTTCTCAGGATTCCAGGCAAATAGAAAAGCATTCATAAAAAAAGGGTTTCTATAAAGATAAGAAAGATATGGGCATAAAAAAAAGCTCCTGAGACATCAGAAGCTTTTAAGTTGTTTACCTTATAGTACAAAACCCGAACCATTTGCTGAAAGATTTGAGGCTTTTAAGTGTAGTATTAATCTTTGAACGACAAGCGTGAAATTCTTATTATGTGCAACTTATTGGTAGGCCACTATTTTTGAATTACAACATTCAATAGAGGAAAATATTCACCTGAAACGAACTATAAGGCTCTGCTGACTTTCCATACATTGTTTTTATTTTTTATCCGTTATAATTTGATATATGATTCTATCATTATACATTTATGGTAAAACATTTTCTCGTTATAATTTACGCGATGGCATTGACAAAACCTCAGTATCTTACCAAGACCCTATACGACCTATATCAGGAACTCGGCCTACCGCTCGATTTAATAAATCAGGATATCGGGTTTACGGTATTCAATTTAAAAGATACCATTACTGAATTGCCCTATACATCGCCGCCCTTCAGACCCGACTATTTTAGTTTCATTTTTGTAAAAGATGCGCATGGGAAGTACAGTATAGATGAGCATAATTTTTTGATTGAACCCGAAACCATCTACTTTACCAATCCCGGCAACTACCGTACTTTCGAATGGACAAATATCAATGAGGCCTACCTCATCACTTTTAGCGAAGATTACCTGCGCGAAAACGTACATCAGGATGTTTTTGAAGACTTCTCGTTCCTGCTGACTGAGACCATCCAGCCACGCGTGCTATCTATGGATATCTTTAACGATATGGAGAAACTGTATTTTTATATCCATAAAGAGTATTGGGGAACTTCAACTTTTAAGAACCGTATCATAGGCAATCTGTTTGTCGTATTACTTCTTAAAATAAAAGAATACTTTTTTAAAGACTACGACCCTATTTATGAGGGTAACCGTGGTTCGCAAATTGTAAAAATCTTTAAACTCAATTTAGAGAACCATTACCGCGACCTTTTTAATGGCCGTGCCGATAAAATTTTTCGCGCTAACGACTATGCCGACCTCCAACACCTGCACCCCAATTACCTTGGCAACGTAATTAAAAGTAAGACCGGTAAGACCATCAGCACCTGGCTGGCCGAAAAAACGATTAGCGAGGCTAAGTCACTTCTGCAAAACTCTGCCATGAGTATTAAAGAGGTTGCCTATTTTTTAAAGTTTACAGAGAGTACCCACTTTAGCAATTACTTTAAAAAATACACGTCACAATCACCTGCCGATTACAGAAAAACGCATAATTCCAGCCAATCTTAGATTTTTGTATCTTATGCTGTAAATCGTGTACTTTTTGAGGGCGCCCATCGCCGCATCTTTGCTCTATAATTAAACAACAAGATATTATGAGCAATTTAAATCAAAAAGTAGTATTGGTAACCGGAGCCTCAAGAGGCATTGGTGCCACCATTGCCCGCAACTTAGTAAACGCAGGAGCAAAAGTAATCATCAACTATGCAGGTGGTAAAGAACTTGCAGAAAGCCTTGCCGCAGAACTTTCTGCCCACGGTGGCGAAGCGATAGCTTTACAGGCCGATGTTAGTAAAAGCGAAGATGTTAGAAACCTTTTCGATGCAGCCATTGCCCACTTTGGCCGTATAGATGTACTGGTAAACAACGCCGGTATTATGATTACCAAGCCCGTTGCACAAACAACCGACGAAGATTTTACACGCCAGTTCGACATCAACGTAAAAGGTACCTTTAACACCCTTCGTGAGGCTGCCACCAAACTGTCTGACAATGGTTCTATCATTAACTTTTCAACCTCAGTTAACCGCATCATGCTTCCCGGCTATGCTACCTATGTAGCCACAAAATCAGCGGTAGAACAACTTACCCGCGTATTCTCTAAAGAAATTGGAAACAGGGGCGTTAATGTAAATTCGGTTTCTCCCGGCCCTACCAATACAGAGCTGTTTACTAACGGAAAACCTCAGGAAGTAATCGACCGCCTTGCTGCCCTTTCTCCTTTTAACCGAATTGGCGAACCTCAGGATATCGCCAACGTGGTAGTATTTCTTGCTAGTGATGAAGCCAAATGGATCAATGCACAGAATATAGGTGTTAACGGAGGGATGGCTTAATTAGACTTAGATATAACAGATTTGACATATTAGACGCCATACAGTCTAATCACTACTATCTCAATAACACATTTAAATCAACAAATCAACAATTTTAAAAATTAAACATATCATGAAAACTTTAAACAACAAAACAGCAATAATTACAGGATCAGCAAGAGGTTTAGGCAAAGCCATAGCAGAACGTTATGCCGCATTGGGCGCCAACATAGTCATTAACTATTCCAGAGATAAAGCAAGTGCCGACGAAGTAGTAAGCAACATACAGGCAATGGGAGCTAAAGTTATTGCCGTGCAGGCAGACATCAGTAAAGTGGCTGACCTGGAGCGTTTATTTGCAGAGGCTAAAGCTGCCTTTGGGAAAATAGATATTGTAGTAGCAAACGCAGGTATAGAACTGGTAGAGGTACCGGTGACTGAATTTACTGAGGAGCAATTTGACCGTGTGTTTAATATCAACACCAAAGGTACCTACTTCACAATGCAGCAGGCCGCTAAAAATATTGAAGACAACGGCAGGATTATCTACATCGCATCCAGTACCACATCATTTCCTGTTCCCGGTATGGCGGTATATGGCGGCAGCAAAACCACACCGCGTTACCTTGTAGATATCCTATCTAAAGAAATTGGGCACAGGGGTGTAACCGTAAACTCCATTATACCTTTTGCGGTAGACCATTCGGGTATATTTGCCGAAGAGGGCAGCTATCCTGAACTCAGGAAACAATTATTGGACAGCTGCCCGATGGGTAGGCTTGCCGAAGTAGAAGACGTGGCAAACGCCGCCGAGTTCTTTGCGGGCAACCTGTCATCTTTTGTTAACGGGCAACATCTTTTGGTTAACGGAGGGGCTACAAATTAAATACATAATGAAATCAACAATAATAGCCCTCTGCCTACTGCTAACACTATCTGCCTGCAGCCAGAATAAAAGAGATACCGTTATGGATACATCTGTAATAACCAATCCTACAGCAAAAAAAACTATTGATGCTTTACAGTCTGCTGATGCAAAAGCATGGTTTGCACTATTTACCCCCGATGCGGAGTTATATGACGACGGGCGTAAAATGAACTTCAGGAAGTTTTTCGAAGCGGCCTTGGGGCATGAACGTTTTACTTCCATAGATAAGGTGGAAAACAACGGGCTGAGCCTTTTTGGTAAATTCCACAGCGACCGGTGGGGCAACTTCAAGACCTATTTTAAATTCTCCCTTACTGCCGATGGCAAAATAGAAAGGCTTGATATTGGTCAGGCAAATTATTAATTACAAAAATAAACAATCATGAAAACATTTTCAACAGGCATCCTCCTTGGCCTATTCGGGGCAGTTGCCGTATCCGTTTCTTTTGCAGCCCAGTGGCCTACATGGGTAATGTTTGTAGCATGGGTTAGCTTTTACATATTCGGTAAAACAATAATCACTTCCCTGAAAGCATTTTTGCAAATTGCCCTGGGCATCGTTATGGGGCTATCTATACAGCTTACCGGTATGTTCTTAAGTAACTATTTTGGAGGGCTGGGGCTTCCTGTAGCAGTATTCCTGTTTATCGGTTCACTCGCTTACATGTCAAAAATAAAACTGCTAAGCAATATCCCCGCCTGGTTCTTAGGGCTTATCATTTTCTTTGGAGTGCACCCTGAACCTGAAATAATAACCCTTTTTTCATTGTTCATTCCTATTGCCGCAGGGTTTGTATTTGCGTTCCTAAATGATAAAGCCATGGCCTGCGTTTCTTTGCGTACTATGCAGAGTTAATATCTCAGAATTGATAAAACCTTCATCTTGCAGCTTCAAAAGTGCATATCTATACTATTGCATTTTAAATGTGAGTTTAGATTGGAATTGAAATAGTCAATATACCAAATCCCTCAATCGCTATTCAAAACACAACCTTTAGTACATACTACGATTGTTCAATACCTTTTCTTTAAACAATTAATGGTTTTGAATGTTTGAACTGATTCCCGGACAAAGGCCAGATAATATCACTGCCAACGAGAATTTTAAACAACAATCGGATTTGGGTAGTAGAAAAAGAATGGTATAAGCAAAAATGACGCCATTGGCATTCAATGGCGTCATTTGTATTCTTGTGCGGGTGAAAGGACTCGAACCTTCACACCGTGAGGCACCAGATCCTAAGTCTGGCGTGTCTACCAATTTCACC
>NZ_JAWLIK010000017.1:0-72024 GCF_033042555.1 Flavobacterium sp. DG1-102-2
TAAAGAACAAAAGAACCGGGCTGCCATTGGCAGCCCGGTTTGTTTTAGGCCTAATATAGAGAAGACTGAAGTTCAAAAAAGGAGCGTTCAGTTATCGCTTGTACCTGCCGGCAGGCATTGCGCAATATTCTGCCCTTATGGTTATGGAAAAAGAATATGGAAAGGACAAAATGAAAAAATTCCTTGAGTATGAAATGGATAGCTACCTTAACGGACGCAGCAGTGAGAGCGAAGAGGAGGAGACACTTATGAAAACCCAGGGGCAGCAATACATTCATTATAACAAGGCGAGTGTTGTGATGTACTACCTTAAGGAAATGATAGGGGAAGATAAAGTTAATCTAACCCTAAGCAACCTGGTAAAAAAGTATGGCTATAAAAATCCGCCGTACTCAACATCTATTGCTGCGGTTAATGAGTTTAAAAAAGTAACGCCGCCAGACATGCAGTACCTGATTAAAGATATGTTTGAGAACATAACAATTTTCTCTAACCGAGCTTTAAAGGTTACCTCTAAAAAAGTAGACGGAGGTTATGAGGTTACGCTTAAAACGACTTCTGAAAAGTTCAGGGTAGATGGCATGGGTCGTGAAACAGCAATAGCTGTCAATGATTATATTGATGTAGGTGTATTTACTGAGCCTGATAATGACCTGAATGCAGGAAAAGTGCTTGCGTACAAAAGGGTAAAAGTGAATAAAAAAGACAATACCTATACTTTTACAGTTGAAGAAAAGCCATATCAAGCGGGTATAGATCCTTATAATTATTTGATAGACAGAATACCGAGCGATAATCTTGAGCTGGTAGATTAAACGTAAGCGGCTGATGAAAATCAGCCTTTTTTTTATTTAAACATTTCTGTAAATATTTTTAAAGCATTTGATTTTGGTATATCATTTCGTGATACTATCACAGTTGTCATTAATCCAAGTTCTCCTTTAACAGTAAACGAATTTATATTTCGGTTATAATAAAGCTTATTAATTACATCTTCGGGTAAAAGTGTGATGCCAATACCTGCTTCTACAAAATTGATCATGCCTTCAAGGGTATTGATAATAGTGTATTGATAGTTTAGAATACCATTGGTCTTAAGCCATACTTCAAGTCGGGCGCGATAGCTGCAACCTTGGTCAAATACAACAATTTTTACAGTATCCTTTTTTAAGTGGCTCTTTAAATTGTTATAAGCTTTAGAAGTCACGAGTACCAGTCGTTCTACATTTACTTTAACAGTATCCAGTTCAGGCATTATAACAGGCGCAACAACAAATGCCGCGTCAAGTTTATATGTAAGAACGTCGTTAATAAGATTAGTGGAATTGTCAGCTTTAAAACTGAGGTTTATCTTTGGATATAAATCGGTGAAATGATTGATCAACCCCGGTATTTTAAGTGCCATTGTGGTTTCAATACACCCTATTTTTAGGTTTCCTGATATCTCTTTATCATTCTGTAATTCGTTTTTAATCTCTTCAGTCAGAAGAGTTATACTCCGGCAATATTGTAAAAATAGTTTGCCCTGTTCTGTAAGCTCTACTGATCTGGAAGTCCTCTTAAAAAAAACAGCATTAAATTCCTGTTCAAGATTTTTTATTCTCGAAGTCACATTAGATTGTACCGTATACATCATCTCTGCCGCTTTAGTGAAATTAGCAGTCACTGCGACAGTTTCAAATATTTTCAAATCATTACTATTCATCTCTAATTGTGATTTTACTTATAATTATTAATCGTTTATAATAATTAAAAGTACAACGTAGATTTGTATTATCAAAATCAAGTTAAATGAAACCAAATAAATTGATTGCTACATTCATAGCAATAATGAGCCTTTGTCAGCTATACGGGCAAAAACAAATAAATAATAAAAACGGAAATTTAATGAAATCAAACACGATTCACTACCGTACCATAAAAGCGGGAGACATGAATATTTTTTACAGGGAAGCGGGATCCCAGGATGCACCGGTTATCTTACTATTACATGGTTATCCTACATCGTCATTTATGTTTAGGAATCTTATACCCCTACTTGCGGAAAAATACCATGTCATAGCACCGGATCTTCCTGGTTTCGGGTATTCTGATTCACCTTCAGCTACGGATTATAGTTATACATTCGATAATCTTGCAGAGGCTATGCAGGACTTGATAGATACGCTGAAGCTCAAAAGATTTGCTCTTTATGTCTTTGATTACGGAGCACCAACAGGATTTCGTTTGGCTATGGCTAATCCAGAAAAGATTACAGGTATCATTTCACAAAACGGAAATGCTTATGAAGAGGGATTAGGGGCAGCCTGGAGCGACGTAAAAAAGTACTGGGCAGATCCTTCTCAGGAAAACCGTGATGCACTCAAAGATTTTGTCTCTATAAAGATGACACGTTTTCAGTATGAGGAAGGTGTTGCGGATGTTTCGCTAATAGAACCGGAAGCTTACACATTAGACCAATATTTTCTTGATAAACCCGGGCACCTGGATATCCAGTTGGACCTTATGCTGGACTACCGGAACAATGTTGCGATGTATCCGAAATTCCAGCAATACTTTAGGAATAAAAAGCCAAAATTACTTGCTGTTTGGGGTAATAAAGATCCTTTCTTTTTGCCTATTGGCGCAGAATTGTATAAGAGGGATATTCCTGATGCAAAAGTTAAATTTTATAATACCGGCCATTTTGCTCTCGAAACGCATGCAAACGAGATAGGCCATGAGATCCTGGATTTTATGAATGGTTTAGATAAATAAAATCCGCACAGAAAAAAGAGCCTGAAGTTTCCTTCAGGCTTTTCAATTTTAATTCAGTGGGTAATATCTATCTATCGGCTTAAAATTTAATAGTTGTCGTAAACGCTCCGTATAAATAGTCTTTGCCTGACCCTGCTTCTTTTAAGAACGAGCCCGAACCGAACCAGGCGCCTTCTAAAGCAAACGATACAAATGTGTTTAGGCTATATTCAAAATCGGCGGCTAATTGTGTGCCTATAAAACTGCTGTTTGTACCGTCACCGGAATATAACAACTGCATATTCGGTGCATAGATGCCATCGTTATTGCTCAGTCTCCAGAATATGTCATAATCCACGCCAAAACTAAGGTCATCAGTCAGTTCAAGATTTACCGACGGGTGTATGTCACAAAGGTTGGCAGGGCCTATAAGGGCAACGAGGCCAAAATAAGCACCTCTGGGGTATAGGGCATTAAAGGTTTGTATCTTGTTATCATTCTTATTATTATCTCCTGAAATTATTTCAGTCTTCAATCCAAATGTAGGTTTAAACATTACACTTTCCAGATTGTAATTGATGTTGGAAGACACCGTCCATGCAGCAATATCTTTACCTGCCAGTCGGCCAAATTGGTAAACGGCTTCAAAGTCATATTGAAAAGGCCCTTTGTTCTTCCATACTCGTGTTCCGAAGGTATGCCTCATTTCACCTCCTGTAGCGTCATCAATCCTGACTTGTCTTTTCCATAAACCAAAGTAATACAGGTCTATATTTTTCAGGAATTTTATATTATTAAGTACAGTGTAGCTTCCCCAAAGCTTTGCATTATCGTTAATTTCATCATTAAAAGCTCCCGGTATATTTGCAACGGGCTGCATGTAAAATGCATCGGTCTGGAAACTTTGCTTTGATAAAATAAATTTTAAACCATCCATAGCCAGCCTGTTATTTGGTTTTTCGCGTACACCTATGAGACGCTGAGAACCGTACTGCATTTCCTGTCTTCCTAAGCGGGCAAGTAACTGAGTATTTTCAGTATTCAAAATTTTATAGTCTGCAAAAAGCTGGTGCACTTCCGCCGTATTTTTATCTATTGGGCTTGGGTCTGGCAAACTATGCGACAAACTGCTCTGAAACTGTCCAAATACTCTTAAATTGCCCAAATGAATATCTGTGTGAAAAAGATATCGCGACAAGAAATAGCCATTTTTAGCGTCAGGTTCATCACCCCATTTGTTATTTTTAGTACTGATGTACTGGCCACGGGCTTCACCTCCTAATGAGATATAATATTTACCTGATGTGCTTAGCGGAATATACTTTATGCTTTCGTACCAGTTTTTTACGCTGTCATTTTGCAGGTAACTAAAATCGTCATTAAAGCGAAGCGGCTTAAAGCCGGGGTGTTGCTGTGCCCATCCTGATATACATGATACCAGAAATAAACAGAGTAGTATTTTTTTCATGACGTTTAGTTTAATTTCTTCGTCAGGTAACCATCTACCGAATATTTTCCTCCGCCTACAATTGCTATTGTAAGCATAGCGATGCTGTACATGAATGGGATGTCCCGCTCTATGAGTGAGTCAGTTCCATGCATAATAAAATATCCGGTGGCTGTAACAATCAGCGCGGGAATGGCAGCAAGCCTGGTAAATAATCCTAAGACGACAAATACAGGCAAATAAACATTAGCCGCTATGGCTAAAAAGTCATTTAGTATTGACGGAAATCCGAAAGGATTAGGGATGTCTTCCGGAACCGCTACGCCAATACCAATTTTTTTGAGTCCGTGTACCACAATTAGTTCTGTAGCCACGGCAACTCTAAAGAATAAGATTCCGAAATTTGCGGTTGTAGAATGCAGGTCAGAACTTAATATAAGTTTGATAATTTTTTTCATGGCTTAATTTTTTTGGTATCCGCCAAAATAATTTACAGGACTCCATGCCGGAATTGCTTTTGGAAGTGGAGCTGCAAAACTCCTGAAGTCATTATCGGCATACACAACTTTACCGTTTACAACGGTAAGCTTAGCTTCCATAGTAAGAATGTTATCTTCAGCAGTTGTAAAGTAGTCATCGCTAAGAATTACAAAATCGGCGAGGTAATTTTCGGTAAGTACTCCTCTGTCTTTATCAAGATCTATAAGCTGTGCACTGCCTTGTGTGAAGAGTTTAAGTGCCGTGGTACGGTCAACGATATTTTCAGCTGCCATGTATTTTAATCCTCCAAGCGATTTTCCGGTAGTCAGCCAGTATAGTCCAACCCATGGGTTATAACTTGCCACACGTGTACCATCTGTACCCATGCCAACCTTAATACCCATGTCCATAATCTTTTTAAGAGGAACGGTGTTTGCCGCAGCTGTTTTACCGTAACGTTTTATAAAGGCTTCAGCCTGATAAGCCATCCTGTGCTGTATTGCAATACCTCCATTAAGCACCTTGATACGTTTAAGATTATCCTCAGAAACCGTTTCGGCATGGTCAAAGAACCATAACAAACCATTTAAAGGAGTGTCCTTATTTATGTCTTCTATAACATTAAGGAATTGGCTAATGCTTTCATTGTAGGTTGCGTGTATCCTAAATGGCCACCTGTTTTTAATCAATAATGACAAAACCGATTTTAGCTGTCCTTCCATAGCAGGGCTAAGTTCCGGCCTTGGCTCATCAAAATTCTCAAAATCTCCCGCGCTCATTACAAGATTTTCTCCGCCACCCTGAACGTGGTATTCCATTTGTGGCATCTTACCGAATTTCTTTATACCGTCGTTAGGTATATCGCAGCCGGCACCTATTTCTACAGAACTGATCCATCGTGTGTAATCGGCAAGTTCGTTTCCTGCTT
Organism: Flavobacterium sp. DG1-102-2; assembly: GCF_033042555.1. Taxonomy (NCBI): domain Bacteria; kingdom Pseudomonadati; phylum Bacteroidota; class Flavobacteriia; order Flavobacteriales; family Flavobacteriaceae; genus Flavobacterium; species Flavobacterium sp. DG1-102-2. The sequence continues at coordinate 5,592 of NZ_JAWLIK010000017.1, forward strand.
TCTGTGCAAAAAGGTAGTAAGGCATACGGATGGTAAGTTCGTTGTTCTCGCAAAGTTTAGTGGTTACGCCGTAATCGTCAGGGTAATTCTGGAAACCACCTCCTGCGTCCATAATAGCAGTTACGCCAAGCCTGTTCATTTCGCTCATGAACTGTTTTGTTGAATTTACTTTTTCGTCCGGAGTAAGTTCAGGAAGCTTAGAAAGTGTTGAGTAAAGAATAAAAGCATTTGGCTCAGCTACAAGCATGCCTGTAGGGTTACCGTTTATGTCTCTTTCTATAAGTCCGCCATTTGGGTTAGGTGTATTGGCATCAAGCTTAAGAGCTGCGATACCGGCTTTATTTAAATATGCATGGCCGTAAAGGTGCAGTACAAATGCAGGTACATTTCCTGTAGCTTCGTTTATTTCTTCAAGGGTTGGCAGTCTTTTTTCTTCAAACTGGTAGGCATTCCAGCCACCAACAACACGTACCCATTGCCCGGCAGGTGTTCTTTGTGCCTGTTCTTTCAGCATGGCTAAAGCTCTTTTTAATGAGCGGACGCCATCCCAACGAAGTTCTGTATTAAAAAAACGGCCACCGCGGATGATGTGCATATGCGAATCAAACAATCCCGGAATAATAGTTTTTCCTTTGGCATCAATTACTGTAGTACTTTTTGTTTTTAGCTTAAGGATATCGCTGTTTGTCCCTGTCTTTATTATTTTACCATTGGCTACAGCGATAGCTTGTGTAATAGTGTTTTTAGTGTCAAGGGTATGCACTTTTGCGTTGTGCACAATGAGGTCAGCTTTTTTTTGTGCCGATACTGCTGCAGTAACTATCAGGCACAGGAATAGATGTATAAATGTTTTCATTATGGTAATCTTAAAAATGATAGTTGTGTTGTTGTAGTGAAAGGCTGTATGCTTCCTTACGACGGTCATACAGCCTTTTAGGTTTAGCTATTAATGCTTAAGCATTTCATGAGCATACTGAACACCTACACCGTAAGCGCCGCCATATTTCTTAACAAGGTCGGTTACCGCTTTGTATGATTCCTGGCGTGCCCAGTCGCGTTGAAGCTCTAATAAATATTGTAACGATGTCATAGGGTGTGCACCTGCCTGAACCATACGTGTTATAGCCATTTCGTGAGCTTCTTTAGAAACGTCTGCGCTTGCATCTGTTATAATATAAACATCATACCCTTCACCTATAGCCGATAGCGCCGGACCTACAATACATACGCTTGTCCATAAACCTGCAAAAACAAGTTTCTTTTTGTTCTTTCCTGTTATAGCTTTATAAGCAGCTACATCTTCCCAAGTGTTCATAGAAGTACGGTCAATATAATTTGAAGTTTTTTGAGGATAGAATTCTTCTACTTCACGGAATACCGGTCCGCTGAATGATTTTTCAGCCACAGTCGTAACGACTGTAGGTACATTAAAGATTTTAGATGCACCCGCTACAAGCGCTACGTTGTTGCGCAGCTGGTCTATTGGAGAACTCCCTACTGCAAATGCCATCTGGCTCTCATGATCTATTAATACAAGTGCGTGGTTTGACGGGCTAAGTAATGCCGCTCCCGGTTTTTGTGCTACTGCTGTAAGCGATACTACTACTGCCGCTACTGATAAGAATAAGTTTTTCATAATGATTAAGATTTGTGATTACTATTGATAAATGTTTTTGTTTTGTTTTAATATGCTGTTTATTGTTTTGTTATTACATTGCAAAGTTGCGATATGGTGATCAGCCATACATTGAACTGGGACAAGAAAACAAAAAGCAAAACTTTAAAATGGAAATTGCTACAGGCCTGTTACTTATTTCATCAAAACATTTACCATATGCCAAAATCGATGCCTTACAAATAACTTATTGATATACAGTTTTTTGTGTTTTATGGTTGATTTAGGGAATGACGGTATATCGTTAAATTTTTGGTAAGTTTAGATATGCTACACAGATTTGAGCCGAAGCCAGAAGGATTTTTAGTATTTTTATGTGAGAGGTAAATACAAATAAAAAACCATCGACTCCGGGAGCCGATGGTTTTTAAACAAATAACAATTTTAACTTAACGACAAAACCTTTACGGTTTGGCAGTCACACACTGCTTATGAACAGATAAGCAGTGCATTATGCAAATATAAGATAATAATTTGTTAATGCTTCATTTTAAATCAATATTAGTTTTAATATTTAATAATTGACCGGCAGAATTTTAATATGTAAGGGAAAGATGTAATTAACTACCTTTGTACTAATGGAAAGAGAAGAAAGTTTGAGAGAGATATTAGAAAGAAGATCAGAAACAGCATGGAAAGAATTCATGCCATCTGTATCTATTGATTGTGTTGTGTTTGGTTTTAACGACGGTGCTCTGAAAGTACTGCTTTTAAAATTAAAAGGTCAGGATTTATGGTCGCTTCCCGGCGGATATATGGGTAAAGAAGAAGATGTAAATACAGCTGCGGGACGTATCTTATTTGAGCGTACAGGAGCACAAAATATTTTTTTAGAGCAGTTTAATGTGTTCACATCCCTAAATAGAAGTGAAGGATTCTTTAAAGACTACCCTGACACGCTATGGCATAAACAACGATTTTTATCCATAGGGTGTTATGCCCTTGTTGATTATACTACGGTGGAACTTGTTACAGATGAACTTTCATCGGTAACTGAATGGTGCGATATAAACAGTATTCCCGAGATGATGATGGATCACCGCCAGATTTTTGATGAAGCACTTATTACCTTAAGAAGGCAGCTAAACTACAAGCCTATTGGCTATAATTTGTTGCAGGATGAATTCACTATGCCCGAACTACAAAAGCTATATGAAATCATTCTTGGCAAAAAGCTAAACAGGGGTAATTTTTACAGGAAGATGACGGCTTACGATATATTAGATAAAATGGACGAGCCCCGAAAAGGAGGGGGGGCGCACAAAGCTCCAAATCTCTACAAATTTAATACAGAAAAATACCAGGCTGCCCTTAAAGATGGTTTAAAGGAAGGCTGGTAAATGCTGTTTTGAGGATGTTTATCTCTCTTACGATTGATTGTTGGCTATCCAATTTGTAAAAGCGGCAATAAATTTATTCAAAAATTCGGTAGTTGAATCATTTTTAATGTTTCCATTGCTGTCAAATAATTTATCAGCTTTGCCTATATAGGCTTCAGGCTGCTGCAATACAGGTACATTTAAAAATACAAGCGACTGCCTTAAATGATGGTTAGCACCAAATCCGCCAATGGCTCCAGGACTTACACTTATTACTGCTCCGGGCTTCCTGTCCCAAACACTTTTACCATAAGGACGCGAACCTACATCAAGTGCATTTTTAAGCGCTCCGGGAACAGATCTGTTGTATTCGGGTGTAACAAATAGAACGGCATCAAAAGTGATCATTGCATTACGGAATGCTGTCCAGGCTTCAGGGACGTTTTCCTCAAGATCTTCGTTGTATAGAGGAAGATTTCCAATTTCTACGATTTCTGCTTCCAGATTTTCAGCAGAAAGTTTGATGAATGCCTGTGCCATCTTTCTGTTTAGCGATTCTTTTCTAAGGCTCCCTACCACTATGGCCGTTTTGTATTTCTTCATGTTACTGTTGTTTGTTGATTACTCATAAAGTTACACACCAGTGTGCTGTACACTCTCAAAATTAACATAAGTTTATTCCTGTAGGCGTAACTTAATTAATAAGCCAAAACTTTAATTGTATGATATTTATCAGGTTTTAAATAATCACAGAGTGTCATATTTGCAGATTACTTTTAATCAGGAAATATGATAAATAATAAATTGCACAACTTCCACATTCCCGTAATGGGCTTGGCATATACCATAGACAGCCCACTACGTGTGGCGCATTTTGGAATAGATTCTGTTGTATCCATAGTAGATGATGAGCTTATCGAAAAAATGCACGCTTTCTACAGTAAAAAATTCAGCCTTCCATATACTGAGATTACTCAAAAAATGCAGGATTACAGGGCTAAACGTATTACAGCTTACCTTAACACCCTTGATACCCTTGTAAAAAATAAATTTGAAGCTTTTTGTAATGAATTGGCTGAAAGTAAAAATTCCCTTGACAATTTTATGCAGATGCTTCCCTCTACATCAGAAATTAAAAAAGGATTTCAGGAGATAGTATCGGGAGGACTTGATATGGCTGATTCGCTGAAAAATTTTATAAGTGAACATTTGCAATCCGGTAGTATCGATGTAAATATCATGACAAAAGTAGATAAGACCAATTTTAATAAAAATATGCCATTACCAGCTATATACAACGATGCCCACGCAGCATTGAGGGGTTTTGCCAATAGCAGGCTAAATTCGTCACTTGTTTTGTCTGCAGGCATGAACCCGTCATTGTTTAGCTACATAGCAGAATTTAGTGACTTTTTACCTGATGCGAAGCGGCAACTAAATAAAAAGATAATCCTGAAGGTGAGCGATTTTAGATCGGCAATGATACAGGGAAGTTTTTTGGCTAAGAAAGGCGTGTGGGTTTCAGAATACAGGATAGAATCGGGACTTAATTGTGGTGGGCATGCTTTTGCTACCGATGGTCTGCTTCTTGGACCTATTATGGAGGAGTTTAAGAACAGAAAAAAAGAACTTGTAACATCTACCTTTCAATTGGTACAAAAAGCACTGCAGCAAAAGGACATCGTATTGCATGAACCGCCTCAGGTTAAGATTACTGTGCAGGGTGGTGTAGGTACAGCTGAGGAGCATGAATTTTTATTGGAACATTACGAGGCAGATTCAGTCGGCTGGGGATCGCCGTTTCTTTTGGTACCCGAAGCGACAGCTACAGATCCCGCAACGCGTAAACTTCTTGCAGAAGCCAAAGAAAATGATTTTTACAGAAGTAATATTTCGCCGCTTGGCGTACCTTTTAATACCGTTAAAGGTACCACCAACGAAAAATTAAAAAATCAGAGGATTGATAACAACATGGCAGGTAGTTCCTGTCCAAAAAAATTACTGGCACTAAGCAGGGAATTTGATGAGAAAGGGATATGCACAGCTTCACGCAAATACCAGCAGCTTAAATTGCATGAGCTGGAAAAACTGCAGGATAATTTATGTATAGAAGAATATGAGAGCAGGGTTGAAGATATTACAGTAAAATCGTGTCTTTGTGTAGGACTTGCCAATCCCGCTTATCTTGAGAACAATATAGTAATAAAAGGAGAAGCGCAGGGCGTTGTTGTTTGCCCGGGACCTAACATGGCCTACTTTGATAAGGAGGTTTCGCTGAAAGACATGGTATGTCATATCTATGGATATAAGTCTGTACTTGCAGCTACATACCGACCAAATATGTTTATTAAGGAACTGGTTTTATATATAGATTATCTTATAAAAGATATAGAAGCAGCAGCAGGATTCTGTACTTCAGCACAAGTTAAAAAGTGGAATTTGTTTAAAAAGAACCTACTGGAAGGAATCAGCTACTATAAGAATGTATTTAGTATATCAGGTTTCTTTACGCAGTCAAAAATTGAGATATTGGAACAATTCCAATACCTGTATGAAAAAGTATCTTTTCTGCACATCCCATGTCAGGAGGAGATACTAGCTTAATTTTAAAAGTTTATTCCTGTCCGGTATAATGATCTTTTTGCCGGACAGTTCTACGACACCCAGCTTATTGAATTCTGACAATAACCTGATGCAGCTCTCTGTTGCAGTGCCTACCATCCCTGCAATCTCCTCGCGGGATAATTTTATATTCAGGCTTTTATCGGGATTGATGCCAAATGTGTCAAGGAGGTAAACAAGTGTTTCTGCAAGGCGCTGCTTAACTGATTTTTGTGCCATGGTTACTAAATGCTCGTCGGCGTCTTTAAGGTCGCCGCAAATAGCTTTCATAACATTCATAGAAAACTGGTTGTTTTGTTTAAAAAGTCCCATAATCTCAGTTTTCGGAATAAAGCACACTTCCATATCTTCTATTGCAATGGCACTAAGGTTTACAGGTTCTTCACTTATCATGGAACGCTGACCAAGCAGTTCTCCTTTAGTAATGAGCTTTACGATTTGGTCGTTGCCGTTTGCACTCAGTTTGGTAAGTTTGCATACGCCATCTTTAATACAAAAAATGCCATTTACATTTTCACCTTCGGTAAAAATGGGTTCACCTTTTTTAATGATATACGATGATTTACAATCAGCAATTTTGAGCAGTTCTTCTTTATTCAGCGCCTTTAGCGAGCTGAATTCCCTAACGATACATTGTTCACACTTACTCATAATCATTACCTCAATTGGTTATGCAAATTTACTGAAGCTGCATGACATATATCATAGTTTATTGCAGGTAATTAAGGCAATTTTGTGTCAGGTAAAATTGAGCAGATATGAACACACAACATTGTTATCATTGTGGGTTGCAAATTGTAAAAAGGGAAGAGGTTCTTTCTTTTGGAGCTAAAGAAAGCAGGCGTGCCTCCGCCTAAATGAAGTTCTTTTATGAGTGGGAGCCGGGGCAGTAAATCGCAGTATAAAAATATGCGAAACGATAAATCAGGTTTTAAGTTAAAGGTTAATTTCTATGACATGATTGACAATAACCTGACATTATAGCGGTAATAAAGTCGTTAGATCATATATGAGTTTTTTGGCATAGTATTTATACTTAATGTGGTAACTTCACATTAATAAAAGAAAGGAAATTATCATGCTAAAATGGATTGATATTGTAAAGTTTGCAAGTACAGGTAACCCAAAGCCGGATCATCGTGTTGAAAAAACAGAGAAAGAGTGGAAAGCACTTTTGAGCGATGAAGAATTCAGGATTACGAGGCTTAAAGGTACAGAGCGTGCTCATAGTTCTGAAATGTGTTCGCTTTTTGAACCAGGAATATATTCCTGTGTTTGCTGCGGCACGTTGTTATTTGATGGAGGAGAAAAATTTGAGAGCGGTACAGGATGGCCTTCATTTACCCAGCCAATTAAAGAAAACGCTGTTGCCTACCATAAAGATGTAAGTTATGGAATGGTTCGTATTGAGGCATTATGCAATACCTGCGATGCGCACCTTGGGCACGTTTTTCAGGATGGGCCTCCACCAAGCGGCCTTCGCTACTGTATGAATGCAGTTGCTCTGAAAAAGGTAACCACAAACGATAAGAAAGCTACATTTGGAGGTGGCTGTTTTTGGTGTACTGAGGCTGTATTTACATTGCTCAAAGGCGTAAGTAAAGTTGAAAGCGGATATACCGATGGTAAGATTGATAACCCAACCTATAGGGAAGTATGCAGTGGATTGACCGGCCACGCCGAAGTTATCGAAGTGACATATAATCCTGACGAAATATCTTATGAAGATTTGCTGCGCATACATTTGAGTACGCACAATCCTACTACGCTAAACAGGCAGGGTGCCGATGTGGGTACGCAATACCGCAGCATCATCCTGTACCGCAATGAGCAGGAGAAAATGGCAGCCCAAAATGTTGTTGAAGAATTGCAGGAAGCGTATGCGGAGCCAATCGTAACAGAGCTTAAGCCGTTCAGCCATTTTTACAAGGCCGAAGAATACCACCAGGATTATTACAAAAACAATTCGCAGGAAGGTTATTGCCAGGCTGTGATAGACCCTAAGCTTAAAAAATTCAGACAGCTGTTTAAAGAAAAGCTAAGGGATGAAACGGACACGGAAGTAAATAAGTAATGGTTAAAAAAGCGGGATTTGGTGGTGGCTGCCATTGGTGTACCGAAGCTGTTTTCATGGCTTTAAAAGGTGTGCAGTCAGTGCAGCAGGGATGGATTGCCTCAGATGAAGGGAATAATTCCTTTTCTGAAGAAGTAATTGTTGAATATGATCCTGAAGTTATCGGCTTTGATACATTAATCGCTGTACATTTATATACGCATGGCAGCACCTCACAGCACTCAATGCGCGGTAAATACCGCTCTGCGGTATATACTTTTCAGGATGAAGATAGTACTGAAGCAAAATCGGCAATTGCCAGGTTACAATTAGAATTTGAGCACCCTATAATTACACAGGTTCTCTCTTTCGCCGACTTTAAAATGAGCCGTTATGAACTGTTGAATTATTATTTCAGCGATACGCAAAAACCGTTTTGTGAAAATTACATCAACCCGAAGCTAAAGCTGCTGATGAAGAAATTTGCATCGGTCACCCGCGTAGATAAACTTAGACATTTATAATATAAGAACAAGAATAAAAACCGCAGCTGTAAACTGCGGTTTTTTTTGTCCCTGTTTTATTTACTACCGGCTCTCTTTTGCAATACATCTTCAATAGTATTGAGGTTCATTTTTTTAGCTTTTAAAAGTATAAGGAAATGGTAAAGAAGGTCGGCGGCCTCATTCTTAAATAAATCATCGTTATCATCTTTAGCTTCTATTACCAACTCTACCGCTTCTTCGCCCACTTTTTGCGCAATCTTATTAATACCTCTTTTAAATAAGGTGTTTGTGTATGATGTATCCAAATCCGATGCAATCCTGTTTTCAATTTTTTTTTCAAGGGTATAGAGAAAACCTTTACTGCCTTTGTTACCAAAGCAGGAGATATTTCCGGTATGGCATACCGGCCCTTCCGGATAAACAGTTATAAGCAGCGTATCATTATCACAATCTAAATTGATAGTAGCTACGTTTAAATAATTTCCGGAAGTTGATCCCTTGGTCCACAACTCGTTACGGCTGCGGCTAAAAAAAGTAACTCTTCCTTCGGCCTTAGTCTTTGCAAATGCTTCCTTGTTCATATAGCCAAGCATCAGTACTGTAAGGCTAACGGCATCCTGAATGATAACAGGAAGCAATCCATTTGTTTTTTCAAAATCAGGTATCATCGTATGGGGATATTTTGTTGGTTTAGATATTCTTTTAGTTGGGGAATGTTTATTTCTCCATAATGAAAAATGCTTGCGGCCAATGCAGCAGTAGCTTTAGTATTGGTAAAAACTTCTTCGAAATGTTCTTTACATCCGGCACCTCCTGAAGCAATTACGGGAATGCTTACAGCATTGCAAACGCAGTTAACAGCGTCCATTGCAAATCCGTTTTTAGTGCCATCATTGTTCATAGAAGTAAGCAATATTTCACCGGCTCCCATTTTCTCGGCGTGTTTCGCCCAACTAACGAGTTCTATGGAAGTTGCCGTTTGCCCGCCATTAATAAAAACCTGCCAGGTACCATTTACAAGTTTTGCATCTATAGCAACAACCACGGCCTGACTTCCCAATGACTTTGCGATATCATATATAAGCTGTGGATTTTTTACAGCAGATGAATTCAGGCTTACCTTATCGGCTCCGCAGTTAATGAGCAGTTTGGCGTCTTCAACGCTGTTTATTCCACCGCCTACGGTAAAAGGTATGTTTATCTCTTTGGCAATTGCCGAAACGAGCACAGCCAATGTTTTTCTTTTTTCTATAGTGGCGCTTATGTCAAGAAAAACAAGTTCGTCGGCACCCTGATCTGCATAAAGGGCTGCCAGCGTAACAGGGTCTCCGGCATCTTTAAGGCCTAAAAAATTTACGCCTTTTACAACCCTGTTATCTTTAATATCAAGGCACGGAATTATTCTCTTCTTTAGCATAGTTTACTGATTTGTTTTAAACTGATCTTTCCTTCGTATAAAGCCTTGCCTATTATTACCCCATCGCAGCCTATCTGTTTCATGGTATAAACATCTTTGATGGATGATATGCCACCGCTGGCAGTAAGTTTAACTCCCGTTGAGGTTATAATTTCCAGATATAGCGGAGTAGAAGGACCTTGCAACATTCCATCTTTCGCGATATCAGTACAAATTACATTTTTGATGCCCAGTTTTTCATACTTTTTTATAAAGCTCATAATATCAATATTGCTGTCTTCTTCCCAGCCGTTAATGGCAATTTTTCGATTATTACAGTCGGCACCCAGCACAATTCTGTGCGATCCATATTTAGATATCCATTGGGTTACAAGTTCAGGGTTTTTTACAGCAATACTGCCTACAGTAACTTTGTAAGCACCGCTGTTAAAAGCCAGTTCAATATCTGTGTCTGATTTTATGCCCCCGCCAAAATCAACTATAAGTTTTGTCTGGCTGCATATTGTTTCCAGTACCTTATGATTAACTATTCCACCAGATTTTGCACCGTCAAGGTCAACAAGGTGTAAATATCTTATACCGGCATATTCAAATTGTTTTGCTACTTCTACCGGGTTTTTATGGTATACCTTTTCGGTCGCATAATTACCTTTAGTGAGGCGCACACATTTGCCATTTATTATGTCTATAGCTGGTATTATCTTCATAGTTCTAAAAAGTTTTTAAGTAATTGCTCACCTGCACTCCCTGATTTTTCAGGATGGAACTGCACTCCATAAAAGTTATCTTTTTTCAATGCTGCGCTAAAGGGTAAAATGTAATTGCATTCGGCTACAGCATATTTGCTTATTTCAGCATAATAGCTATGAACAAAGTAGAAGTTATCATCTGTGTTTATATTATAGAAAAGATCTAAATTGTCGGCTTTAATTCTGTTCCAACCCATATGAGGAACAATATCCTGTGGAGGAAATTTTTTAACCTCCGCGTTAAAAATGCCAAGTCCGTTTGTGTTTCCTTCTTCAGAAAATCGGCACATAAGCTGTAAGCCAAGACATATTCCCAGTACAGGTTGTTCTAGCGACTTAATAATTGTATCAAGGCCATTCGCTTTTAAATGAGCCATTGCCGATCCTGCTTCGCCCACACCTGGAAAAATGACTTTATTGGCGTTTACTATCTCGTTTACATCGTTGGTCACTACACAGTTATAGCCCAGTCTGGTCACTGCATTCACTACAGATTGCGTGTTGCCGGCGTTATATTTTAGTATTGCTATCATAATATTCCTTTTGTGCTGGGTATGTTGTAATTATCTGTTTGTTTAACGGCCATTTTAACGGCTTTTGCAAACGCTTTAAATATCGCTTCTATCTTGTGGTGTTCGTTTGCACCTTCGGCTTTGATATTGAGGTTGCATTTTGCGGTATCGCTAAACGATTTAAAAAAATGCAGGAACATTTCGGTAGGCATTTCTCCAACCTTTTCACGGGTAAAATTAGCATCCCAAACTAACCACGGCCTGCCGCCAAAGTCAATTGCCACCTGTGCCAGGCAGTCGTCCATAGGCAATAAAAAACCATAGCGCTCAATTCCTTTTTTACTGCCCAGGACTTGCAGGAAAGCATTACCAAGTGCCAATGCGGTATCTTCTATGGTGTGGTGCTCATCTATTTGCAGATCACCAGCAACTTTTATGGAAAGATCAATACCGCCGTGGCGTGCCAGCTGATCCAGCATGTGGTCAAAAAAGCCTAATCCTGTGGTAATATTACTCTGGCCTGTACCATCAAGGTTTACCGTAATGGCAATATTGGTTTCATTTGTCTTGCGTACAACACTTGCTTTTCGGGGCAGTTGTTTCAGGTGCCTGTAAATTGCTTCCCAACTTTGTGTCACTAATGTTGCGGTTTCACATTCCTGACCCATAAAAACAGACTTACACCCCAAATTTCCTGCAAGTTCAACATCGGTAAGCCTGTCACCAATTACATAAGAGTTTTCAAGGTCATAATTTCCTTTTATAAAGTGGGTGAGCAGGGCAGTTCCCGGTTTTCTTGTAGGCAGGTTTTCGTGCGGAAAGCTTCTGTCAATAATTATTTCGCTAAAAACTATACCCTCATTCTTAAAAGCTTGTATCATTTTGTTGTGTGCAGGCCAAAACGTATCTTCAGGAAAAAAATCTGTTCCTAAGCCATCCTGGTTCGTAACCATAACCAATTCATAATCGAGTTCTTTCACGATTTTTGAAAGTCCCTGAAAAACACCCGGATAAAACTCCAGCTTTTCAAGGCTGTCCAATTGATAGTCAACAGGGGGCTCTATAACCAGCGTGCCATCCCTGTCTATAAATAATACTTTTTTCATGATTCAATAGTTTTCAAAGCAGCTACTAATTCCTGATTTTCCTGTGGAGTACCTACAGAAATTCTCAGGCAGTTGTTAACTACTTTGTTTCGGTTCCTGATAATTATGTTTTTTGCTGCCAAGGCATTGTAAATCTTGTCTGCATCGGTAACTTGTATCAATAAAAAATTAGCCTGAGATGGATATACTTTTTTGACCATTGGCAGATTTGCTAAAGCCGCAGTGAGTTTTTCCCTTTCTGAGATTATCGTAGACTTTTGTAATTTGTAGATTTCTAACTTATCCAGGGCATCCACGGCTGCAGTATAATTGAGCCTGCTGATATTGTAAGGTGGTTTAACTTTATTGAATAGTTTTATTATGTCAGCAGATGCAAAGGCAATCCCTATGCGGGCTGCTGCAAGTCCCCATGATTTACTAAGGGTTTGCAGTATTATAAGGTTAGGGTATACATCAATTTTATCGATTAAAGATGTATTGCTAAAATCGGCGTAGGCTTCGTCTACAACAACAATTCCATTAAAGCTCTTCACGATATCCTCAACGTTATTAATCGTGTTTCCGGTAGGATTATTTGGCGAACAGATAAAGATTAGTTTTATCATATTGTCTTCTAATGCATCTTTTGCGGTATCGCTATCAATCTGGAAATTAGAATCCAATTCAACTTTTATCAGTTCGATATTGTTTACGTTTGCCGAAACCTCATACATACCATAAGTAGGGGTAAAGATTAGCGCTTTGTCCTTACCCGGTTTACAAAAAATACGGAAACACAGGTCTATGGCTTCATCGCTGCCATTGCCAGTAAAAATATTTCCGGTATCAACTGATTTTATTGCCGATAACTTTTGTTTAAGTTCTTTTTGCAGAGGATCAGGATAACGGTTTAAGTTTCCAAAAGGATTTTCGTTAGCGTCCAGAAAGATGCCTTCACTTCCCGAAAACTCATCCCTTGCCGAAGAATAGGCTTCAAGGGCAAGGATATTTGGGCGTACAAGTGTATTTAAATTAAACATTTTTAAGATCTTTTAATCGTATTGAAACTGCATTTTTGTGGGCATCGAGCTGCTCAGCTGCGGCCATTATCTCTATGGCCGGGCCAATGTTTTGTAAGCCTTCAGGGGTTATCTTCTGGAACGTTATTTTCTTAATGAAACTATCCAGCGACACGCCGCTGTAATTTTTTGCAAAGCCATTTGTAGGGAGCGTGTGGTTTGTTCCGCTCGCATAGTCACCAGCACTCTCGCAACTATAGTTGCCTAAAAACACAGATCCTGCATTAGTAATATACTTAGTATACTTTTCGGCATCATTACAGGCGAGTATGAGGTGTTCGGGAGCGTATTGATTGCTAAATTCAGCGCAATTTTCGATAGTGTCTAACACAATAGCTTTACTGTTTTGCAATGCTTTAGTCGCCACCTCTTTTCGCGGAAGCATTTCAATTTGAACAGATAGTGCTTTAAGCGTTTCATTAATTATATTCTCGTTATTGCTAAGAAGGATGACCTGGCTGTCTGCACCGTGTTCTGCCTGAGACAATAGATCGGCAGCTATATATTCAGGATTAGATGAGGCATCGGCTATTATTAATAGTTCGCTCGGTCCGGCGGGCAGGTCTATAGCCACGCCAAAGTCTATGGCGGTTTGCTTTGCGGCAGTTACATATTGATTGCCGGGGCCAAAGATCTTATCTACTTTTGGAACACTCTCTGTGCCGATTGCCATAGCACCGATGGCCTGGATACCGCCAATGCAGTATATGCTTTCTATGCCTGTAAGCTGTGCTGCATACAGTATTGCATCGTTGATTTTTCCGCTTTTATCAGGCGGTGTACACAGAATGATCTCTTTACATCCTGCAATTTTAGCAGGTAAGCCCAGCATAAGTACTGTAGAAAATAATGGGGCAGAGCCTCCAGGAATATAAATGCCTACCTTTTCTATTGCACGGCTTTCTCTCCAGCAGCTAACTCCCGTAGTTGTTTCAATTATGTTCTTCTCTTCTCTTTGTGAAAGGTGAAATTTTTCTATGTTGGCCTTTGCTAATTGTATGGCAGCCTGTAATTCCTTAGAAGTCTGCGATGCCCCGGTACTGATCTCTTTTGGTGTAAGCTTAAGGTTTGGCGGAATTGTACCATCAAAAAAACCTGTATATTTTTTTACAGCTTCGTCACCTTTGGTTTGTATTTCTTTAAATATCTGGTTTGTGAGTTCCTCAAGATTAGCGGCAGGCAGTTTTGGCCTTATGCTTAAAGAAGCCCAGTTTTCTACGGTAGGGTTTATTATCTTTTGTATCATAGCTTAAAGGATCATTTTTTCTACATTAACAATCAGTATACCTTCGGCACCAAGGGTTTTAAGGCGGTCGATGTTATCCCAAAAATCATCTTCATTAATTACAGAGTGGATGCTGCTCCACCCGGCTTCCTTTAGCGGAAGTACAGTAGGGCTCTTCATACCCGGCAATATGCCTGATATTTTTTCTATTGAATCATTTGGCGCATTAAGCAGTATGTATTTGTTTTCAGATGCGTTTTTTACAGACTGTATCCTGAAAAGCAGTTGATTCAAAATATCCTGCTTTTCGTTATTGAGGTTTATATTGCTTATCAGGACCGCTTCACTTCTAGTAACAGTTTCTACTTCTTTCAACCCGTTCATTTGTAGCGTACTGCCTGTACTCACGATATCAAAAATAGCGTCGGCGAGCCCTATACCGGGAGCAATTTCCACGCTGCCGCTAATGGTCTCTATTTCGGCTTCAATATTATTTTTATCTAAAAATTGCTGGAGTATTAGCGGATAGCTGGTAGCAATTTTTGTTTGATTGAAATAGGCAGGACCGGTATAGTTGACCTCTTTAGGAACAGCTAACGACAACCGGCAGTTTGCAAACCCAAGTTTTGTTGTTACCGATACGTTCTTATCCTTTTCCCAAACTTCATTCTCGCCAAGTATGCCTATATCGGCAACGCCCTGCTCGACATATTGCGGAATATCGTCGTCTCTCAGGAAAAGTATTTCTATAGGAAAATTAGAAGATGTGGCTTTTAGGGTACGCTCTCCGTTAGAGAGTTTTATGCCACACTCTTTTAGAAGCTGAAGCGACTTTTCGCTTAGCCTGCCATTCTTTTGAATAGCTATTTTTAATGTACTCATCGTATTATTTAGAATAATGCCTGAGTAAAAAAAGAAGGGGAGCGCAATTAAATAAAAAACCCGTCTGATTTTACTCAAACGGGTTTAGAAAATATCTTAGTTAACTACATATCATTTCCTTCTCGCATCTGAGCCAGTGTGAAAATGATGATGATGTAGCTGATTAAAAATCATATTTATTATTTCTGTGAGCTGCAAATGTATGTAAAATCAAATTACAGTTTATGTAAAATGATTACAAAAAACTTTTGCATGACTATTTAATTTGTGACAAAACTACATTTTTTGAATTTTTATCGCAGCTGTAATATAGTATGATAAGGAACTCTCGTAGTTTATCATACTATAAAATAAATAGGCACCTAAAATTAGAATTATAGCAAAATCTTACTAATTTTACAACCAATGAAAAAAACAAGGCAGATATTAACCGCTATCTTATCAGTTTATTTACTGATACTTATGGTTATGCCTTGCAGCGATGCCCATACACAAATGCAGCGCAGAACCGAAACCTATTTATCTCATAATGATAGTGACCAGCATCATGACGTAGAACTGTGTACGCCTTTCTGCGTTTGCGGAAGCTGTGTTACTGCAATTGTATTGCAGTCTACTTTAGAGTTTGAGACATTGCATTTTGAACCTCAGTTTCAGGAAGCACAAAGTTTTTACCAATCGGTAAAATCTACCTTTCATGGCACCATCTGGCAGCCGCCCCAGTTAGCATAATGAAATACCGGCGATGAGCCGGGTAAAAAGGCGTGGATAATTTTCACGTAAGGCATTGCCTTAAACCCTATTCATTATACTAATACATAATCTATGTTAGATAAGATTATTCACTTCAGTATCAATAATAAATTTATTATTGGGCTGTTCACCTTAGCATTAACCATAGCTGGAATTTATTCGTTATATAACCTTCCGATTGATGCCCTGCCTGATATTACGAATAATCAGGTGCAGATAATAACAACCTCCCCCACACTTGCCACCCAGGAAGTAGAGCAGTTTATTACCTATCCTATTGAACAGGCCGTAAAACCGATTCCTAAAGTTATTGAGCTTCGCTCCATAAGCCGTTTTGGGTTAAGCGTTGTTACCGTTGTTTTTGAGGAAGATGTAGATATCTATTGGGCGAGGGCCCAAATTTCTGAACGCATTAAAGAAGCTGAAGATATAATTTCTAAAGACCTTGGCACTCCCGAGATGGCTCCCATAAGTACCGGATTGGGTGAAATATACCAATATGTGGTTTTTCCTGAGAAAGGATTTGAAGAAAAATTTAATGCGACAGACCTGAGGACTATTCAGGACTGGATTATTAAGCCCCAGCTTATAGGTACTAAGGGTGTCGCCGAAGTAAATACTTTGGGAGGTAACTTAAAACAATACGAAATTGCAGTACAGCCCCACAGGCTTAAAAGCATGAACACTACCATTGCCGAAATTTTTCAGGCGTTGGAAGCTAATAATGAAAATACCGGCGGTGCCTATATAGATAAAAAGCCGTATGCCTATTTTATAAGGGGTATCGGGATGGTAAGCGGTATAGAGGACATAAATAAGATCGTTATCAAAAACCAGAACGGAATTCCTATCCTTGTGCGCGATGTGGCTACGGTACACATAGGCAGCAGCATTCGCTATGGTGCTGTTACTAAAGATGGCAAAGGCGAAGAAGTTAGTGGGATGGTCATGATGCTGAAGGGGGAAAACAGCGGACAGGTAGTTGAGCGGGTGAGAAATAAAATGGAGCAGATAAAGAAATCACTGCCTAAAGGTGTTTCTATAGAACCATTTATGGACAGGACAAAGCTGGTAGATAATGCGATAAGCACTGTCCAAAGAAACCTGATTGAAGGTGCCCTGATTGTAATCTTTATACTTGTACTATTGTTAGGTAACTGGAGGGCTGGTCTGGTAGTAGCTTCTGTTATACCATTAGCGCTATTATTTGCCATAACAATGATGAAGCTGTTTGGCGTAAGTGGTAATCTTATGAGTCTTGGCGCGATAGATTTTGGTATTATAGTAGATGGCGCAGTTATTATTGTGGAAGCCATTATTCACAGGCTGCAAACCAGAAAAGCAGGACAGTTGACTTCGCAGGAAATGAATGATGAGGTTTATGAAGCCTCTTCTAAAATAAGGAGCAGTGCTGCCTTTGGCGAAATTATAATACTTATAGTTTATTTGCCTATTCTGGCGCTTGTAGGTGTTGAAGGTAAGATGTTTGGCCCAATGGCGCAAACCGTCTCGTTTGCGATTTTAGGCGCCTTCATGTTGTCGTTAACATATGTACCAATGATGAGTTCTCTCGTGCTTAAACGGGAAGCAGGGCATACACCAAACATAAGTGACAGGATTATTAATTGCATCTACAATTTTTACAGGCCATTACTCAACAAAGCTTTAGAATTAAAGGGCATTATAGTTGGTGCTTCGGCTGCGCTCTTTGTCATTTCGTTATTTATATTCAATTCTCTTGGAGGCGAATTTATCCCGACACTTGATGAAGGCGACATCGCAACGCATTTGATTATAGCTTCAGGCAGTTCGCTATCGCAGGAAATTGAAGCAACCACTAAAGCAGAGAAAATACTTAAGGCAAAATTTCCTGAAGTAAAAATGGTGGTAACGAAAATAGGAAGCGCAGAAATACCAACCGATCCTATGCCAATTGAAGCAGGGGATATGATAATTATATTAAAAGACAGGAGCGAATGGACATCGGCAGAAACAAAGGAGGAGCTGATGGAGAAGATGGAAGAAGCGCTAAACGATATTCCGGGTGCTGCAACCGAATTTTCGCAGCCGGTACAAATGCGTATGAATGAGTTAATGACTGGAGTGCGCAGCGATGTTGCTATAAAAATATTTGGAGAAGATATCGATTTGCTGGTAAGTAAGGGCGATGAGGTACTGGAACTGATAAAAGGTGTTGAAGGTGTTTTTGATGCTAAAGCAGAAAGAGTATCGGGCTTGCCTCAAATAACAGTACGTTATAATAAAGACAAAATGGCTTTGTATGGCCTGAACACGGGCGACTTAAACAGCGTTATCAGGATGGGTTTTGCAGGAGAATCTGCTGGGCTTGTGTATGAGGGAGAAAAACGTTTTGACCTTGTAGTGCGCCTTGACGCCGACAGCCGACAGGATATTGCCAATGTAAAATCGCTATTTGTTACGCTGCCTTCGGGAAGCCAGATACCGCTGGAACAGGTTGCTGATATACAATATGAAAATGGCCCGATGCAGATTAGCCGCGAAGATGGAAAACGAAGAATTGTTGTAGGCTTTAACGTTAGGGGTAAAGATATTCAGGGAGTTGTTGAAAAGGCTCAGGATAAACTGGAAGATCACCTTAAGCTGCCCGATGGTTATTATGTGACCTACGGCGGACAGTTTGAAAATCTTATTGATGCAAATAAACGCCTTATGATTGCAGTACCTGTGGCTTTGTGGTTAATATTTGTGCTGCTCTACTTTACATTCCATTCCATAAAACAATCAATATTGATTTTTACTGCGATTCCGCTATCTGCCATAGGGGGAATATTTGCCTTATGGCTAAGGGACATGCCGTTTAGCATTTCGGCAGGAGTAGGGTTTATAGCCCTGTTTGGGGTATCTGTATTAAACGGAATTGTATTGATAGCTTATTTTAACCAATTAAAAAAAGAAGGAATGGATAGTATCTACGAGCGTATTAAACAAGGTACAAAAGTAAGGCTGAGGCCGGTTATCTTAACGGCATCGGTTGCTTCACTGGGCTTTTTGCCAATGGCACTAAGCAGCAGTGCAGGTGCAGAAGTGCAGAAACCACTGGCTACTGTGGTGATAGGCGGGTTAATAACCGCTACACTCCTTACGCTTATAGTATTACCTATAATATATTACTATTTTGAAAAAGGCTTTACAGCTAATTCTAAAAGAAATTCAGTACTACCGGCTATTATTTTGTTTCTGGTTTCTTTTGGCGGAAATGCGCAGGAGAAGTTAACCCTTGAAGGAGCTATAGAAAAAGGGCTAAAGAATAACCAATTGGTACAAGCATCGCAACTGGGTGCTAAAATGCAGGAACAGCTTGAAGGAACGGCTTATGAACTCCCTAAAACAGAGGTCAACGGGATGTTTGGTCAAATGAACACCAAAGCACAGGATAAGAACATAAGTGTTTCGCAGAGCTTTAGCCCGTTCCAGTTTGGAGCCAAAAGGAAACTTTTTACGGCAAACAGCAATGCAGGACAGTTAAGATTAGCTGTTACTAAACAGGAGATCACATTCAATATAAGGCAGTCATGGAACACTATTTTGTATTACTCCAAGCTTAACGCAATCCTGCAAAAACAAAATACGCTTATGGAACGGTTTGTAAGAGCAGCTGTCTTAAAATTTGAAACTGGCGAGACTGGTTCACTTGAAAAGGTAACCGCTACAGCAAGACAGCAGGAATTGCAGCAGCTCATTAAGCAAAACGAAGCGCTGCTTAAGGTGGAAAAATCTAAAATGAATGTTTTTTTAAACAGTAATGATGACTTCATTATTGCCGATACATCATACTCAGCACTTCCTTCTCTTATTGAAATTGATACTATACGTATTAAACAAAATGCAAATGTGCTTTTATCTCAGGAGGAAGTTAAGGTTGCAGAGGCAAACAGCAGGGTAGAAAAGTCCACCCTTTGGCCCGACCTGTCGGCAGGATATTTTATCCAATCGCTAAAGGGCAACCAGGAAGTTGATGGGCAAACGCACTACTATGATGGTTCGCTGCGGTTTCAGGGATTTTCTGTAGGTATTACACTGCCCATTTTTGCGGGCGGCAGTATCTCCCGCATAAATGCTTCAAAAACAAATGTAGAGATCCAGCAGAAGAATGCCGAATACATGGAAAAACAGCTGAAAAGCCAGTACCAGCAGCAAATGGAACAATTGATTACTTATCAGTCATTGCTTGATTATTATAAATCTACTGCATTGCCTAACGCAGAAATCATAACTAAAAATGCAACAAAGGCGTACATGAACGGAGATATTGCCTATGTAGAATATGTACAGGGACTGGAAACGGCCCTAAACATCAGGCTGAACCACATTAACGCAATCAATAAATTTAATGAGACTGTAATAAACCTTCAGTACTTATTAAACCAATAATTTAAATATGAAAAATATAAAAATAGCAACTGTATTTTATGTCATTCTTGGAATGGTGATAGGAGGACTTATGGGTTTCTATCTGTTGAAAAAAACGAATGAACCGGCAAGTGTAAATGAGGCAGAACATATTGAGCATAAGGAAGAAGCAGCCTCGACGATTAAAGAGGTGGCGCTTAATGAAGCGCAGTATACTGCATCTGATATAGTGTTAGGCGGCTTTAGCATGAAAAACCTGAGTGACGTCGTTAATGCTAACGGCTATACGAAACTGCCGCCACAAAATCAGGCTGATATTTCGGTACATTTATCGGGTGTGGTAAAGACTATAAATGTCATAGAGGGTCAATTTGTAAAGAAAGGCCAGTTGCTTGCCACACTTGAAAGCCTTGAATATGCCAAGTTACAGGAGGCATACCTTACCTCAAAAAGCAATCTTGAATTTCTTGCTTTAGAATATGACAGACAAAAGATACTAAGCGATGAAAATGTCAACTCGAAAAAGGTTTTCCAAAGGACTAAATCAGACTTTGAGATTGAAAAGGCCCGGTTTAGCTCGTTGCAAAAACAATTGAGCATACTTAATCTGGGTCACGATAAAAATGCAGCATCGGCAATGCCGGTCATAGCATCTATCTCTGGATATATAACGGAGGTAAATGTAAAAATTGGCAGTAACGCCGAAGTAGGCAAACCATTGTTCAACATCGTGGATAATTCAAAATTACACGTTGATCTTTTAGTCTATGAAAAAGATCTTGGTAAAGTAAAAGCAGGACAAAATATCCGTTTTACGCTCACAAATCAGGATAATAAAGAAATTACAGGAAAGGTATTCAATGTTAGCAAGTCTTTTGAGAACGACACGAAGTCGGTTGCCGTGCACGCAGATATAACCAATAACAATCAGGTACTTATTCCCGGTATGTATGTCAATGCTCTAATTGATGTAGGGACAAGGGAAGTAAAAGCCCTGCCTGCGGAAGCGGTTGTTAAGGCCGACGGAAAGGAATTTATTTTTATTCTTGAAGAAGAGCACGAAGATCATGAACATGAAGAAGCAGATCATGATGACGCAAAAGTACATTCTCACAATTACGAAAAAGCTTTTCACTTTCAGCGTATTGAAATAAAGACAGGTACTGCCCAGTTGGGTTATGTTCAGGTTATGCTCTTACAGCAAATTGACAGCGATACTAAAATTGTATTGAAAGGAGCATATTATATTCAGAGTCATTTACTTAAGAGCGAAGGTGGCGGGGGGCATCAGCACTAGGAAAGTTATATTCGCAACAAATTAACTAAAATTTCATTGGAGTAATTAAAATATTACTGTAGACTCCTATCTTTGAAAAATGAATCGGAGAGTGTTCAATTTTTTATTATCGTTATTTGCACTTTTGCTGTTTGCAACACTTTTTTCGTGTTCGGACGGGACAAAAGATACCAGTGTCCAAAAAAATAATGACGTAATTGATTTTGAATCTATAGCTGCGACGAATGTAAATGAAGCCCGTAAGATCACTGATGCTACTATTCGCGAAGCTGAATCAACAGGTAATGATTCTCTTTATTTAAAAGGATATTATTACAGGACACTTCTGGATGTAAACACCGGACTTACAGATCGGGTAATAAAAGATAGTGACCGTGCATTAGAATATGCTGAACGGCTAAATGAGAGTTATTATAAGTTCAAGATATTTATCATACTGGGCAAGTATTACGTTTTAAAGAACGAATATACTATTGCCTTAAACTATTACCTCAAATCAAGGGACTATTTTGAACAAGCCGGTGACATTAAAAATCTGTCATCGGCTTATAATGGCCTTGGTGTACTGTATTTTGAGATGGGCGATTATGATAACTGTATTCTTAATTTTAATAAAGCCTTTGATATTTATAATAAGTTAGGGGATACAAGGGGAATTGGCGTTTTTTATGGCAACATGGGAAACGTTTACATGATAAAAGAGGAATTTGCAACTGCAAAGGAATACCAGCAAAAGTCGCTTGCTACATTTACAAAGCTTAAGGATACTGTAAATATCCTTAGCATAATGGTAAACATAGGCAACATAGAGGCCAACTTAAAAAACTATGATGCTTCGTTCAGGATGCTTAATGAAGCACTTGCATTATCTGAAAAAATAAATAACAAAAGACTAAAAGAAAGGATACTTCTCAATTTGGGGAACAATCATTTTGAGAAAAATAACCTTTTGTTGGCGAGAAAGTATTTTAATGAAGAGATTCAGATGTCTGAAGATATAAATTATCCTAAGGGCAGGCTTGATGCTTTAAAACAATTAGCTGAACTATCCAGGATTGAGCAGAAATATGAGCAGTATGCACAATATACACGCTCATATTATAACCTTAAGGATAGTTTGTATGGGTCTGAAGTGAAGCAAAAGATAGAAGAGCTCAAATGGTCCAATGAGTTTGAAAAATCAGAACTTGAAAAAAACCTCCTTAAGAGTAAATATGATATCGAAAAAGAGAGGAGCAATTACCTTACAATCTCAATTATTCTAACCTCTTTCTTATCGCTGCTTATAATCGGTTTTGTATGGCTGTTCTATCGTAACAACAAAAAGAATTTAAAGATTAGCGAATTTGAAAATGAACGCTTACAGGAAAAAATTGCAAGAGAGCTTATAAATACAGAAAAAGAAAAGGCAGAAAACGAGATTTTAAAGCTTAGATCACAGCAGCAGGAACTGGAGCTGGATTCTAAAAACAGGGAGGTTACATCCATAAGTCTTCAGCTAATTGCTAAAAATAAACTGATGTCTGAAATCTCAGAGGTTTTAGAAAGCAGTAAAAAAACAAAGTCAGATATTGAGTCTGACCTCAAATCGATTTTATTCCAGAACCAGAATCAGGAAAAAGACTGGGAACAATTTAGAGAAGTATTTGAAAAAATACATCCCGGTTTCTTTGAAAAAATAAAGTCGGAATACCCACAACTTTCTACTACCGATGTAAGAATATGTGCATACGTAAAAATAAGAATGTCACTGCACGAGGTAGCCGGACTTCTAAATATTTCCTTGCAAAGCCTTCATACTTCCCGATACAGGATTAGGAAAAAGTTAAATTTAGCTTCAGATCAAAATCTTGATGATTTTATCTTTACTATCCAGTAAAACGACTTTGTATATTGTACTAAATATTTAATTATTTATTAAGTATTTGATTATTAAATAATTATATCATTTTTATTTTTTTGTTGTTCAGTATTTGTCTAGGAGCAATTTAATCTTGCAGACAAGTAAAAATTTATTTTTGGATTCTATTAACTACACTAGATTTAAAGATAAATTAACTATGAAAAAAATCACACTGCTCATCATGGTGTCGCTGCTTTCATTTTTGGGCTATGGACAGCTCCCTAATGAAAGTTTTGAAGACGCCTGGGTGACTCAGCCAAATGGCTACCCCGCAGCGCCTCCCGGAGGGTGGATTGTTGTTAAGGAAACAGCAACCGCAAATACCACATGGGTAAGAAGTCCGTTTAACAGTACAGCTATAACACCTCATTCAGGAAGTTATGCTGCATATCTCGATAGGGAAGGTGCATGTCCAACGTGTGCTGCTCCTAAGAACTGGCTGATCTCTAAATCATTCAATCTTCCTGAAAATGGCGAACTGCACTTTTGGTCAAGGCTTACCATTGCAGGAGCACAGGGAGGAGTTTACAAGGTAAAATATCTTTTAGAAACACCGGGATCTGACCCTTATGATCTTTCTGCCTATGTTGATCTTGGCACCTGGAGTGACTGGACGTTAAATCCTACGCAAACAGAGTATTTTGAAAAAGTGATAACCATGCCAAACGTTACAGGAAATGTGCGTGTGGCTTTTGTTATGGAGGCTGCTAACCAAGATCGCTGGCTTATAGATGATGTATCGTGTACGTCAGTATGCGCTGCTCCTACAGGAGTTGTGGCATCAAATCCTACGCTCAGTACAATTACGCTGAACTGGACAAATAACAGCAGTGCGCAAAAATGGAGAATAGAAGTTCTTCCTGCTGATGGTACGCCTACAGAAAATGGCGGTATCATTTATGAGGGAGCTAGCCCTCAATATGTTTACGGACTTAATGCAGGAGAAACATTAACTGCTGATACTAACTACAAAGTTTATATACAGGCAATTTGCCCTGATGGAGGGAAAAGCACAGTACCAACACCCACTTTCTTTAAAACAGGTAAGTTGGGGCAAACATGTAATGATCCAATAGTAATACCATCTGCGTTGCCTTATACTACGTCTAACAACACTACAAATTTTGCCGATGTTTATGAAGGTATTCCTGGAACAGGCTGTAATGCGATAGGAAGCTACCTTGATGGTAATGATGTTGTTTATAGATATACTCCTGCTGTAACAGGAAACATATATGTAAGCGTAACAGGAAATACTAGTTATACAGGTATGTTTGTGTATGCAAACTGTGCCAATATAGGAACTTCTTGTATTGCTGGCGTAACAGTAAGTTTTACAGCTGCGCCACTGATTATACCTTCGCTGGCAGTAACAGCGGGTACACCAATTTATATAGTTATTTCGAGTACCACTTCTTCGCAGACAACACCTTACACGTTGAGCCTTCAACAGGTAAACTGTGCTGCGCCAACAGGTGCTTCGGTAAGCGCTACAACTCAAAATTCAGCAACACTGTCATGGACAGCCGGAGCCTATACTGAATGGCAGGTTGCCGTGCAAAATGTTGGCAGTGGACTTCCTGCAGGCGCCGGACAAACGGTTACAACTGTAACGCCAACAGTTACGCAAACGACAGGAGCGTCGCCAGCAAACCTTGTACCATCATCAAACTACGAGTATTATGTCAGGGCAAGATGTACTGACGGAAGTTATAGTATCTGGACAGGCCCAATCGCATTTGCTACGACACAGATATCTGCACAATTGCCGTATACTGATGATTTCAGTGCGCCGCAATGGACATTGAATAATGGAACACAGGTAAATACCTGGCAGATAAACGCTACGGCAAATACCGGAGCCTCAGGCAGTGCCTTATTTGTGAGTAACGATAATGGGTTGAATAACCTTTATACCATAACGGCAGGATCTGTTGTACAGGCCTACCGCGACATACAAATTCCGGCAAATGCAACTTTTTGCGATTTTGCGTTTGAATGGAAAGGTATAGGCCAGGCAGGATCTGACTATGTAAGGGCGTATCTTGTTCCTACAACATTGCCATTAGTACCAGGTACGCAAATAGTAGCTAATACTACAACAAACATAAAACTTGCAGGCGATTTTGCTAATGGTCTAAACTGGACAACATTTAATGGTGTTGTTAACGTTGCGCCATTTGCAGGCACTACAAGAAGACTTGTTTTTGAATGGCGAAACGACACTTTTACAGGATCTCAGCCTCCGGCAGCAATAGATAACGTTTCTTTTGTAATAAGTGCATGTACTCCTCCACTTAATGTTGTTCCGTCTGCCATAACAGATACTTCTGCAACAATATCATGGAACCCTAACGGGAGCACGGCAACTTCATGGGAAGTTGTATTGCGTCCTGCGGGATCACCTGCTCCGCTTGGAGATGTTACTGGTTCAGTTGTTGCTAATCAGGCTTCGTATCCTTACACAAACCTTCCTAATACTACTTCGTATGACGTGTATGTAAGGGCGATATGTTCTCCTACTAATAAGAGCTACTGGATAAAAGGAACTTCGTTTATGACGGCTTGCGGTATTATTACACCTCCGTTTACTGAGACATTTAATAACGGATCGCCAAGCGAGGTATGCTGGACCGTTGTAGATGCAAATGCTGATAACCTTACATGGAACCTTAATACAACCTATTTTATGTATGAGGGAGACCAGGCAGCATCACTTACAAAATACTATAACAGTACAAGCAATAATGATTGGCTGATAAGCCAGGGTATTCAGCTTAATGGTAACCAAAGGCTTAAATTTAGGTACAGGGTAGTTTCTGCAACCTATCCTACAGATATGGAAGTGCTGCTTTCTACTACGGGATCTGCTCCTGCAAACTTTACCAATGTGCTGATGCCTCAGCAAACGATAAATAATCCGGCTTACCAACAAAAAATAGTTTATCTTGACAATTACACAGGTGTTGTGAATCTTGCTTTCCACGTGCCAAATGTTTCTACAAACTCATGGACACTGTTTATCGACGAAGTTATTATAGAGGATATACCGGCCTGTCCAGATCCTACTGCACTTACAGCATCTAATTTAGGGAACAACAGTGCAACCTTATCCTGGACTCCCGGTCATAACGAAACACAGTGGGAAGTAGCAGTACAGCCTCAGAACTCCGGAGTGCCTACGACAGATGGTACATTGGTTTCTTCTAATACCTATAGTGCAACAAACCTTAGCCCGGCTACTATTTATGAGTATTATGTAAGGGCAGTATGTTCTGCAACTCAAAAAAGTCAGTGGGTGGGGCCATACGTATTCAATACATTAGTTTGTCCTGCCGCCGACAGATGTAATTACAAACTTGTAATAAACGCTACTTCTGGCAGCGGAACGTTTGGCAGTATAAGAGTCCTGCAAAATGGAATACTAGTTGGTACTGTAAGTGCATTCTCCCTTACTAACACAGGTACTATTGCCATATGCCCTAATATACCGTTTACACTTGAGTGGGACTATGCGAACTGGGCTACATATACAGCAAGTGTAACGCTTTTTGATTCTTATGATGAAACCGTTTACAGCTATGTAAAAGATGTAACGCCTATAAACACACCATTTTATTCGGGTGCTGCAACGTGTACCCCTGTAGAATGTCCTAAACCTCAAAGTACAGCGGTTACTGCAACGACGACTACCACTGCAACTGTAGAATGGACAGAGCCGGGAACTGCGTCTTCGTGGGAATTGTATGTAGTGCCTACAGGGCAACCAGCTCCTGATGCAAATACAGTAGGGCAGGTGGTAACATCTCATCCATATACAATTGCAAACCTTACGCCGGGTACTCGTTATTCTGTTTATGTAAGGTCAGTATGCGGCGGTGCTTCAGGAAAAAGTACATGGACGCTGGAGAAAATATTTGTAACCAAAATTACAAATGATAATTGTGATACTGCTTATGTATTACCTGTAAGCACATCTGCTTATTGCGATACGCCATATCATGCGACACTAGCGGGTGCAACGGCATCACCACAGGGCAATGTGTGCGGTATAGCTACCTATGCTAATGATGACGTATGGTTTGAGTTTACAGCGTCATCAACATCACATATCATATATATCAACAACAGGGCAGGTTCTAATACAAACCTAAACTTAAGTAAGGTGTTATACAGCGGAAGCTGTACGAGCCTTCAGCAAGTACTGTGTACACAGGGAACGACTGTAGCTTATAATACCAACTTGTTCCTTACCGGTACAAATAATAATAACGATATACTGGTAAATAACCTTATAGTAGGTACAACCTACAAACTTAGGATATTCTCTAACTATAGCACGGCAAATGATACACGTTTTGATATTTGTATAGCTACGCCTGCCAAGGCAATAGCTATCAACGAAAGTACATATACGCCATCGCAATTAGTGACAGATGTTCTTATAAACGAAAATTGTGCCCAGATTGCAAATGTTACTTCTTCAACAGGAACTAATTTCGGTGCACCGCATAATGGTATCGCTTATTTTAATAAGAATGGTTCTGAGTTTCCTTTTAATGATGGTATAATATTATCAACAGGTAAGGCAAGTAATGCTACAGGACCTAAAACGGCTATACAGTCTGTTACCTATGCACAGACAACACCGCCATATTCTATATTATGGCCGGGCGACCAGGATCTGTTTGATTATATAACAGCAACGGGAACGTCGCAGGGACTTGAGAATTTTTACAATGCATCGTCACTGGAATTTGATTTTATGACCTATGGGAATGAATTGTCATTCAACTTTCTTTTTGCATCAGAAGATTACGGACTTTTCCAATGCCAGTGGGGTGATGCATTTGCCTTCTTCCTTACAGATGAAAATGGTAATACTACGAACCTTGCAGTAGTTCCGGGTACAGACTCTCCTGTATCGGTGACAAGCATCCGTGATAAAAAATATAACTATGATACTACAGGGAACTGTGATTCAAGCAACCCAACATCATTTGATAAATTATATGACGGATATAAAGGTGTATCTAGATATGCTTCTTCAGCTAACTTCCTTGGTCATACAATTCCATTACAGGCACAGGCAACTGTAGTACCTGGAGCAGTATATCATATTAAAATGGTTATTGCAGAGAAAAATGACGGTAACTACGACTCAGCTATTTTCCTTGATGGCGACAGCTTTGATGTAGGCCATATTAACCTTGGAGACGATATGCTTGTTAGCGATAACACTGCACAGTGCTCAGGAACCAATAAAGTTCTGGATACCGGATTAAGCACAAACTATTTCAGTTTTATATGGACGAAAGACGGAGCTGTAATTAATGGAGCGACAAGCTCATCATACACAGTTACAGAAAATGGAGATTATAACGTTACTGCCACAGTTCTTACATCGGGCTGCCAAACCAGCGACAGTATAAGAATAGAGTTTTATGCGCCTATAGTCGTGAATGCACCACAAGATATAACGCTGTGTTCTGCTACTGCCCAGGCAGTATTTAACCTTGACCTTACAACAACTGCTATTTTATACAATGTGGCTAATGCAGCAGACTATGCAGTAAGCTATTTTGAAACTGAAGTGTTAGCAACAACAGGAAACCCTGCGGATGCTATTACAGGAACGTCAGCTTATCAGTCTGCAAATGATGCAGTAATTTATGCAAGGGTAGAAAGCGCATCAACAGGATGTTTTATGCTTTACACATTTAAGACAATCGTTACGCCAAATACAAATGCTGTTATCGCATTTTCGTATGCCGACGGTGTCTGCGGTATTGCTTCAGCAAATCCGGCTCCTGTTAAAGAGACAGGTTTTGCAGAGGGCGGAATATTTAGCACCGCTGATGCTAATATTACGATAGATCCGGTAACAGGTATTGTTGACCTGTCAGCAACGCAACCCGGGACCTATCAGATTATCTATACTATCGCTGATAGCAATTGTGTAACAGGAGGTACTTACCAAGCAGCAATAACTATAGCAGCACCGGCTGAACCGGCTATCAGTTTTACATATGATGATACTTGTGTTGCGGCTAACGATAACCCAATGCCAATACTGCCTTCTGAATTTGTAACAGGAGGAGTGTACAGCTCAACAACACTTACTGTAAATGCACAAACGGGTGAAATAGATCTTAGCACAGCTGCAGTAGGTTCTCATACTATTGTTTATAATGTTGAAGAGGATGCCACAGCATGTACAAGTGCATTTAGCCATACGGCAACAATAGCCATACTCGAAACGATAGCACCGATAACACAGTTTGAGTACGAACCTGAATATTGTAAAGATGCGGGACTTGTAATACCAGACCTCGCTGTAGGGTTTACGTTAGGAGGAAACTTTACATCTACAACAGGTTTAGTGATTGATGACTTAACAGGAGCTATAGATATTACTAACAGTGCAGCAGGTACATACATTGTTACTTATGCTTACGAAGGTACAGATGCTTGTGAAGAAGATGGGAACACCACATTTGAAATTACCATTAACGCGTTACCTGAATTTAATTTAGGAGGGCCTTACGTTGTATGTGATGCATCAAATGCGACAATCCAGGTAACTGGTGCAAACTTTAATACCGGGACAGCTACGTACAATTGGACATTTAACGGCAGTGCCATTGCAGGTGGTGCTTCGGTTCAGACGGAAGGTTTTGGAACGTATGAGGTAACTGTAACTACAGATGGCGGATGTATTGCGGTACAATCTGTCGAAGTAATTCAGAATACTGACGCGGTTTCTATAAATACAACAGAGGGTTGCGATGATAATGTTTACAAATTAAGCGTATTGCCGGTAAATGGATCATATGATGAAAATGCAGTTATCAGCTGGACAGGGCCTAATGGATTCAATTCTTCTGAAGCTACAATTTCTGTTACCGATAAAGGAACTTATACGGTTGTTATTACTACAGCTGGCGGATGTACCGGAGAAAGCACGGTTGAAGTAAGCAACACGAGCTGCCTTATACCAAGAGGTATATCGCCAAACAACGATGGTATGAACGATGCATTTGATCTTTCCGGATTTGAAGTAACCAAAATAAGCATCTTTAACCGTTACGGACAGGAAGTATTCAATTATAAAGGAGCATACACAAACCAATGGTACGGACAGGGAGATAACGGAGATAAGCTGCCTACGGGAACTTATTACTACTCTTTTTCTACATCAAATGGCGAGAATAAAACTGGCTGGGTATATATAAACAGACAGGAATAAATGTTTTTATTAATTAAAAGCGTAAAGAATCAGGCAGTTTGAAGGCTATTTTTGCTGTCTGTATTCTCTACAAAGTTTAGGTTTAAAATTGTTTTGAGTGAGGCCGGTTTATCCGGCCTCACTTTTTTTATACCTTAAATTGAATACGGAAATCGTTATTTATTAAAGAGCATTAGATATGGTAGCAAGGTTTTATAATGTAGGTTTTAGTAGTGATTTTAAAATTCGCTTCGACTTAAGCACAAAAAAGCCCGGATAAATCATCCGGGCTTTTTGCCATCGTGAAAAATAACTAAGACTAATCAGGGTTGGCAAATGTCCTGAATAGTTTTGCGTTTGATAAGTAGTATTGATTTTCGATACTTATTTGTGAGAGCTTTGCGTTAACAAGGTTATTTTCCCTGGAGTTAATAAGGAACATGGAACTTTCTCCAAAAGAAAACAGCTTCTCTTCTGAATTTAGCATTGTTGTGTAATCCTTTACCAATGCATCTATAACACTTTTCTGCTTTTTTAAGGACTCAATTTCGGTTTGCTGGGCTTTGATCTTGTTTTTAAGTTCAACCCTCTGATAAGCCAGCTCGTACTCCGTATCCTGAATCTTAAATTTCGCGAGCTTAAGATTTCCTCTTTCTTTCCTTAAGAATACCGGAATACTGAAGTTGACATTAAATTTATAATCGCTCGTATTAAAACTGTCAAAATAGGTTGGTTCTGAAATGTAATTATAGCCTACATTCAGCTTGGGCAACAGGAGATTGGCTTTAAGCTTCCTATTGATCTCCAGCATGGATAGTTTTGTTTCGAGAGACTGTATCTTAGGATGCGTATCAAGGTTTGTGACTTCTACAGCCATATTATCTGTGCGAAGCGTTTCCTGTAATGTCTCTAAAAGATTTTCTTCAGGTTTTACGGTTTCATCCAGTTCAACAGGAACATCTTCTATCCATAGATAATTAGACAGGTTTAATTTGGCCTTAGCCAGTTTTAGTTTTGCATTCTCAAGGTTAAGTTCCCTGCTACGCACGGTTATGCCTGCTTCTATACTGTCTATAGCGGGTGAGTCACCCAATTCTATAAGCTGTTTTACACCCTTAAAACGTGTGCTTGCAAAGCCATAGTAATTTTTATAGAGCTCAGCCTCGTTATGGTATTGTTTCCATTCAAAGTAAGCTTCGCTTGCCATATAAAGTACTTCAATGGCTTTTAACTTACGCTGGGCATCGCTTAACTGTACCTGTAGCTTTCCTTCCCTCACGTCGGCCATACGCTGGTTGATAAATAAACCCTGTCCTAAAGGTACACTTATGCCTAACGATGTAAGCCCGGCTTCGGGGGTACGGCTCTGCGGATTAAAATATTGTCCTGATGTATCATCAAACCCGGCTTTGATTTCAATACCATACCATGTAGGTATTTTAAAGCTGCTGTTTAAAAGAGAGTAATACTCGGTACCTTTAAATTGTTTTTTATCATAATCAACGTCTATTTTAGGGTCAAAACCACCGCGCGCAGCCATAAGCATTGCCTGGGCATTGCTAATTTCAAGATTAGCCTGTTTAACCATTGGATGGTATTTTTTTATATACCCTAAATACTCACTGTAACTCAGCTCATCATCTTTAAAAGCCTGCCCGCTTGCATTTGAAAATGTAAATGCAAGGAGCAGTATATATATCCTTATAAAATATGTCATCTTATTTCTTTTCCTTGCTGTTTTTATCATTTGCATCCTTGTAGAAATTTGGAGGGAAACCGTTCAGGTTACGCCAGATTTCATACCATACGGGAACAGTCTCTAAAAGGGCTATACTTTGCGCGCCTGCGCCTATACTCAGTTCCTTAGGCCATTTTTCTGCATCACCATCGGGAGACACGAGCACCCTATACTTTCCGTTAGGGCTGATGAAATTTTCGATTGCCACCACGCGTCCGCCAAAGGTGCCATAGGATAATCCCGGCCATCCTGAAAATACGATACGGGGCCATCCGTCAAACCAAATCCTTATTTTTGCCCCGCGATGTACCAGCGGAAGGTCTATAGGGTCTACATAGGTTTCTACAGCAATGTCATAACCTGCCGGCATAATGCTCACAATCGCCGTACCCTCTTTAATTGTTTCTCCGATACCGGCTAGTAACGCGCGGTTTACATAGCCGCTTTGTGGCGCAGTTATGTAATACAGCCCGTTTCTTATACTATAGTTTACATACTGGTTTTCAAGTTTATTAACCTGTGCCTCGGTATCATACTGCGTACTTAATGCCGTAAACTTATCGCTTTGCGACTTTGATATTTTTTCGGCATACTCAGCTGTAATACGGTTTATTTCAACTTTAGCATTGATAAGCTCGTTTTTGCTGCTCAGTAATTTATTATCCTGCGTGATTATATAGGCTTCGGCTTCTTGCAGCTTGAGGCGCTTTTGCTCAACATCTGTAAGCGGCTTTAATCCTTCTTTGTTAAGCGCAGTAGACCTGTCAAATTGTGTCCTTGCAATCCTGAGCTGTGTTTTAATAGCTTCAAGATCCATACTGTCACTCTTGATCTTTAAATGTGCCTGCTTAATTTTATTATGTGCCTGCTGCAGCTTAAGCTGTCTCTCTGTTGCTAAGGATTCTGACTGCAGTTCAAGTGAATTTACTTTATTGCCATACGAATCAAAGGCCATCTTTTTAGCATTTACCTGCTGTTTTGTATTGGCTATAAGGTTAGGGTCAAAGTAATCTTCTTTGGTCTCTGAAATAAAAAGGATGGTGTCTCCTTTTTTTACATAATCGCCTTCCTGCACAAACCATTTCTCAATCCTCCCTGCAATGGCGTTGTGAACTGTTTGGGGCCTGTGGTCAGGCTTAAGTGTTGTAACCGCACCGCTTCCGCTTATGTTCTGTGTCCACGGCAGAAAAAGGCAGGCAATGAGGAATATCAAAAAGCCTATTATTATCCTGTTAAGCAGTTTGTAATGTGGCCTTCGGGCAACGCTTGTGATAGACGTGTATTTGCCCGGAGTTATAAGTATTTGATTGTCTTTAGAAATATTAAGCATATAATTACAGCTTTACGTCATTAATAATTTTGCCTTCGCCTACTGTTATCATGCGGTTACATTTATCCTTAAAGATTTTGTTCTTTGATGCAACTATCACCGTCCAGTCATTTTCTTCAGATAATAAAAAGTCTATAATCTTACCCGAAGTAGCTTCATCCATTTTATCCGTAGGCTCTTCAAGGAACAGTATATTTGGCTTATGAACAATACTTCTTGCAAGCAATATCTTTTGAATATCTGAAGCAGAAAGCTCCCTTCCTCCGGGATGGATGTGGGTATCAAGTCCGTTTGGGAAAGTTTTTATGTAGGGGGTAAGGCCTACATTGTCTAAAGCCCATTTTAAGTTTTCGGTTTCAATATTTCCTTTGCCAAAGAGTATGTTTTCTAATATGGTACCGTCAAATAAAGTTTCGCCCTGTAACAATGTCCCTGCCTCAGCTCTGTATGTGTCTTCGTCAAGCCTGTTCATCAAGCTATCGGTAATGTATACTGCTCCGCTCTCCGGTTCTAACGAACCCGAAAGCAATCTTAGAAGTGTGCTCTTGCCTGCGCCATTAGTACCGGTTACAAGTATTTTTTCTCCGTGGGATATTTTAAGGTCAATGTTTTTTAGCGATTTTTTCTCGGCATCAGGGTATGAGTAGCCCATGCTTTCAGTCTCAATACTTATACCGCCATCGGTCTTAGTTGAGATGCTTGGTATGCACGAAGTTTCCATATCGGTAACCTGGCCGATCTTTTCTACCGATGTAAGCACATCGTAAAATGATTCAAGCCCAAATATTATCTTCTCGACAGAGTTGATAAGGAGTACTATAACTATTTCGGCAGCGACAAACTGGCCAATGTTCATTTGATCGTTTATTACGAGGAATCCTCCTATAGATAGCAGGGCAGCAGTAACGATAACCTTAAATATTACAAGCTGTATGTATTGTTTGCGCATAACGGCGAAGTGTTTTTCGCGGTTGTTTACATAATCGCTTACATATTTATCGTTTCTCTCAAGAGCATACTCAAATTCTCTTTTTTTACGGAAAGTATCGCGGTTACGCGCTATTTCCTGAATCCATGCGGCAACCTTGTATTTATATTTTGATTCATCCAGACTGGTTTCAAGACCGCTCTTATAAGAAAATTTAAATATGATATATAGGATGGCAATAAACAAAAGGCCTATTATCATAAAGAATGAGTGGTATGCTACAAGCAGTATGATACCAAACCCTACCTGAAGAAACGCAGTAGAGAAATCAAGCAATAATTTTGCTGTACCTTTTTGTACCATTAAGGTATCAAAGAATCTGTTAGCCTTTTCGGGGGCATAATTGGCATACATTTCTTTAAACTTGATAAGGGGCATCCTGTATGCGAATTCAAAAGAAGAACGCACAAAGATGCGTTGCTGCAGGTTCTCTACAATACGCAGCTGCATAATATTCAGGACACCTGCAAAGCCTACCGCAAGCGTAACAAGGATAACGAGCACAATCCAGGATACACTAAGCTGCCCGCTTTGAATAAAATTAATAATGGTTTGGATTCCAAGGGGTAGAGATAAATTTACTAAACCTGCAAAAGCCGCATAAAATATTATTTGGTATACGTCCCGTTTGTCAAGTTTTAATAAATTATAAAAACGTTTAAAAGGCGTCATAATTTATGAATACAAGAAATTAATAGATGTAAAAAGGGTGTAAAATCACCACAAGCAGAGCTATAGTAATAGTCTGCGATAATGCCAACAGGCATTTAGCTTAACAAATACGTTCGGGAGGGGGCAGGTGTATATCGCTGCAAAAGGCAAACAGGAAAATGGAGTTAGCCATTAGTGTCTTGTCTTTTACGCTATCAATAGTGTAGCTGCCAATAACACCTTCACTAAAGGGGATGAGGTACTCCTGAAGTAGTAGACCTTTGTTGGTTTTTTCGGCCTTATTGTCGTAATCGTCCAGTTCTTCAGGACAACCGGAACATTTAAATATTTTTTTTAGGATTACACCTATAGCCCCGTTAGCAGAATGGACTTCTGTATCATCAGAGATATAATTGCCTAAAGAGCTGGATAAATTTATGCTGCTAATTAAAAAATAGCCAATTAGGAGCACCGTAAGGTACTGACTGATCATACTATTTCTAATCGTCTTAATCATATTGACAATTAATTCAAATTTTGTGCCAATTGCTTAAAAATATAATTAATAAATGATTAAATTAGATATAAAAAGTACAAAATTAGATTTTTTAATATTGAAAATTAAAATTTTTAATGTGTATTTAATTTTAAGATATGTTTGATTTACGCAATTATGAGGAAAATAAATTTTAGCCAAATTATTGGTATGCAGACTGTATGTTCATTTTTTTCTTTCTTAAAATACATTTTTCTATATATGTTTAATCTCTAATAGGATATTGAATTTTAATATTCGAATGCTATAAGCCTTTAATTTTAAGGGCAATAGAAATGACGGAAGTAATATTAGTTATTTACACTGGTAGTTTTTGAAGATGGCAGTTAAAAAAATTACGCCAAGCTGTCATGCTATTGATTTGTAATCAGTAATACAATATTAAAATAGCAAATTTGCTACAATAGGTGTTTTTAACATACATTTATTAAAAAATCAATAATAAATTACTAATCTATTGCGATGGTTTTATCGTATGTGGATGATATACATGCAAATAACGTATTATAATCGACCAAATGCTTCAATAGTTCGATATATACAAGGATAATTTTTTCAGAGTTAGTTAAAAAACTACTATTCTTGTATCGAGAAGCATTATAATACGTAAAACATAAATTATAATTTATTTTATAATTAGAATGTAGGAATATAATGCTGTTTTGTTTAATTAAAATGATACGGGGAATATGAATTTTAAAACAAGACTTTCGTATAACAATAGGGTTATATTTGTTTACAAGAATGGAGAAACCAAACAGACTCCATTTACTGAAGTTTCATTTTTTGGCGATAACTATATTTTAGCTAAATCCGAAACAAATACTTTTTACACCGTTCTTGATTTAAATGGCGATCAAAATGATGAACACGACATTGTACATCGTTTTCAAAATGGACTTCTTTTGGTTTATAAGCCCTTCGCCAAGAAATACAAGTCATCAGACAATGTTGAGTATTCAATAAATTACAATGTTTACAGTATTTTAAATTATGATACAGGTAAACAGTATATTATTGGTATTATCCAGTCGGATGAAATTAAGCAGGAAGAAGAGATAAGTATATTTGGCAGCAAATATAGCAAGACTATTATAATGCATTTTTTAAATAAGCCATTATACTGCTTCAAGGACTTTATATTCTCTGAAATTCTGGACAATCAATTTGTTGTAACAGGTAGCCCGTTAATGGCAAACCCATTACAAATTGCACCCGGTATAGAAGGATATCCTGATTTTGATTCTTATAAAGACAGGAAAGTGTGGTCTGTTGTAGATGTTTTTACTCAGAAAAGCCACGCTGAACAGACAGATATTATAAATTCAACATATTCGGGGTTAACATTTAAAGAAACAGAATTGAAGCTTATGGATGTAATTACTATGCCTGAACTACCTGAAACTGAAGTATCGTTAAATGGCGCTTTGTACAAAGATTTAAAAACACAATACAATATATTTAAAAGCTGGAAAAAGAAAAATAAATGGCAGCTTATGATCAATAATGTTTTGTCATTTAAACGTAATTAGCTTTTTTATGTTTTTATTAAGAGACGGCGTCCTACAAAATACACTTAAATAACTAATTGAAATTTAGTTGTTTGGATTAAACGTCTGTTAAAATATCTTAATAATATTGTAAAAATGTCGTAAGAAATATATTAATATTTAAAAGTTTAGAATATTTAAAATTTGACTTTTAATATCATAAGTATCTGATAATTAGATTTATATTTAAAATTTAATTATCAGATATTTTATTTTTCGTGTATTTCAACGATAAAATCTTACACTTTATAGAAATTATAACGTTTTGTATCATAGAGTTAATCAACTATTCATGTAATTTTATTTCAGCCCCTATCACCTATTATATAATGATTTACAGATGCTTCTTCTTCTACTCAAAAGGAGCTGCATATAAAAAACTGTATTCATCCAAGTAATATGGGGGAATAATCTGAATATAAATATTAATGAAATGACTTCAATTATTGATTATGCAGAATACTGGTGGTTTTCGTTTAGTTCCTATCCTTTAGTTGTT
The DNA here is from genome assembly GCF_033042555.1 of Flavobacterium sp. DG1-102-2. Classification (NCBI taxonomy): domain Bacteria; kingdom Pseudomonadati; phylum Bacteroidota; class Flavobacteriia; order Flavobacteriales; family Flavobacteriaceae; genus Flavobacterium; species Flavobacterium sp. DG1-102-2. The sequence goes on from NZ_JAWLIK010000017.1 coordinate 43,601, forward strand.
AAGATAGCTATATGCGTGATAGTATTTAGTAGTGCGGTAACGCTACTTTTAATGGCCCGGATATTTATAGTAAGACGAAATAAAAAACGTAAAAGGGAAATCATAACACGCCTAAGGCCGCAATTATTTTCTTTTTTGCGTAACATAATACTATCTCGTGATATTTACACTGGCGAAGATGTACATACATTATATGAGCAGCAATTCGGAAGATTAGAAAAAAGAGCTTATTTATCGTTGATACCCGCATTGGAAGATGTTGTTTTTCAGGAGAAAGGTACGCTTGATTCTGATAATTACAACAGCGTAATCATTGGATTAAAAATCAACAAGTGCCTGGAAGAAAGACTTGATTCTTCAAGTAAGCGTATGCAGCTGCTTGCCTTGCAGGCCCTTTCACGTCTTGGCCTTACCGTAGCTGACTCTAAGATACTTCCTTATGCTTATTCTAACGATAAGGTGTTAAGAAAAGAATCACGTGCATCATACATGGGTGTGAGCAATAACAATCCATTTAAGTTTTTTGACGAAGAAGATACTTTTAATGAATGGGAAGAGATTAACCTTATGCAGCAATTTGAGATGCACCACAAAGATCATTTACCGGATTTTAGTAAATGGATACGTTATTCTGAAGATGATGAAAAGATAAAATTCTTTATCAGGCAGGCAGCTTATTTTAATCAGCAGACAGCCTTAAGTACCATCGTTGCCATTTTACAGCATGACGATTACAGGGTAAGAAAAGAAGCCATCATTGCAATAGGTAAATTGAATGCTGCCGATCAGGAAAGCAAACTTATAAATCTGTATTTTTCTCAGCCACTTGTTTGCCAGTTTGCCATTATAGAAGCGGTATCGTTTTTAAATACAGGCAATTCGCTTGAATTTTTAAAGAATGCCTATGAACTTTCGGGTAACCCGGACTTAAAACGTCTATCTGCAGAAGCGATCTACTTTTATGGTGATCAGGGAAGAGAACTGTTTGAAGTTCTATTAAAAACTGAAAGTGCTGCAAATAAAAAGATATTAGAACACGTACAGAATAAGCTTATTACATCGACCCTTAAAACATTTCATGGTTTTGCAAAATCGTATGACCAAAATGTAGCCCCAGGTTTTTAATACATACTTGGCAACAAACCTCTATAAATAACCGCAGGGCGTCCTGCAATCACCAAAAAACTCATTTTACAGCCCCATGGAAGACACAAATTTATTTGAGGCCTCTGTATTTATCTATGCATCATCGTTAATAGTTCTCTACTTGCTTTTAGCCTTGTTCTCGTTTTTAAATACAAGGCGCTACAGGACATACAATACCCGACTGGACGACAGATTCCTGATGGAGTCGCCGCTTACACCGGGTATATCCGTTATTGCACCGGCATATAACGAAGAAAAAACTATAATAGTAAGTACAAGGTCGCTGTTAAAATTAAACTACCCGCTTTTTGAAGTGGTTATAGTAAATGATGGCAGCAGCGATGCTACACTCGACCTTATGATAAGGGAGTTTGAACTCGAAGAAACACCCTTTGCCTATGTCGAGCGCATCAAGACCGAACCTTTCAAACGTATATTCAAATCGGTAAATCCTGCATATTCCCGTTTAATTGTTGTAGACAAAGAAAATGGAGGTACTAAATCTGATGCTTCGAATGCAGGAGTAAATGCATCACAGTATCCTTACTTTTTATGTACTGACAGCGATTGCATCATTAACCGCGACACATTGCTTAAAATGATAAAACCGGTGCTTAATTCTAATAAGCGTGTAATATGCGTGGGTGCAACCTTAAGGATGTCTAACAGCTGCGATATTACTGATGGAGCAATTGAGCGTGTCAAGCCGCCAAAGAAATGGATTCCAAGATTTCAGGAGCTTGAATATTTGCGAGCTTACTTATTTGGTAAAATGGGATGGAGTTTTATAAACTGTGTGCCTAATGTATCTGGAGGGCTGGGCTTGTTTGACAAGGAAATAGCTATAAATAGTGGTGGATATGACCCTGCATCTCACGCCGAAGACGAGGATATTATGGTTAGGATGTCTGCCTATATGATGAACAATAAAGAAAAATACAGCATACAATATATACCTGTTTCCTGTTGCTGGACCGAAGGCCCGCCGGACATCAATATTTTGGGAAGGCAAAGGGTACGATGGGCGAGAGGGCTTGCACAGCTTTTCTTTGTGCACAGGCGAGTGCTGTTTAACCCTAAATACAAACGTCTTGGGCTGGTAATTTTTCCTATACAGCTGCTAACTGAATTTTTAGCACCAATTATTGAAGCTGCAGGCCTTATTTACTTTATATACCTGATTATCGCAGGCCATATCAACTGGAGCACGGCAGGATTTATTTTCCTTTATTCTTATTCTGCTGCTGTCATGTTTGGAGCATTGGTAATACTCATGGATAATGTAATAAAAAGGCAATACGAAACGACGAAAGAAATATTCCAGCTTTGGATGATGGCATTCCTTGAGCCGTTTCTTTACCACCCGTTGCAGATATTCTTTTCGTTGAGAGGATACTTTAGCTTCTTTACATCAAGTGATATGGAATGGGGAACAATGACGAGACAGGGATATACCCATACTACAGTTAATAACGCTGAAACTAAAGGAATAACAGAAAACAACATTTAGATACATGTTTAAAAGATATATACATATATTGCTATTCACATTATGCTTTGCATCGGGCTACGGCCAGGAGCTTAGTGCACCCGAATATTTTGCACTTGCCAAGAAAGAAGCAAAAAAAAACAACTTTGAAAAGGCTGCGCAATATTGTGAAAAAGCACTGAAAGAAGAACCAAAGAACATGGATATTAAGGAGTTCTTAGGTAAATGCTACATGGAGACCCAAAGGCTTCCACTTGCAAGGGTCACACTTCTTGAAGTGCTGAAGGAAAATCCTAAAAGGACAGATGCCCGCTACTACCTTATAAATATTGAAAGCCAGACAAAACGCTATTCAAGTGCGGTATGTTATGTTAACGAACTTCTGGAAGTGAAGCCTTATGACAAATCCTTGTGGATGAAAAAAATAGGTCTTTATGACCTTATTGGAGATAATGTAGAATCTGAAAGGCAGCTGAAAAGATTATACCAGATTTTTCCCGAAGACGCTGAAGTTAAGGCAATGTATGCCAGCACTCTTAAAGAGAGCGCGGTTAAGCAGGATAAGAGAGGCGAAATTGAATATTCTGCAAGGCAATATGAGCAGGCACTTCAGGTAAACAGAAAAGACGCAGAGTCGTACCTAAACCTGATAAATGTTTACATCAAGGCAGGAAATTACCAGTTGGCATTGGCAACGGCCGAAAAAGGGCTGAATGCATTGCCCGGAAATACCGAAATAACAAATAAAAAAATTGCTGTTCTAGAGCAGATGCATGAGTATCAGAAAGCAATTGATATTGTAAAAGCGCAGCAAAAAAAAGGAAATAGTGCCTACTATAACAAACTGCTTGCCTACTTAACCGGTGAGGCTGCGAGGTATTATAAAAATTCTGATCCTTATGAACTGTACGTTCAGCTATATGAAAAAGATAAGACCAGCAAAGAGGCAAAAGATTATCTGCTGAATACATCAGTAAGCCGTGGCTATTATGGAGATGCACAGGAACTCCTCAACACCGAACTCAAAAAAGATCCTAAGTCAAAGAAATTACTTTCAAAGCAGCTGTACGTGTATGAAAACCAGCAGAACAGGCAGGGCGCCCGTGCTACGATTCAAAAGTTATATGACTCGTATCCAAATGACAGCGACATAAGTGACAAATACCAATACTATATTTTTCAGGACGCTAAAGAACAATTCAGAGATGGAAATTATAGTGAAGCACTGCCAGTTTTTGAAAGCCTTACAAGTTCTACAGAATATGGCAAACCTGCTAATAACTATATCTATTCTATTTACCTGGAGCAAAAAGCCTATGGTAAAGCGTTAGATCATATAGAGAAACTTATTGCAGCCAACCCGAATGAACAGGATTACATCCTGAAAAAAATAGACCTTTTGGCAGACATGGGCGATTATGAAAACGCGTATGCAATGGCAAAAAATTATTATGACCAGAATAAAGACAATTTAGGTTACAGGTACATGCTTAATGATATCTCACTTGAGTATATGAAATACCTTCAGGAAAAAGAAGATTATAACACTATAAAGTCTATTGCAGATGAGCTTATTGCCGCCGACGCGAAAAATCTTGAGGCATACCAATATGCTATTTCTTCAAGGACGTACATGAAACAATATGATGAAGCGGCAGCTATAGTTGAGCAGGCTTTACAATATTATCCCGATTCTAAAGAGCTTCGTCTTAAACAGGCGGGATTGTACTCTGCATCAGGTGATCATAAAAAGGCGGTAGAATCCCTGCTAGCAATGGAAAAAGACTATCCATACAACAGTATGATCAGGAATTCATTAGTTGAAGAAATGATGATGCAGGCAAAAGACAAGGAAAAAAATGACGATGACACTGAAGCAATGAATATTTACAGGGAGGTCATTATGCTAAAACCGTCTGATACCTTAGCCCCTGTAAAATTGGCCAGTCTGCACATAGAAAGAAAGGAATATAATGAGGCGATGCAGGTTTTAGATAATGCTTTAAAATCCAACAAAGAAAATCAGAATCTTTTATACCTTAAAGGTGTTGTTTATGAGAACATGGACGATTTTAAAAAGGCTAAAGAATACCAAAGCCAGTACAATCCTCCTGCAAATAAAGTAGCAGACCATAAAGACCACATGGAATACCTGGATTCAAGGCTGCTTAAAAATCAAATAAGCGTCACATATCTGAAAGCAACTGCCGATACGCTGCCATTTAACCTGTCTGTAGGAACTTTAGAATATTCACGATTTGCCAAAAAAGATATTTATGTAGCGAGGGTTAACTATACCGGAAAAAATTCGGGTGTAGGTATTCAGGGAGAAGCCGACTGGTATCATAAGTTCAATAACAAATCTTCATTTTTAGCCAATGTTGCGGTAGGTAGCCAGTTCTTTCCAAAGTTTAGGGGAACACTTTCATACTATCAGCCATTTGCCAAAACATGGCAGGCAGAAATAGGAGGAAGATATCTCTACTTACAAGATAACAGGAGCCTATATACCGGGATTTTAGGTATAGAAAAAACTATAGGCGATGTTTGGCTTAATGCAAGAGGATCTGTTATTACACAGGGCGATGATGTTTACTATAATGTATTAGCGCAGTCGCGTTTTTACGTTCGCGATGCAAAAGATTACCTTCAGGCAATGGCATCGGTAGGTAATGCGCCCGAAGATCTTAGCCTCGACTTCCAGATTAACAATACCCTTTCGTTTCCTACAACAATGGTAGGGGCAGGATACTTTCATTCGGTAGGCTATAAAACTGTATTTGGAATATTAGGTAACTGGTATAATTACCATATTACCGATGATTTGTATATGGATCAGTATACATTACTATTAACGGTAAGAACAAAGTTTTAGTAATTGATGAAGAAATTGTTCAATATTGTTATTCTATTAGTGTGTATTGGGTGTAATTCGCAGCCAAAGGATATTATCATTTATAAAAAGGGAGAAGTTATTCCGGATGTCGCTGTGAAAGATAAACAGCTTATGGCATCAGCAGATTATTTGGTCAGCGTATTTGGAAAAACGTATGGCGAAAAACTTACTGTTTTGAGGGAACCGGGTAACAAACCGTCTATACAGTTAGAGCTATTAAAAAAGAGTAAAGAGGCAGGCTATTTTAAAATAACTGCTGGAACAGGATATGTAAAGATTGAAGGTACAACCCCTGAAGAAGTGAATAATGGAATGGTTTATCTATTCACGCATTATGGATCGGCTTCTTATATTTCGGGTAAAGGGATTATGTCTGCGGAAAATAAAATTATTGCTGTTCCTCACGATCTGTCGTATACACAAACCTGCGCATTTGAGTATCGTGAACCTTACTTTCCGGATAACTACGATGTAGAATTCAGGAAATGGTACAACACCCACACGATGGAAGACACTTGGGCTATGTGGGGGCATAACCTTTCTAAAGTTGTTACTCCATCTGCTCAAATGATGGCAAAGGTAAACGGCAAGGTTAATGAGGAACAGTTTTGTTTTTCCAGTCCTGGACTGGAAGCAGCATTGATTGCTTATATAGAAAGAATGAATATTGATGAGCCGCTGCGTTCCAAATTTATGGTGCAGCCAAACGACAATGATATTGTTTGCCTATGCGATAAATGTAAGGCGGCAGGAAATACATCTAAGGATGCAAGCCCGGCAGTTTTTGGATTATTGAATAAGCTGGCGATGAAATTTCCGAAACAGGAATTTTTCAGTTCTGCATACATTACTACGATGCATCCGCCTAAGTTTAAGCTGGCAGATAATGCAGGAGTAATGGTGAGTACAATGGCATTTCCTAAAGGAGTTGCAATTGAGCATTCGGGGAAAAAAGCAATGGTCGATAAAACGTTTGCTGACTGGAAAAAAGTTACAAACACCATATACTTATGGGATTATGCTGTAAACTTTGATAATTATTTTGAAGCCTATCCTACATTACTTGTTGCGCAGGCAAATTTACATTACTATAAGACTAAGGGAGTTAAAGGGGTATTTATGCATGGAAGCGAAGACAAGTATTCTGCCTATGGCGACCTTAAGAATTATATATATGCACTACTGCTGAATGATCTTGATAGTAATGTAAAAAAAGAAACACATTCATTTTTTAAAGCAAAATATCCTGCAGTTGCCGATTTATTGTCAGATTATTACCTAAAAATAGAGCAGCGCAGTTTTGAGAAAAAAGTGCAATTAGATATTTACGGAGGGATTGAGCAGTCCAGAAAAAAATATCTTGATGAGGCAGAATTCAATTTGTTTTACGAGGCGTTAATAAGGAAATCAGAATCGCTTACTGCTAAAGAATTGAAAGATATAAAGCCATTATTACTGTCATTAACATTTATAAAACTCGAAATCCTTCGTACTAATGGAGTAGCGGAGAATGGATACAAACCTACCCCCGATGCCTCAATAAATAAGGAAGTGGATATCCTGTTCAGGCGGTTTTATGAGCTTTCGCAGCAAACGAGTATTAAAACGTATAGCGAAACCGGGCTGCTTATTCAGGATTATTTGGAACAATGGAATTCGGAGATTGTTAAAAAACAGTACAGCAATCTATTATTCGGTAAGAAAGTAAAGCTTGCATTTACTCCCGATGAGGAGTATAATAATGCAATTACGCTTACTGACGGCGCAATAGGGTTCAGTGACTATTATAACAACTGGATGATATGTTCGCAGGAGGCATTGGTAGTAGACTTTGCAGCATCAGATGTTCAGGGAGCAAAAAGTGTAGAGATAGATTTCCTTCAGGACATAAAACATAATATTTATCCGCCCCAAAAAGTTGAGGTTATCGTAGATGGAAAGGTTTATACAGCAAATCCTGAAGTCAATGAGGATACCAAAGTTTTTAAAAGGCATATACGTATTCCTGTGGATGTTAATTCGTCTTCTAAAACAATACAAGTAAAAACGATAAAGGCAGCAGAATTTAAAAATAAGTCGATGGCCTGCGATGAGATATTCTTTAAAAAGTAAAAAATTATGATACGATTAAAATATACCTATACGGCTGCGGCGGCACTGCTTGTGCTTACAGCATTAAACAGCTGCAATAAAGTAGGCGAACACGAAATTACCAGTATTAAGATTGAAGATCCGGTACGCCATTACAGCCCGGTAATGCAGGGAACGAAGCAAAATATAACAGTTAAAGTTACTAATACCGGAGACCAGCCATTAGTGTTTAAAGATGTAATGCCTTCTTGTGGTTGTACTATAGCAAAATTTCCCGGTTATGCGATAGCACCCGGCAATAGTGCTGATATTGAATTGGAATACGACAGCCGTAAGAATACGGGATATACTTCTATTTATACAGAAATAACAGCCAATACAGCTGAAAAAATACATAATGTCTTTTTTGATATTAATGTGGTTCCAAACTCTCATTATATTAAAGATTATGAAGAGATACATCTGGATAGCAGGAACAAAATCTTTGATACCACAAAAGATCAGATTGATGAGGATACACACATAAAGGCATATACAGTTAATTAGAAGGTATCGTTTATCTTTTATGATTTTCTGCATCTGCCCCTTGGCGAGTCGCTTTCTATAAGTACATTTTCTGAATGCAGAACTTGTGCAGCTTCAGCTGAACCTTTTACTTTGGCTGCGCTTCGTTCAAACATTTCAGATTCGAATTCATTTAAGACACATTCGCGCAATCCCTTTTCCCTCCATTGGGATGATGGCCGGCATCCTTTTGTAATTTCCCTGGCGAGCGAAAGTGCATCAAGTAGTGCCTGGTTAGCGCCTTGTCCTTTAAATGGGCTCATAGGGTGAGCAGCATCGCCTATAAGTGTAACCTGTTCTCCGGCTTTTAGTAATTCAGGAGTAAGCAATTCACGGTCGTAAACAGGATAGCCGGAAATATTAGCCACAGGTGTTGCTGCTAAAATTTGAGGTATTGGATCATGCCACTGCGTTCTGCGACAAGCTTCGTCCTTAAGTGCCTGCGCACCATTTGCACTTAAAGTTTTTGCTTCTTCCTCAGGTAAAGGGAAGCTAAGCTGCCACATTACTGAATCTGCCGTGTAGGGCATCATATAAATTCGTTCATTACCATTTGCAGTCTGAAATACCGTAGCTGAATCAAGTAAGGAATTTTCAAGATTATTTATTGCGCTTAAAGGACAAATACCTAATATCACAATACAATCCAGATAACGCAATGGTGTAGCATTCTCTCCAATAACTAGTCGGCGTACAGCGCTGCGGATACCGTCTGCACCCACAACAAGATCTGCTTTTGTATTTTTTATCTCATTATTTACCTGAAAGGTTAAACTGAAACTTTTGTCCTCGCATTCTTTGAGGTTTGTCAACTGATGTCCCCATTGCACTATGCCACTTTGTCCAAGCTGTTTAAGCAACGCTAACCGTAACGACTGGCGTGCAATATGAATATTGGAGTGCTTAGGTGGTTTTATTTCATCTGTCTGCTTCCATTTTCTAACACCCCATTCACCAATTACTTTTCCATCAACATTATGAACAATATGTTTTGTAGAAACAACTCCGTCTTCTAAATACAAAATTCCCAATGCCTTAATCGCTTTACCGGCTTGCTGTAAAGTAAGTCCGTATCCCTGAGACCTGGCATCAAAATCGTTGTCTCGCTCGTATATTGTAAAAGGAATTCCGCGGTGCAAACAGGCAATTGCCAAGGCTATACCGCCAATACCGCCACCAATAATGGCAACGTGAGGATAGATTTCTGTATCTGGAACAGGGGCAGTTAAAATAGAAACAAGTCCTGATCCGGAGCAGGCTGTGCAGGTGTAAAAATGTCGTTTAATAGTACGAGAAATTGCATCTGTGTTCCCTGTTTTTTTACCGGATGCTTTACTTTTTTTACCAAGTCCTCTGCATTTTTTACAAATAATCCAGTTTGTATTTTCATTTTTCATCTACAACGTTATAATATAATGTATTCAAACTGGATCTTATCAAGATTACAGCCAATTATCATTTCTTGCAAATTTACTATAAATTCTTGCCCCCTTCAATAACAATTTTGGATTTGAAAACTATGTGATTGTAGTAATTAAAATACAGATTTACAGTTTTTTGTGAATACAACTCTATTCGGTCATAATGACTTCATGTATCGCGTTTTTGTAAAAATTTTAAGATAATATTATGAATTTGTATTTTGAAACATCTATGTTATATTATCATTTTTTTTGTGCAAAGTAAATAAATAGATGCATTTTTGTTAAATAAGCGGATTTATTATCGTGTTTTGTTATTAATTGTCTAATTGCAATATAAATTGTGAGTATACTCTAAAAGACCGAAATTGTGTGATAATTTTATAATTTTATCTAAAATTTAAACCATTCATAAACAATGAAAAAAATTACTTTAATGATCGTCGCATCATTGATGTCTTTTTTTGCGTATGCGCAGCTACCGGTAGAGCATTTTGATGCTCCATGGACAGGCAACCCTGCTGCACCGCCAGACTGGACAGTGATCAATGAGTTTGGCCCTAACATTACATGGGTACAAACAACGCCGGGTAACACTCAGCAACCGCCATTCGGTGGTTCAGGGTATTCAGCTTATTTAGCCAAAGAAGCAGTAGCTCCCACTGCTGCCATCCCTTCTGACTGGCTCGTTACAAAATCTTTCCCAATGCCTGCAAATGCAGAGTTAAAGTTTCAGTCGAGACTTACTATTTTGGGAGACCAGGGGAGTATCTACAAAGTGTACGTGATGCCTGCAACTTTAGCACCTACAGTAGCTAACTTTACAAGCGATGCGGCCTACCTTTTAGCTACTTTTAGTGAGCTTCAGCTTAACCCTTCACAAACTGACTGGACAGAAAAACTGATTAGTATTCCTAACAACGCATTGTGGTCAGTGGGAACTCAGGTTCGTGTTGCTTTCTTAATGCAGGGAGCTGATCATGACCGTTGGTTTCTGGACGATGTACTTGTAGCTGCAGCGTGTGTTGCGCCTACAACAGGAATTGTAGCGTCTAAAACAATGGACAGTGCTTCGCTAACATGGACAAGCGAGGGTGTAACTGCATGGGAGATTGAGGTCATTGCTGCAGAAGCTACGCCAACAGGTACGGGTGTTCCTTATTCAGGTGCACTTCCTTATGTTGCCGGAGGATTAACGCAATGCAAGGATTATAAATTCTATGTGCGTAATAACTGCGGTGATTCAAAGAGCCCATGGCTTGGCCCAGTATATTTTAAAACAAGCTGTCTGGGTGAAACCTGTGCATCGCCTATAGTAATACCGGGAGGTAATTATAGCGATACAAACAACACCGAAAATTTCAGCGATTTCTATGAAGGAATTCCCGGAACAGGCTGTAACAGTTCTGGCAATTACCTTGCAGGTAATGATGTTGTTTATGCATATACTGCAAACGCTACAGGTAACTATAGTGTAACACTTACAAACACAAACGGCCCTGCCGGAATGTTTATATACAGTGCCTGTGCTAATATTGGTTCAGCATGTATAGGCGGTGGTACTGCAACAGCAACCGCACCGGTTAATCTTTCTTCGTTTGCAATGACAGCGGGAACTACATATTATATAGTAGTTTCAACAAACGGTTCGCCGCAAACTACTCCATACACACTTACAATCCAACAGGTATTTTGTCCGCAGCCTACAGCTGGTTCAGCTACAGGTGTTACCGGTACGTCGGCTATTTTAGGCTGGACTCCGGGGAGTACAGGAGCTAGCTCATGGCAAATGGTAGTACAGCCCCAGGGAACTGGACTTCCTGCATCAGGGCCTGTTGTTGCTACAAGTGCAGGTAACAACGTTACTACTACGACGGGAGGAACGGCTCTTGTACCGGCAACGACGTATGAGTTTTATGTTAGAGAAAGCTGTGCCGGTGGTAATTACAGTATATGGGCCGGCCCATTCCTGTTTACCACAAGCCAGGTAGCTACACCAATAGATTACTATCAAAACTTTGATGGTGCCGATCCAGGCTTTACACTCGCTAACGGTACCGAAACAAATAGATGGGTTGTAGGTACTGCTACAAGCAACAGCCCTACTAAATCGCTTTACATATCTAACGATAACGGTGTAACAAATGCATATGCTAACGGAACGACATCTTTAGTTCATGCTTACAAAACGTTATTAATGCCGCCAACTGTAGATCAGCTAAGCCTTTCGTTTGACTGGAAAGCTTACGGTGAGAGCTGCTGTGACTTTATCAACGTTTGGGTTGTACCAGATTCTTATACACCTACACCAGGTATTGCTATTACAGAAGATGATGGTGTAAGGATAGGTGAGAGGAGAAACCTTTCTGCCACATGGCAAACATCAAATACAGTTATTACAGCACCGGCCGAATGGGACGGGGCACTTGTAAAACTTGTGTTTGAATGGACTAATGACTTTAGTGTAGGATCTAATCCTCCCGCTGCAATAGATAATGTTGCCTTTAAAGTAGTTACTTGTCCTCAGCCTTCAGACCTTGCTGTGCAGGATCTTAACGTTACACAGGCTATTATTGAATGGACTGCTCCATCTGTCATTCCTGCAATATATGATATCTATGCGTCGCAGAGTTCAACACCTCCGGGTGCGGCAACTGCTCCTACGCAAACGGTACCAGGTACTCAGACAACGGCAACGATAACGCCGCTGATAACATCGGCTAATTATTTTGTATGGGTTAGATCTCATTGTAGTGATACTGACCAAAGTTTCTGGACAGGCCCTGTGAGCTTCAATACGCCCCAAATTCCTGCAGATATGCCATATGCTCAAAATTTTGATGCAGGTGCGCATAACTTTACCTTGTCTAACGCTACTGCAATTAATCAATGGGTTGTAGGTACTTCTACCAGCAGCAGCCCAACACAATCACTATATGTAAGTAATGATGGAACAACTTATGGTTACGATTCATTCAATTATACAGTGGTTCATGCTTACAGAGATATCCAGCTTCCGGCTAACATTCCTTCAGAACAAATACTTCTTAACTTCGACTGGAAAAGTCTTGGCGATCAGTGGGGAAGTGATGTAATGAAAGTATATATTGCTCCTGTAACATTTTCTCCTACAGTTGGGACAGAAATCAATGAGGGTGGAGATATTGTAAGGTCAGGTCCCGATTATAATAATGGTGATGACTGGCAAACTGCCAACAACGTTATTGATGTACCAACAACATGGAATGGTACTGTAAGGAGAGTGATTTTTGAATGGAAAAACAGCTGGGGCGGCGGTGTTATGCCTGCTGCAGTTGATAACGTGGGATTATCTGTAATTACATGTCCTGCGCCTAGCGATATAACTCTTGACGGACTTACAGTAGATTCGGCTACGATATCATGGACTGCACCTGCTTCGGCACCGGGTTCTTATGATTATTATTTTTCTACAGATGCTACAAACCCAGTTGAGACCACAGCACCTACAGGCAGTACGGCTGATACGAACGTAATGATTCCCGGGCTTGCAGTTTCAACCTATTATAATTTCTGGGTTAGAAGTGACTGTGGTGCCACTGATGGAAACAGCTTCTGGGTAGGCCCGCTCAAATTTGTAACACCTCAAACGCCTGCTACGATGCCGTATGCAGAGAATTTTGATGGTGCAGCCCCAAATTATTCGTTCAATACGTCAAATGATAATGAATGGGTAGTAGGCACTGCAACAAGCAATAGCCCAACTCAGTCCCTTTATGTGACTCAGGACGGGGGTGTTACAAATTCTTATAACGGTAATGACGGACTTAGTATAGTTCATGCTTATAGAGATATTCAGCTTCCTGCAACTATAGCCTCAGGTCAGGTCCTTCTGAACTTCGACTGGAAAAGCGTAGGTGTAGAGTGGGGTGCAGACGTTTTACGTGTGTATGTAGCACCTGTAACATTTGGTCCTACTGCGGGTGAGCAGGTTGGCGCTAACCCCGATGTAATAGCAGTTGGGGGTGATCTATATGATAACAATGTATGGATAACAGCTAACAATGTTGTTGATATTCCGGCAGCGTGGAACGGTAACATAGTAAGAGTAATCTTTGAATGGGAAAACAGCTGGAGCAGTGGAAATACTCCTGCAGCGATTGATAACGTAGGGTTCTCTGTAATCACTTGTTCTGCTCCTACAGATGTAATTTTAGCATCTATAGACGAAAACAATGCTACATTTACATGGACAGCACCTGCAGATGCACCGGATAGCTATGAGTACTATCTTACTACAAGCCCTGTTCCTCCTGTAGCGGGCACAGTTCCTACAGGAACGGGTATTACAGGTACAACGCTTGTTATACCGGGACTTCCGGCTAATACTAATTATTTTATATGGATAAGAAGTAATTGTGGTACAGCAGATGGAAACAGCTTCTGGGTAGGTGGCAATAATTTTAATACACCGCAGGTTCCTGCAGTTCTGCCATATGCAGAAAATTTTGAAGGAGCTAACCCTGATTATACTATTATAAGTTTAAACGAGCCTAATACTTGGGCTGTGGGCGGAGCTACATTTAGCAGCCCTTCAAAATCACTTTATGTGACTAACGATAATGGTGTAACTAATGGATTTACAGACACTGAAGAGTCGATAATTCACGCATATAGGGATGTTGTAATTCCTACAGGTACTGCCGAACTAGATTTTACCTTTGACTGGAAAGGCGTAGGTGAACAATGGGGTGGAGATTATCTTAGCGTATGGATGGTGCCTCTAAATTACCTGCCGGTTGCAGGTAGTGAGATTACAGATTCGGATGGGGTTAAAGTAACTCCTGATAATCTTTATAACAATGCGGTATGGAAAAATGAAAACTTTGTGATTCCTATAGATGCAGCTCAGGCAGGAACAACACAGCGTTTTGTGTTCCAATGGGTAAACAACTCGTTTACAGGTGGTAATCCTCCTTCTGCGGTTGACAATGTTGAGGCTAAGGTTCTTACTTGTCCTAAACCGATAGATCTTAATGTTTCTGATGCAGGAATGACAGAGGTGACATTGAACTGGACTGAAGTTGGAACAGCCAATGCGTGGGAAGTTTATGTGGTTCCTCAGGGATCTCCACTACCGGGAACAACAACTGTTGGTACTCCGGCTCCTACTAACGGATTCCCTTACGACGGCCTTACTTCGGGTACAAATTATGAGTTCTATGTGAGATCTGTTTGTGGTCCCGGCGACTTGAGCCGTTGGAGTGGCCCATATAGATTCCATACAAATGTATGTGAAGTTACAGACCAGTGTACTTATAACTTTGTTATGACCAGCACAGGTGGGGGATGGAATGGTAACACTGTAAGCGTTCTTCAAAGCGGAATTTTAATTGCCACATTTGGTGATACATTTACTGACGGCGAAGGACCTGAAACTGTTCCTGTTCAGCTTTGTACAGGAATACCATATGAGGTACTTTGGAACGAAGGCGGCTACGGAGATATAGGATTGGCCATAGTGAACGATTTTAATAACCAAACGGTATTTAATAAAGTTGCAGGATCTGGAGAGTCTGAAAAGACTACTGTTATTTATCAGGGGCTTCCGTACTGTTCAGAGATTACCTGTCCTCAGCCTACTAATTTAGTGAGTGTAAGTGTTGTAAATGCTGTAAACACCACTAACCTGAGCTGGACTCCGGGAGGAACAGAATTACAGTGGGAAGTTGTAGTACAATTGCAGGATGCCGGTTTCCCTGGCGTTGCACCAACTGTAGAGACCGTATCTGAGCCTCACCTCGTAGTAGATGAGCTTGTACCGGGTACTTTGTATGAGTACTATGTACGATCTATATGTGCCGATGGTAATACAAGCTTCTGGTCCGGGCCATTAAGATTCTCTGTATTCGCACCGCCGGTTTGTGCCGATGTTACGGTTGTAGATGATAATCTCGATGTTGTGGTTCCTGACACGGAGTATGTTATATGTGCAGGAGACGATGTTAATGTTCATTTTAGCGCAAACTACTATGAAGGTGCTGCACAGACAACTTCTTATGAAGTAAGCAGCATACCATTTGTGGTTACTTTCCCTACTACGGGAGGAACACAGATGAATGTGGATATTGATGACTCATGGGCTCCTAAAGTTACATTACCATTTGAGTTTTGTTTCATGGGCGATGTGTATAACGCTGCACAGGTAGGTGCTAATGGCGCTATATCTTTTGATACTACCCACCCTGCAAATCAGGGAGGTACGATGCCATGGTCATTTAGCCAGACAATACCGGATACAAGTTTCCCTGTACTGAATGCTATTTATGGTGTTTATCAGGATACGGATCCGTCTATCAATAACTCTTTTGCACATCCAACGATTAACTACCAGGTATTAGGTAACTACCCTTGCCGTGCATTGGTAGTAAACTTTAATGAATTGGCACAATTTAGTGGTGATTGTAATAGTGATCCTTCTGTTGGACCACAAACTTCTCAGATTGTTCTATATGAAATTACTAATATCATAGAAGTATATGTAACAAGAAGGGTACCATGTCCGGAATGGCAAAACGGAGTAGGTGTTATAGGGCTTCAGAATGCCGATGGTACTTTAGCATTTACCCCTCCAAACAGAAATACCGGAGACTGGACTGCTACTAATGAGGCATGGAGATTTACTCCAAACGGAGATTCTACTGCCACAATCGAATGGTTACAAGATGGTTCAGTTGTAGGTAACACTAAAGATATTGATGTTACAGTATCAGAAACGGGTACCACTACAATGACAGCACGTGCATCTTATTTGCTTTGCAACGGTAACACAATTGTTAGAGAAAGTAATTTTGCAATAAAAGTACAGGAGCAGATTATTCCTGCTAACGAGCCTGTAGACATTACCAGATGTGGTAATGGAGAAGATGTTACTTTTGATCTTAATGAGGCTGTTGCTAATGCATTTGATGCTGCCGAAATGCCTAACTATTCATTTACGTTCTATACTACGCAGGCAGATGCTGAGGCAGGAGATACTAACAATATCCCTACAGATTTTGTAACTAATGCTACTACTACCCTTTGGGTGAGGATCATGAGAGTTGGACAACCATGTTTTGTAGTGTATTCTTTTGATGCAATAGTGTCAAATAATCCACCTAAGTTTACCTTAACAGCTGATCAGTCTGTTTGTGAAGGCAATGCTGCAGTATTAACTGTGACACCGGATGCTGGCGAAGACCTTTCAACTGCTACTTATACGTGGACATTAGACGGAAACCCAATTGCTGATACTACAGCTACTATTTCTGTTACTACAGCAGGGGAATATGTTGTAACTGTAACTAAAGGTGGATGTGTGGATACTAAAACATCTACAGTAACTGTTGTAGCTGTTCCTGTGGCAGATGCTCCTACGGATGTTGAGGCATGTGGCAGCTATGTTCTTCCTGCTTTAAGTGCCGGTAACAACTATTATACAGGAACAAACGGAACAGGTACTCAATTGAGTGCAGGCGAAACCATCACAGCTACACAGCAAATATTTGTTTATGCTGCTGCTGAAGGAAACACAGCTTGTAGTGCACAGAACTTCTTTGAAGTGACGATATCTGCATCACCGGAGTTTACTTTCTTAGACGATTGTGAATCTAATGTTTATTATGTAGAAGTTACAGATGTGAACGGTTCGTTTGATACTGACCGCGCTACATATTCATGGACGGGTCCTGATGGATTTACATCTACAGAACGTAAGATGACACCTCAATCTACTGGTGAATATACTGTTACTGTTACTACAGAAGGCGGATGCGTAAGCTCTGATACTTTTGAAGTGCTTAGTACAACATGTATGATTCCGCGTGGTATATCTCCTAATGGTGATGGTAAAAATGACGAGTTCGATCTATCTGCCCTTAATGTTAAACGCCTTGAAGTATTTAACCGTTATGGACAGCAGGTGTACAGCAAGTCTAATTATACTAGTGAATTTGTAGGTAAAGGAAACAATGGAGACGAACTTCCTACAGGTACTTATTTCTATATGATAGAACGTTCAAACGGTGAATCAATTACCGGATGGGTTTACATTAATAGAGAAGAAAAATAATAATTCTTAACAAGAATAATAATTCAGATCCCCGCTGTATGCGGGGATTTGTTTTTTAGTGTTATCCGTATTTCTCCTTACTATTTTCAGATGAAAAGAGTTAGGATGTTTCAATGCTATTAAAAAGGTAAAAAGCCTTTAACTAAAAAATCCCACTCTGCATATTTACAGAATGGGATTTTAATTTATACGAATTGTTACCTAGTTGATAGCGATATCGTCAATTTGTATTGTAGTCGTTACTGTTGAAGTACCATTATATTCAAACACAAAGTAACCGTTTCCTGTAAGATCAGCAGGAAGATTATAAGTACCGGCCGTAGAGAATGAGTTTTGAGATTCTCCGTTTGCAGGATATGTAAGGTTTGTAAAGCTGTTTGTAATGTTTACAAGTTTAGTAGCATCTATAGCAAAACCAGCCTGATAATCTGCCGCTTTAATGTAATATACCTTAAGCGCTTCGCCCGTCATGTAACGAATTTCTTTGCTAAAGCTGAAAGTGTTTGCTGTAGTAAAATCTGCCGGTACAAAAAGGTATGTTTTAGATGGAGCACCCGGATTGCTCGCACCGTTAAACGATGTCATCTCTATGTATTTGTTTCCTGTGCTTGCAGGGAACTGTTTTACCTGCCAGTATCTGTTACCCACAGTGTAATCTGCAACATATTTAGGGAACGCAGATGCGTTTAGTGCATAGCTTTCAAAGTTTTCGGTAAGTGAACCTGCAAATGCAATTTGAGATCCTACCTGAGCCGACTGGCTTTGTCCCGGTTCCGGCGGAGCATCTCCAAATCTTGTCTGTGTAAGTTTAATATCATCTTCTGTTCTTGCAATGAATTGGTAATCTGAGTTGTATTTTGTCATAACTCCTCTAACGGTACCTGATTCTTTTGGGACTTTGCTTGATGCATAGCTTGTAAATTCGCTCGTCCTGAATATAACTCTTCTGCCTGTAGCGTCTTCAAGATAATGGTTTGTAGCGCCGCCTATTGCATTGCCTGCATCATAATACGTATCATAAACAGATTCTTTAACGAATTCAACATTCTGAAGTTCGATAAGCGTGTTAAGGCGGGAATCTTTCATCGCATCCTGAATTGATAATTTCTGAACAAGCTGCTCTTCATTAACCACCGTACATGATGGAATCACGATTTCTTTAAAATCGGCAGGGGTAAGCCTTCCTACCTGATTGCCGTTGTAAAGGGCACCAATCCTTAATGAACCAAATTCTGTATCCACATAGGTACTGTCCATTTTTATAAATACCATCCTTCCTGGTTCCATCTTCCTGAATATAGATGTAACATCGGCAGGAACGCTAAAACCAAAAGATCCGTCAAGTGTTTGTAATGATATTGTCTTAAAGAAATTACCTGATACATCGCTTGATACAACGTATGCCTGAATAACACTTCCTGATGGGCCATTGAATTTAGCTGCATTATCTACTGCTGTAATAGCCTGTGGCTCCATTGTAGGGCTTATTGTAGCTTCGGCACACTGAAGTACCGGAGTTTTATAATCATCATCATTAACGCAGCTTGCCAAAAGACCTGCCGACATTGCAAATGCAATTACTGATTTATTGAAAACTGTTTTCATAGTATTTTTTTATAGATTTATATATAGGTTTACAAAAAATGTCCTTCCGTAGCCATAAAAGTACCTTGGGCCAAATGATGGCGTTCCGCTTGAAACGTCCTGGTTTAATTGTCTGTAGTTTGCATTTCTGGCTTGTTCAAAACCACCTGTTTTATAGGTTTTATTTAGCACGTTATTAATACTTGCAAAGAATCCAAAAGTATTATTGCCTACTCTCCATGATTTACCACCCGTAAGGTTAAAAAGGAAGAAGTTGTCAAATTTCTCTTGTTTCAGTAGTTGTCTTGTGCGCGAATCTGTAACTTCAAGGAAAGGTTTTCCTGTTTCAGGGTCAATAATGAAACGGTCTGTACGAAGTAGTGCTGAAACATCAATATAGTTTGATGCGAGATAATTGGCATTTGCGCCTATCCACCAGAATTTAGGGTCTCTGTACTCTAAACCAATAGATAAAGCCTGTTGCGGCATACCCGGTAGTTTGTAATTCTTAAGATGGGCCTGCCCAAAGTTTGTAATAGAACCGTTTCCCTGAACGAGATCCGGGTTAGCCTCTATAAGATCAGCTGCTGCGCCGTCATTGTTAATAGATACATTAGGGTTGTTATCATAAGTATATTGGCCGTAAGCCGCAGAAAACATACCCTTTAATGTTGATGTGAACTGATACTCTATACCAAGCTCAAGTCCCATTTGCTTCTTGTCAATGTTTGTAACGGTCTCCGCTACGAATGCATCGTTATTAGTATCACTGTCAGTAGATTCTACAATACCTTCTGCAAAGAAGAATGACGTCTCAGTAGCGTTTGCTATTTTAGAATAAAAACCTGTAAGCCTTGCTTTAAGCTTAGGTGTCCTTATGATATAACTTAGGTCTCCACTGTAAATGTTTTCACTGTCTAAACCGTCTACGATAGTATTGTTCATCCTGGCGTTAGGGAATGTATTGCGCAGGGTAGGTGCTTTAGTCATGTAAACGCCATTAAAGCTTAGCATATGCCTGCCTGTAATTTTATACGTAGCACCACCTTTTACACCAAAGTTGTCGAAGTTTATCTTATCGCTGTCGCCAAAAGAGTTGTTTGCATAGATACCGTTTCTATATAAACCTTCCCTTTGGTACTCAGATCGCGAAAAATTACCGCCAATATAGAAATCAGCTTTTCTTTGTGAGAACCTTGCCTGTGCAAAAGCATCGTAGTTGTTAGCCATAAGATTATAGTTATAACCGTAAGTATCGCCAACACCCACCTGCCTGTTAGGGTTATTTAGGTCAGACTGCGACTGGTTTCCAGTGTAAAATGAGTCGATGTCATTAAAATGAGTACCTCCTAAAAGGTCAAGAAGATTCTGGAAATTGTGTGATTTTAATTTCCTGAATGTTGCACCGGCATTAAAAGTAATGTTATCTGTAAGCTGTGCGTTTAATATACTGTTTGCAGTCCAAGTCTTATCATCTGTCCTGTCTTCATAAAGCACATAGCGGCTCGCAGTAGGCGTACGACCTATAATGTTTCCGTTAGCATCAGTAATAACGGTTGAGTTTGCATCATACATACCCTGCCAGTCAAGCTGCGGGTTAGCAACAAAGTTTGCTCTTGTTTTATCAGCAATGGTTTTAAATTGGTCACCGATGTATAAACCACCTACGCCTCCCGGATGATAAGCGTCAGCAGGAATTACAGAGTTCAGGTTATTGTCTGTCTGGTACATTGATGTATAGTAACTCGGCAGGTTTCTGTAGTACGTAGGGTCAGGGTTATCTATATCCTGGTAGTCAAGGCGGCTGTTACCTATCTTACCAAACTGATAAGCAACGTTTGTGTTAAGTGTCATGCTTTCGTTGATCTTCCAGTAATGGCTAAGCATAAAGATAGGTTCTTCTACGTCTTTATCTCTTGAGTTTCTTTTCTCGCCATTCTGCCAGCCCCAGTACGAGTTATACTTAACCCCCATTAGATCTGTTACCTCCTGAGTATTAGGAGAGTTTTTTCCACGACTGTTCTGTGCATATATGCTGGTAAAGTTTAAGCTGTGCTTTTCGCCAAAACGCTTTTCAACGCTTGCAAAAAATGAATTTGCTCCATAATCGCTGCCTTCAAAATAGCCCTCCTGTGCCCATCGTCTTGATGCCGATAAAACAAATGCAAAACCGTCTTTGTTTAAGCCCGATGCATAAGTAGCCATTCCTCTCCAGCTGTAGTTTGTATTTGTACCCGAATACGATATCCTTGTACCCGGCCTGTAAATAGAAGCCCTTGTATTTATCTCCTGTGTACCTAAGATACTTCCAAAAGTATAGTCAGATGGTGCAGATCCCATTGTGAATTCCTGGTTTCTTGTTGCATCATTAAGGCCTCCCCAGTTACTCCATTGCGGCCTGCCGTCATACATTTTGTTCATTACCACACCATTTATCATGGTAACACCATATTCATTATCAAGGCCGCGTATCCTGTAGCGCGCCAGCCCCCAGTTAAAGGCAGCTGCCTGCTGATAGGTATCACGCGAGGCCTGAAGAAGCCCGGCGGTGTTTTCTGAACCACTGTTGTCATCACCAAGGTCATTTTCGGTTATGGTAATAAGGCTCAGTTCCTGCTCAGACGTAATGTCTTCTTCAAAAAGAATTGTACCCAGATCTGTAGTCTGGTTTTTTACAACCTCAAAATTCAGTGTCTTTGGTGCGTATCCTGCACTGTTTAACACAACGGTTTGTTTACCTTCAATAGCGTTTTCAAAAATAAAAACACCTTCGGCATTTGTTGTCACGGTAAGATTTGTGCTTTGTAATGTTGCAGAAACATCCTGCATGGGTTTTTTCGATTTTGAATCGAGAACGGTACCTTTTACCTGCGGAACCTGTTGTGCTAAACAGGTAAAAACCTGCAAAAACAGGAAAAGGCCGAGTAGTGCTTTTTTCATAGATTTAGTTAAAGTTAATCCCTCAATCATTAAGTTAAATATTTCTTAACGAGGCCAAAATTAGATGTTTTGATAATCCTATTTACTTTTGCCGAACGGTTTAAACTAAACTTGATATTTACTTAATATGTCGCCAAAATGATTAAAAATTTATTAACCTTAACCTTTATTGCAACTGCATTTTTTAAACTAAATGCACAGGAAAAACAGTTTAAGGTGCACACAATCGCATTTTATAATGTGGAGAACTTTTATGACACCATCAACGACCCATTAACCAGGGATGACGAGTGGGTGTACACGACGAAGAACTTTAAAAAGAAAGTGAACAACATTGCTAAAGTGATCTCGCTTATCGGTACAGATGAAAATCCGAATTCGCCAACGGTTATCGGGCTGGGTGAAATTGAAAATAGGAGAGTGCTTGAGGCATTGGTGAAAGATCCGCAGCTGGCGGCAAAAGATTACGGAATTATCCAGTATGATTCTCCCGACAAAAGGGGGATAGATACTGCGCTGCTTTACCAAAAGAAACATTTTAAACCTACAAGTTCTATAAATATACCTTTGTATATATATGATGATTTTGCCAAGCCGGAAAGCAAAGACAAAATAGAAATAAAGATAGACCTGAATGATAAAGATGACAA
Organism: Flavobacterium sp. DG1-102-2; assembly: GCF_033042555.1. NCBI lineage: Bacteria > Pseudomonadati > Bacteroidota > Flavobacteriia > Flavobacteriales > Flavobacteriaceae > Flavobacterium > Flavobacterium sp. DG1-102-2. Next base: position 66,474 of record NZ_JAWLIK010000017.1, read on the forward strand.
GGCGGAAACCGATACATCTGGCAGGATATATACCCGTGACCAGCTGCTGGTAACCGGTCTTCTTGATGGTGAAGAGGTTAGTTTTATAGTGAATCACTGGCCATCGCGCAGGGGAGGCGAAGCAAGCAGCAGCCACCTTCGGGAAGCGGCAGCGGCGCTTAATGTTAAGATCATTGACTCGCTGTATAAGATTAACCAGGATGCCAAGGTTATCACCATGGGAGATCTAAATGATGGGCCTTATAACAAGAGTATCAAGAAGGTGCTGAATGCAAAAGCCAAAAAGGATCAGGTTCAAAAACAAGGGATGTTTAACCCGATGGAAGAAATGTCTAAAAATGGGGTAGGGACGCTTGCTTACAGGGATGCGTGGGATCTCTTTGACCAGATGATACTTACAGAACCATTGATACGAAAAGATTATACTTCATACCGTTACTGGAAAGCAGGAGTGTTCAAGAAGCCTTATATGCTGCAAACAGCAGGGCAATACAAAGGATATCCAAACCGTAACTGGAATGGGGATATAGGGTACAGTGATCACTTACCGGTGTATCTATATCTCGTAAAACAGAAATAGCAGTAAACGAAAAGAGCATCAGATATTGATGCTCTTTTTTTATCGTAGTAAAGAGAAATGTCCTTTTACAGTCTTGTTTCTTAATTTAATAACAAACCAGTAATCTGTAGCAGGAAGTGGTCTTCCATTCAGGTTTCCATCCCATGAGCCTGATCCCTTAAATCCTGTTATGAGTTGTCCGTAGCGGTCAAATACAATAACTTCGGCATCCGGCACAAACGATAGATAAGGAATGCGCCAAACATCGTGTTTTCCGTCATTATTTGGTGTAAAGAACAGCGGATAATCCAGTACATAAAATCTGTCTGAGTACATTCCGCATCCGTTTTGATCGTTTATGTACACTTTGTATTCTCCTGCATCCAAATTGTTAAAAACATTGCTATCCTGAAAATGGATACTGTCTAATGAAAATTCGTAGTTACCCGATCCAATAGGCTCAATGGTAACACTGTTGTTACCACCATTAAAATCATTGATATCTATTACCACATCTGTAGCAGGGCCGGATGGGATAACTGTAAATGTTTTTGACCCAAAACATCCCTGGCTATTGGAAACTTTTACGGTATAATCTCCGGGTTGATCTATAACAAATGTATTTTGGTCGTATAACGGATTGCCATTCCATTCATAAGATGCATAATCTGCCCCTGCATTAAGAATAATAGTTTCTCCTGCACATTGTATCACCTCTTCGTCCTGAAGCGAATTTCCAAAGGAATATACCATGAGCTCTAAAGGTACAATACCAAAACAATCGGCTCCATTGTACACCCTTGAGTAAATAATCTGGGTATTTGCAGATGTATTTATAAATGATGAGGGATTGCTTATTTGATTTACAGAAAGAAGCGCATCGTTTTCAGTTGTATAATAATCAAGCTGAAGCCCCTGCGGTAAGTTTTGCAGTATCTCTGCATTGCGTGTTGTAAGGTCAAAAATTCTGAAGCCGTCAACAGAACCGTCTTCATCACAAAGGCCAATAGGTGGTGGTTGTACCAATGTATTATTTGAAGTCAGGAGATTTACTTTACTTATGCTAAAACAGCTGTAAGGTGTCATGACCTGGGCATAAAGCATCTGGTTTGGCACAGTATTCTGAAAAGCTGAAGTATTAGCAATAGGATTACTGCTGTTTTGTGCATCGGCCTCGCTTAAGTAATAGTTTACATAAAGGGATGTGTCATTATTAGTAATCATTTTGTAGGCAAGATCAAGATTGTACACGGCAAGGCCGTTGTTGTCTTCATCGCATTGAACGAGGTTATAAGACGAGGCCGGTGGCGGAGTGCTTTCTTCTATCCTTATTTTTCCGATAGACGTGCAGCTGATACCAAATTCTACTGTAACACTATATTCTCCGCCTGATGTTACATTGTAGAGTGGAGATGTTTCAGCTAGCAGTGCACCTTTTTTGTACCATTTATAGCCCATAGCATTTGCTGTTGTAGCATCAAGGGTAAGTGTTTCACCTGTGCATAGTGGGTTTAGAGTATCAAATAATCTGTCAGGCCCCAAGTCGGTAATATTTTTAAAACTGCCGCCGCCAAGAAGTATCGCCGAGTCATACAGGTTATTTCCCTGGTCTGCAACTACAAGCTTAATGTGATACAAGGTGCCTGCTGTCACGGCTGTCTGTGCCTGTAAAACTACTGTCTGGCCATTAAAATTAGTTGGGTGCTCTACCGGATTGAAACCTCCGAAATATTGCTCGTTGGCAGATGGGCAAACACCTTCGCCCCTTACTGTGTTTACTTTTACAGGAATATCGGTTCCCGGTACTACGGCAAGATTTTTATAGGGACTTGTACTTCCTGCTTCTTTTATTAGGAACGCAAACCCATCGGTATAATTGCATTGGTTTTGAGATGTAATGCTCGTAAGGTATTGTTCAGACGAAAAAATATAATCAAAACTAATTTTATCGGTGTAGGGAATAAAATCAAATTCCAATACGGTTGCATTGATCGTGTTATTTACAAGCAGGGCGTCTTCAAGGTCGGGGTCACCCAACCATGTCGCAGCACCTTCGCTTAACAATGATGAATTTGGCCCCTGAGCTGAAGATGTATATCCTGTGCTCAAAATAATTCCATTGTTCATAGGAAAACCGGGTGAAGCATTGGTAAAATAACCATAACTTTTATTATCAGGCGAGCCGCTTAGCGAAATGTTAGCTACCTGTGCGCATGAAGCGTCAATAAGTGAAGCGACCAACTGCTGGGCTGCATAAGTATCATTAACACTAATATACTGGGCAGAAACTGCCGGAGCAAGGAGCAGTAAGCTGAGATGTAATACTAATCTCATAAATTAAATAAATAGTTTAAATAAAAAAAGAGCATCCGACAGGATGCTCTCTAAAAATATAATTAGCCCAATTATTTTTTAATCAATTTTCTTGTAGCGGTTTTACCTTCTTCTGTAATTTTTACGATATAAATACCGGCAGTAAGGTTAGATACTTCTACAGTACCGTTAGTTACTTTAGCAGAAAGAACGGTTTTACCTAACATATCATAAACAACTACATCTTTATCATTGTTGTTAGAAGATGTAATGTTTAATGTACCTTCTGATACCGGGTTAGGGAATAACTGAAGTCCTTCGATAGTATTGTCATTAACACCTGCAACTCCGTTTACAATAAGAGAAAGGTTATCAAAATAGATATAACCTCCACCTACACCATCCTGGTGGTATGTACGTATCTGGTATCTTAATTTAGCCGCTCCGGCAGGTACGGTTACAGTTAGTGTTTTATTTACCCACTGTGTATTTTCAACTGAATATTCAGTTTCCTGAATGTTAGACTGGTCTGCTGTAGGTAGTGCTGTATTAGCATCGTTTAACCAGCTTGACCACAGTCTTGTTCTTGCTTTAGTATCGTTATCCATATAAGAATAGCTGATAGTAAGGCTTTGTCCCGGTACAACTGAGATAAGATCTCCATACTCTAAGTATTGTGTTGTTCCCTGAGCTTTAGATTCCTGTCTTGCCGAATTACCGCTTTGAGATATAGTAGTTTCTTTTACTAAAAGGTCATTGTAAAGAACAGTCGTTCCTGCTTTGTCAAAATTTACCGGATTCTCTTCTGTCCAGTTCTCAAAATCACCATTAACAAGTACATTCTGTTGTGCATTTGCAGTTATTGCTGTAAGCATTAGAGCAGCTGCTAAAACGTAAATCTGTTTCATTTTTTTAATGTTTTTTATTTTTGGTAAAATTATAAATACGTATAGCTCAACTGCCTATGTAATCATTGCTAAATTGTTAGCTAATGGTTACATATTAAACCTGTTTGTTATGTAAATTTTATGAAACAATTGATTTATGGCTGAAACTGCTTTTTTGTATATTTATAAAAAAAGTCCGGCTGCATTCATGCAGCCGGACAAGGAATATAAAATGTGATTCTTATTTTTTATCCTTAACCATTCGTATGGTTTCTTCTACCGTACCAAAGTTTATCTTCACAAGATATATAGACGCTTCAAGAGAAGAAACATCCAGTGTTCCTCCTTGTGTGTTCCATTGCTGGTTTATAACTTCCTGACCGGTAAGGCTATAAACTGTAATGTTAGTCACTGTCTCGGCAGTTTCTATGTACAGTTTATCTATAACCGGGTTAGGATAGTACTTGTAAGTAAACTTACTTACATCATCCATGCCAAGTGTAATGGTCACGGTTACAGCAAGGACCTGGTTGCTTTCGCAGCCATTTATGGTTTGCGTGGCATAGTAAGTAGAACCAGATATTAGAATTGTATTCTCAGTAAGTTCGTTTTCTCCAGCTATAGCATCTGCTTCTGTAGCATACCATTTAATGCTTTGGCCTTCAGCTTCTATGTTTGCAATAGTGTTTCCGTCTTCAGCGAATAACTGTGTAGCTTCGCCTTCCGGGGCAGGGGTAATGTTTATAGTTACAGAAACTTCAGTTCTTGTGCTTTCTACATCATTAACTGTTTGCGATACATAATAGTTTCCTGTAACAATAGCATCGGTTAATGCTAAAGCAGTTTCAGCATTTAAAGAAGCATACCACTTAAGGTTTTCTCCTTCGGCAACAATATCAGCAACAGTTGTCGAATTACAGAACACTTGTGCAGTAGCTGTAGGAGCTTCGGGAACCACGATCGTCGTTATTGTAACAACAACTTCTGTTCTTATACTTTCACAACCGTTTATTGTTTGCGAAACAAAATAGCTTCCTGATTCAAGTGCAGTGTCAACAGTTAGTGCGTTGCCACTATTTGCAGCAGCATACCATTTAATATCCGTTCCTGTTGCAATAAGGTCGCCAACTGTAGCACCTTCGTTAAACGTAAGTGCTGTAGCAATAGGTGCAGGGGTAACATTTATGGTTACAGAAACTTCAGTTTTTGCGCTCTCTACATTATTAACCGATTGCGATACATAATAGTTTCCTGTAGTTAAAACATCGCTGGCAGATAATACTGTAGTGCTATCCTGAGAGGCATACCACTTAAGGTTTTGCCCTTCGGCAACTAATTCTTCAACAGTAGCAGAATTACAGAATACTTGTGCCAAAGCTATTGGTGCTTCAGGTAAAACTATTGTTGTTATAGTAATAACAACTTCTATTCTTGTGCTTTCGCATCCATTTATGGTTTGCGAAACAAAATAACTTCCTGATTCAAGTATTGTGTCAGAAGTAAGTTCGTTACCTCCGTTTGCAGCAGCATACCATTTAAGGTCTGTTCCGTTTGCAGTAAGGTTAGTAACTGTTGCACCCTGGTTAAATGTAAGTGCTGAAGCTGTAGGAGCAGGAGTAACATTTACCGTTACTGCTACCTGAGTTTTCGAACTTTCACATCCGTTCAGTGTCTGTGTTACAAAATAATTGCCTGTTGCAACTGCATCTGTAGCATTTAAAGCTGTTGTGCTGTTAGCCGTGCCATACCATTTAAGTGCTGTACCTGTAGCCGTTAGATTAGCAACAGTTGC
>NZ_JAWLIK010000018.1:0-19493 GCF_033042555.1 Flavobacterium sp. DG1-102-2
AGACATCTTGAAAATGCCTGAACTTTTACCAAATTTGTATAATCAAAAATAGTCAACCTATTTTAGGACTAGTCAATTGCATAAAAAATCCCGCCAGTTGGCGGGATTCAGTATTAATATTCGCTTTCTTTAAGCTTTTCTGTATTGTTTACCAACTGAAGCTCATCGATCATTTTATGGATGTTTCCGTTCATGAAACCATCAAGGTCAAACATGCTCAATCCTATCCTGTGATCTGTAATACGCCCCTGTGAGTAGTTGTACGTGCGGATTTTAGCCGAACGGTCACCACTGCTCACCTGAGAGGTACGTTTTGCAGCATCAATCTCCTGTTTTTTTGCAAGTTCCATTTCGTAAAGGCGTGACCGCAATACTATAAGAGCTTTGTCTTTATTTTTATGCTGTGATTTTTCATCCTGGCACTGCGCCACAAGCCCTGTGGGAACGTGTGTCATACGGACAGCTGATTTAGTCGTGTTTACCGACTGCCCGCCCGGACCAGATGAACAGAAGAAATCGATACGAACGTCATTCATGTCAATCTGTACATCAAACTCTTCCGCTTCAGGAAGCACCATAACCGTTGCAGCAGAAGTGTGTACACGCCCCTGAGTCTCGGTTTGAGGTACACGCTGTACACGGTGTACGCCTGCCTCAAACTTAAGTGTTCCGTAAACGTCTTCTCCGTTAACTTCAAAGATAACCTCTTTAAAGCCACCCGAAGTACCTTCGTTCATATCTACAACGCTGGTTCTCCAGCCCTTGTCTTCACAGTATTTTGTATACATCCTGAAAAGGTCGCCTGCAAATATACTGGCCTCGTCGCCACCGGTACCGGCACGTATCTCTACCATTACATTTTTAGCATCTTCAGGATCTTTAGGTATAAGCAGAAACTTGATTTCCTCTTCAAGCTGAGGAAGCCTTTGTTTTGCTTCTTCCAGTTCCATCTTAGCCATTTCTACCATTTCGGCATCGCTGCCATCGGCAATGATTTCGTTGGCTTCAGTCATGTTTCCCGAAACCTTTAAGTACTCCTCACGCTTTTCGGCAAGAGCCTTAAGGTCTTTATATTCTTTGTTAAGCTGTACATAGCGTTTCTGGTCGGCAATTACATCCGGCTGGATGATAAGGTCAGAAACCTCATCAAAACGCTGCTTTATTATCATTAACCTGTCTAACATATATCTTAATTCCTTATTTGGAGGTGCAAAATTACGTATTTTTTTTGATTCTCAACACAGTATACCTATACAAAAACTATGCCCATGCAGCGCAGTTTTTACAAAGGCCGCTCACCCAGCTGGTAATGCTTTTTTGAACGTAACCTATTGGAAGCTGAACTGTTACCTGCTCATCAAGGCACTCAACCTTTTGGCACGCAGTACATTTAAAGTGAAAATGGTCGTGATCGTGGCTGTGTTCATTGCAGCTGTGGCAAAGTGCAAAATAGTATTTGCCATCGTCTGCAAGTATTTTGTGCGTGATACCGTCTTCACAAAAGCTGTTAAGTACACGGTAAATAGTTACCCTGTCCATTTCGCCCTTAAGGTCGGCTTCTATCATCTCCTGGCTAAGTGCAGCATTTGCATCTTTAAGGAGCGTTAAAATAGCCGTTTTTGCCGGGGTGTTCCTTCTTTTCATTTCGCTAACGCAATTTAGTTGCATTTATTTAATGCAATTAAGTTGCAATAATACGAAATTTATTTAGATTTGCCAAATCATTAATATGTAATATACTATCCATGAACGACTACGAAGCAATAATAATTGGCGGAAGCTATTCTGGCCTTGCAGCCGGTATGGCATTAGGCCGGGCATCTCAAAAAACACTCATAATAGATGGAGGCGAACCCTGCAACAGGCAGACGCCGCATTCGCATAACTTCATAACGCAGGATGGCGAAACCCCTGCTGCTATTTCGGCAAAGGCCAAAAAACAGGTGCTCGCCTACCCTACTATTACCTTTGTAAACGATAAGGCTCTAAAAGCATATAAACAAGCTGACAGATTTGAAATTGTAACCGAAAGTGGTGAGCAGTATTCGGCTAAAAAACTACTGATCGCCTCGGGCGTAAAAGATGTAATGCCAGATATTGATGGCTTTGCCCAATGTTGGGGTATATCCATAATCCATTGCCCGTACTGCCACGGATATGAGGTCAGGAACCAAAAGACCGCACTTTTAGCCAATGGCCCAATTGCCGAGCATTTTTTGCCGATGCTGCTACAGTGGACGAAAGAGCTCACGCTGTTTACCAACGGCAAATCTATCGTTAGCGACGAAATCGCTGCTAAATTCAAAAAGCATAATGTGGACATTATTGAAACCGAGATTGAAAGCGTACAGCATACAAACGGCCAATTGGAAAGCTTTACTTTAAAGGATGGCAACGTGCTTAATTTCTCAGTGATGTATGCCAAGATACCTGCCGTACAGCATACATTCATTGCTGAAGATCTGGGCTGTAACATTAACGAGCAGGGACTTATTGAAGTTGACGAAATGAAGAAAACAAATGTGCCGGGCGTGTTTGCATCTGGCGACTGTACCACGCAGGGACGTGCCGTTGCTGTTGCTGTTGAAACAGGTATGAAAGCTGCCGTTAGTATTAACATTGAGTTATGTAACGAAGCTTTTTAAATTGGATTTGTATATTTACCATCCAAATCAATAACTATGAAACGTACAATTATCTTAGCTTTTACAATTGCATCACTATTGGTGTCGTGTAAAAAAGAAAATACATCTCCTAACGAAGAAACTACAAAATCCTTTACCCAGATTAAGAAAGCCGAATGGTTCATTGGCAACTGGCAAAATACGACGGACGAACCAAACTTTGGGGAAACCTGGAAACAAGCCAATGATTCGGTGCTAAAAAGTAAAGCATACTTCGTTAAGAACGGCCAGATAAGCTATTACGAATTTGTTACATTAGTAGAATCTGCAGGTAAGCTGAATTATATTGTAACTGTACCTAATCAAAATGAAGGCGAAGCCGTGAGTTTTGAGATGACATCGGCAAATGAAAACCAACTTGTATTTGAAAATCCGAAACACGACTTTCCGAACAAGATCATTTACAATAAGGTAGGTAATGATTCTTTAGTTGCCGAAATATCAGGTATGCAGGATGGTAAACCGACTACCCAAAAGTTTGCCATGAGAAAAAAGGAGAAGGTAAATGAGCACCAGAGAAAAGAGAATATCCTTTCTAACAATCAATAAATTCTATAGGTATTGATAGTAAAAATCTATCATCAATATTAAGTAAAACCCTGCCCACGGCAGGGTTTTTTAGTACTTTAGCCATCAAAATATTTGCACATGAACCTCATCCAGGATACAGTTTTCGACAGGCAGGATTATACCTCATCACCTTTGACAATTGCCGAATATGACAATTGCACCTTTAACGGTTGTAATTTTTCATCAGCTAATATTACAGGCATTGTTTTTACCGAGTGTAATTTTAATGACTGTAACTTTAGCATGGTCAATGCCAAAGGAACTGCTTTTAAGGAGGTAGATTTCAGGAACTGCAAAATGACGGGCTTCAATTTCAGTGTAAGCGATCCGTTCTTAATGACGATGCAATTTAACGAATGCCAGCTTAACCTGTCCTCGTTTTATGCCCTGAAACTAAAAAATATCCGCTTCAAAAAATGTAACCTGCAGGAAGTTGATTTTGTTCAAACCGACTTAACGAATGCTGCCTTTAATGAATGCGACCTGCGCAATGCTATTTTTGAAAACAGTATACTTGAAAAAGCAGACTTCAGGTCTTCCATCAACTACTCTTTTGACCCCGAACAAAATCGTATTAAAAAAGCAAAATTCTCGCTACAGGGATTACCCGGCTTATTAAATAAGTACAGTGTTGATATAGAATAGAAATAGAAATAGAAATAGGATTAGTACAATGACAGCCTATGCGGATTGAACAACGTCTCTATTACTTATTCAGGCAACGGCCGAGCAATTTTCGTTTACCTAATTTGACAGTTTATCGCGATGGCTTATCCTGCCCATTAAATCTTTAATTTCTTGCATATGTTTAGTGTTAATTAACGCCTGGCTTTAAAATAATCTGAAAATGCGGTGCAGTTAGATGTTAACTCTTCATAATCATCTTTATAAAGCTTGTGGAACATCACATCATACCTATTAATTCTTTTTGCTTCATAATCATACCTGCCATTGTATCTCCAGTATTTGTCGTTTTCATTGTAAAGCCTGTTACGCTCGCATTCGCTCATCATTCTAAGGCATAGTACCCTGAATTTTTCAGTTTTAGCATTTTTATAAGCGAGTGCATAATATTTTGCAGCCGATTTGCATTGAAAAAACTCATCATCATCTGAAAATCCTGTATAGCTCTGGCTTCCTGACATAAATCTTCTCCTTATGTTCCAGACATTGCCAAAAAAACTCATATTATAATAACAATTCCCTGCAAGAAAGTAGTAGTAATCCCTGTTTTTTTCAGACTTATCTTCAGCCCTGGCTATAACTTTCATCAGGTTATCGATAATGTAGGCTCTTGTAACCTTTTTATTCTTATTGTAAAGATTGGTAAACTCAGGAGTATTCTTTATTTTATAAAAAGGATTTTCAGCAAAATCATAGTCCCCTTTTTCCTCTATATTTTTAAACACATCATGGGCTTCCCGTAGTCTATTTTCACGAAGGTATTTTGCGCCTAATATTTTATAAAACTCACTCTTTTGCATCTTTGTGTTCTTACTAAGCCATTTATCAAATTCCGATTCTTTAGCCGTAGAATTAATGTACCTTATAATATCGTGCATTTGCGCAATTGTATAACAGCCATCTATGTATGAGATGTAGTTCCAGTAATAATCTGTATATGTGTAGACAATATTGTTTCTTCCCCTCCAGTTTGCAGAATCCCGCCAGTCATTGGATTCATTATCTACATCACATTTAGAAAATATTTGGCAGGCCAAAGTCGTATTTCCCTTATTCTCAAGTTCACGACCTATGCCGAAAAGGTATTTTAGATTGCCTTTTTTGTGCTGCTCTAAGATAACTCGCTTAACCTCATCCGGAATTATAGCTTTGTCCTGCTCTTGCGCTGCTACAAGCACTAATCCTTTAATAAGCTTTGAAGATTCATATAAAGGATGTTCTTCATTTATTTCGGTGTTCAGTTTGTTTATCGCTGTGACAGCCTGTTCATTCTCCTGTGCCATAAAGGCAACATAGGCCTGAGCCATCCGCCATAATACCGGATTATTTGTTGCAGAAAATTTTACTGTATTGATAAATTTCAACATATCATCGGCGTATTGTCGATCTACCTTTACACGTTCTAATATTCGCTGTGCGTTATTATTTTCCCAATAATCGGCTCTTGTAGAAGGTTCAAAAAGTGAATACTGAGGTGTAAGTATCCAGTCTTCAAGCTTATTTATTTCACGTAAAAGCATAAATTCAAGTCCTTTTGAAGAGGGATCGTTTTTATAGATATTGGCTAGGTATTTTATCCCTTTACCTGTAATCCGTACACCATGTAACAACCAGATATTAGCAGCTTCTTCTTTAGTCTGCGCAAATTGCAGTGTTTCCTCTATAGCTATGTCTCTGTCATAATTACTCCTTACAACAAAACGCCTGTCGGCGGCGTGAGCAAAAACCTGTGCTGCGTAATAATTTTGCTCGGCAGGGTTAGAAACTGTCTGTGTATAATAAAACATTACCCAATAGTACAACAAGTCTTTATCCTGGCTTTTTTTAAAATACCTGTTATATGTATTTACAATTTCTGCCGACTTACCGTAGTAAAAATCAAGCCTGACCCTCAGGAAAAGGTATCTTCTCTTTATTTGGTTATTTTTAATGCTGCCTGCCTTAAATGAAGCTTCTTTTACCAAAGCGGCTACTGAACTTAGATCTTTATTTTGATTCTTCTCCCAGGGGTCAACATTGTTCCAGGTATATTGTTCACATTTTTTAGCGAAAACAATGTAATCTATAGCTTCTGTATCCTTCTTAACATACAGATAACGAAGCATGCCATTCTTTGAATGCTCGTTTACATCTTTTAGTTCAATTTTGTATATTGCCTGCACAACCTCATCATAGGACACTTTGCCATTGCAATACTCCTGCCACAAGCTTACATTTGGTTTATAATAATTGACTCCTGCGTAATCCCCATCAGAATGATCGTCATTAGAATAATTTTCGTAATCATACCAGTTTGATGTGTAGTTAAAGTAATTATAACCATCGTCAAAATTAAAGCTTTTGGGCTTTAGATAACAAAAGCGCACTTCTTCACCCCAAGGATAAAATCCGCAGGCATTGAGCTTAAACAAAAAGCTATTCGCTAAAAGAACTGTAAAAACCAATAAGTGTTTCATAGTAAAATTTGTTAAGTTCTTTTTCATCAAGATGATATAGTGCTACAGTGATTGTTTTATCTAAAGCTACATTTTCTTTAATTATTTTTATCGCCATCTTTATTTTTGGCGAAGTTATCTCTTCATATTTCACTAAATCACCCGTTCTAAGGTAATGGTCATTTATAACCGTGTCTTTTATTACCTCATACCACAACGGCCTGACCGGCTTTAGTATTTTTTTTACCGAAGCCGCCTCCGGATAAATCAACCCTTTGAATCTCTTATTTTGGTACACCTGCATCCAGGAAAATACAGGGAGGGCGATATCTGTATGCAGCGGATATTTTCTTTTCTTATTTAGGTATTTGGAAAGTTCTTCTGTATCAAGAATGGAATTTGTATCTTCATTTTGCAACGGATTTACAAGATTATAACACATCAGCATTACTTTGTCTACAGGGGGCACTCCCATTTTTTTCGGATATTTATAAGGGTACAGCCTCAATGTACAGCTTAATGTAGTATTTGCGGCTTTCTTCAGTTTTCTGAGAAATTTAAAATAGTTATCACGGCTTTTAGGGGTCCAGTCACAGTCCATCTGAATCTCTTTGGGCTTGTCTGCCAAATATCTTTCTTTGTAATATTTTGATATAAGGAAATTCACATTGACAGCGAGGCTGTCAATTTCCTTATCAGAACTATTTATAAACACATCATTATTAATATACACTGTAGGAATAGCTGTAATGCCGTCATATTCAAATTTCGGATAATTGAAAACTTGCGATTTCGCAACCGGAATATTACCCATCATTTCGTCACGCGCCACTTCAAAGAACTTAACGTAAAGCTTGTCCGGATTTATTTTTTTTACCGCCGAATCTTCTGCCTCGGTAAGTCCCCACTCATTACTCTTCCAGTAATAAAAGGCCTTCTCCACGTGTTCTGCCTTATTCGAACAGGAGGCGACTACTGCCGAAAGTGCCAGCAGTAAAAAGATGTGTTTCATGATGTTGGAGGTTTTTAGCTGTAACGTAAAATCGTATTAAAATTATATGATTTGTTTACAATTACGCATAAAAAAACCCACTTATTTTCAAGTGGGTTTCAAATTTATTTTAAAGCCGCAAATCTATTGAGATTTCGACTGTAAACTTTGGCCTTTACGACTATTTCGTTGGAATATTCTCTAATATCTCAAGAACAAATTTCCAGTATTTCTGAGCCGATTTTATGCTTGCCCTTTCATCAGGAGAGTGAGCCCCTTTAATGGTAGGGCCAAAAGAGATCATATCCATATCAGGGTAGTTGGTGCCTAATATACCGCACTCAAGGCCGGCATGGCAGGCAACAACCGCAGGCTGTGTTCCGTTTTGTTTTTCGTATATCTCTTTTAGTACTTCAAGTATCGGAGAGTTCACATTAGGTGTCCATCCCGGGTACGAACCGCCAAAGGTAACCTCACAGCCGATAAGCTCAAAAGTAGAGCGAAGCGCATTGGCAAGATCAAACTTAGAGCTTTCTACAGACGAACGTGTTAAGCACCCTATATGTATACTGCCGTCTTTCACGATAACCCTTGCAATGTTATTAGACGTTTCTACAAGGTCGGCCATATCGGCACTCATGCGGTAAACGCCATTAAGGGCAGCATATAGCGCACGGATAAGTCCTTCCTGAACGCCAAGTTCTACAACTTTAGCAGGCAGTTCGCCTTTTTCTATAGTTATGGCAAGGTTAGGTTCAGTGGTCTTGTACTCTGCTTTTATATCGTTGATGACTTCCTGCATATCAAACACAAAAGCCTCGTCAAAAATTTCAGAAATTATCACCTTTGCAACACTTTCCCTTGGGATGGCATTGCGAAGGCTTCCACCATTGATCTCAGCAATCTGAAGACCGAAGTTTTCAAAGCTGTCAAATAACAGGCGGTTCATTATTTTGTTGGCATTACCTAATCCCTTGTCAATATCCATACCGGAGTGTCCTCCGTTAAGCCCGTTTACGGTGATGGTATATCCAACAGAGTTTTCAGGGACTTCTTCTTCGTGGTAATCGCGGGTGGCAGTAACATCTACACCACCTGCACAGCCAATATCTATTTCATCATCTTCTTCAGTATCCAGGTTTAAAAGGATCTCACCTTTAAGCAGTCCGCCTTTAAGGCCCATTGCCCCCGTCATGCCTGTTTCTTCGTCTATGGTAAATAAAGCCTCAATAGCTGGATGCGCAATATCGGTACTTTCAAGAATTGCCATAATAGTAGCAACACCAAGGCCATTATCGGCACCAAGCGTTGTGCCTTTTGCACGTACCCAGTCGCCATCTACATACATATCAATACCCTGGGTATCAAAATCAAAAACCGTAGCTGCATTTTTTTGGTGTACCATATCAAGGTGGCTCTGCATAACTATGGTCTTACGATTTTCCATGCCTTTTGTGGCAGGCTTTTTAATGATCACGTTACCTACTTCGTCCTCTATAGTTTCAAGGCCTAACTGCTTACCAAAGTCTTTCATGAAAGCGATTACCCTTTCTTCTTTTTTAGATGGACGCGGTACCGCATTAAGGTCGGCAAATTTGTTCCAAAGCGCTTTAGGCTCAAGGTTTCTTATTTCCTGGCTCATTTATTTGTGTTTGTAGTTTGATACAAAGGTAGTGGTATACGTTAAAGTGACAAAACCTGCCTCCTTAAACTTTAGCCGGAAATGAAACATCAAAAATATTTTCACTGCCCATAATAAACATAGGCTAACAGTTACATATCTTTAAAATCTTCATTTCTTAAATTGACAGAATATTCGGTGGCATCGGTAGTATTTGTAACAGGTATTGTAAAAACTGCGTGCTGCGTTCCCTTATAGAAATACAATGTGGTTGGCGCATTTTTGTTGATATGCAGCTGTCTGGTAACTTCGCTGCCCGCTTCTGTAATGTCAGCTATTGTATAAGGCTGAAAATCTGTTGCGACCTTTATGGGAAAGTTAGAAAGATCATCTGCTACCGTTACTTTGAGACTGCAGGGATATAAGTGTAGAAAATTAATATCTGCCGAATCTATATTAAGATAAACTTTAATAAGCTCTGGTTCGTAATAATAGGTAAAAACAGATTCATCTGTTTCAAGAGGCACAACGTAATACCTGTCTCCTTTACCGCTGGTCACAAAACTTACATCATAATAACCTTCGGCATCTGTCGTGGTATCTGTAAGATATTGTACAAATACTTCTTCGCCGGTAATGCCGTGCGATTTATAATTATATTCGGCAATAGCCAGCTTCATGTTCACAAACGGAATATTATTCCATTGGTCAAAGACTCTGCCTGTAACCCTGCCATTTGTACTTTTTGAGACAAAATCGTCGTCACATTTCATGGCAGTAAATAAAACCATGATAAACACGTAAATTGTAATCTTTCTCATCGCTTTTTTTGATAAAGCTATGAAAAATAATCTTTTATGATACGCGAAATTTGTTTTTCTTCTACTTCTCCCATCCATATATTCTTAGGCTGAATACTAATTACGGGGGCATGCTTACAATTGTCGGTACAGGTCATACGCACTACGTCAACCTCTTTTTTGAGTCCGCATTCCTTCAGTTCTATCCTGAAACCCTTGCGCAGCTCTTTGCTGTAGTGTCCGCATTTCTTTCCATCACAAATAAAAATAACCTTTTCGGGAGCATCTAACTTTTTCATTGGGCTAATTTTAATTAATCCATACAAAAATACTACTTATATTTACAATCCGCTATTGAATATCCCTTCCTGATGAAGAAAAAATATATACTGCCGTTACTACTTTTAGTCCAGATCATAATAATAAATATCCTGTCGCTGTTCCCGCAATTTGTAGAGCGGTATTACAGCAATGGCTTGTTTCCGGTAATCAGCAAAGGTGAACGCCTTCTTTTTGGATTATTCAGATTTTCAATTGGCGACCTTATATATGGCATCGTACTGTTTTTTGCCGTTAGATGGCTGTGGAAAACCCGAAAGACATGGAAAAAGCAGTACGCCGATAATGGGCTTAAAATTTTAAGTGCCTTTTCTGTATTTTACTTTTTGTTTCATTTACTGTGGGCCATGAACTACCATCGCATTCCACTTAATGAAAAGATGGGTTTTGACAAACAGTATACTACCGAAGAACTTGTTGCCTTTACCAAAAAGATCATTGCGAAGACCAATGCAATGCACCGTCAGATTGAAAAAAATGACAGCCTGAAAGTTGTTGTTCCCTATACCGTTCAGGAAATATATGTAAAATCAATAGATGGGTATAGCGAAATGGAACAACAATTCCCCTACTTTGCCTTTAAGCACGAGAGTATCAAGTCATCCCTTATGAGTGTACCGCTTTCGTATATGGGTTTTGGCGGGTATCTTAACCCTTTTACAAACGAGGCACAGGTAAACAATAAGCTTCCGCGGTATGGTTTTCCTGCTACTGCCTGCCACGAAATGTCGCACCAGATTGGCTATGCCAGCGAAAGTGAAGCTAATTTTATTGGTTACATGGCCGCTACGCACAACAAAGACCTTTATTTTAAGTATGCCGGTTATACCATGGCACTTAAATACTGCCTTAGGAACATAAATAAACTTGACGAAAAAAAGGCCAAAAGCCTGGCAAAGCTTGTACTACCGGGTATAAAAGCAAACTTTAAGGAAAGCGAGGAATTCAATAAAAAATATAAATCGTTTGTAGAAACAATCTTCGAATATTTTTACGACAATTACCTTAAGCTAAACAAGCAGGAAGACGGACTGGAAACCTACAGCAAATTCGTTGGTTTGCTTATAAATTATTATAAGGACAAAGAATTATAACATCTGCCTGTAACAAATTGTCTTTTTTACCTACTTATGCTTTATGAGTTCAGAACTTGAAAGGTCGTTTGTGAAACAGCTTCAGGAAAATCAAAACCTGATACACAAGATATGCCGCATCTATACCGATGGTGAAGATGCGCATAAAGACCTGTTCCAGGAAATTACCATACAGCTCTGGAAAGCTTTTCCGCAGTTTAGGGGCGATTCTAAATTTACTACCTGGGCATACCGCGTGGGCCTTAATACAGCCATTACCCTTTACCGTAAAAAAACAAAATCGATAAATACTATTGAGTTTGACAATAAGCTGCACAAAATAGACCAGGACGAATACAACTACGAAGAAGAGGAGCATATAAAATTGCTGTACCAGGCAGTGCAGCAGCTCAACGACATAGAAAAGGCACTTGTGTTTATGTACCTGGAAGACAAAGATTATACCGAGATAGCCGAGACACTGGGCATTAGCGAGGTAAACGCCCGCGTAAAAATGAACAGGATAAAAGGCAAACTGAAAACGATATTAAATCCGTAAGGACACACAATGGAAGAATTAGATCTATTAAAAAAGGATTGGCAGAAAAACGAAAATAAATTCCCCAGGGTATCTGAGAAGGAAATCTATGCTATGCTGCATAAAAACTCGACATCTGTTGTAAAATGGATATTTCTTATCAGCATACTGGAATTTGCTTTTTTCCTTGGACTTACGCTCCTGCTTAACGACAATACCAGCACCAGCTCTATAGAAGAGTATTTTAACGATTACATGGTTACCGGCATAACAGTTATAGATTATGGTATCATGATTTATTTCTTCTGCCTGTTCTATATCAATTATAAAAAGATTACCACTACAGATAAGGTGCAGAACCTTATGGCTAACATTCTTAAAACCAGAAAAACGGTTTCTAATTACATTTTTGTCAAGATCACTTTCATTGTAATATTGCTTGTAGCAATTTTTATCCTCTATTTCAATAACGAGCCGGAAATGATCAATACCCTTCAGTTGGCAGAAGCTAAAGGGCGCTTCTTTATAGTATGCATTGTATATTTTGCAGCAGTAGCTGTTAGCATTGCGGTGTTTGCCGGGCTGTTATGGCTATTCTACAGGCTTCTTTACGGATTACTGCTTAAACGCCTTAAAAAGAACTACAATGAACTTAAAAAGATAGACTTTTAGCAATGAAGAAATTATTTATAACAGCCGCAATAGCATTCTGTTCTTTTACTGTTACTGCTCAAGCGCTTGAAAACAGCCTGCTGTGGAAAATTTCAGGTAACGGATTAAGCAAGCCATCCTACCTGTACGGAACGATACACATTACCTGTGACGCCACGCTTGATAAAAACATACTTAACGCGCTGGATGCCACAAAACAATTATACCTTGAACTTGATACCGATGACCCAAACATGCAGGCAGAAATGATGGGGATGGTAATGATGAAGGACGGCAAAAAGATAAGCACATTGCTTAGCAAAGAAGATTATGCACTGGTAAGCGAATTTGTAAAGGCTAATTCAGGAATGCCTTTAAGCATGATGGATACCATGAAGCCCTTTATAGTATCTGCAATGGTATATCCGGCTATGCTTGGCTGCCCTATGCAGTCGTTTGAGGGTGAATTGGCAAAGGTGTCTGCTGAGCAGAAGGAAGAAGTATACGGACTGGAAACAGTATCTGAACAAATGGATGTGTTTGATGTTATTCCCTACGAAGACCAAATGAAGGAACTCGTTAAGATGGCAAAGGAAGGCATTGATAAAAGTAAAGGCCAGTTTAAACTTATGATGGATGCTTATGCACGTAAGGACCTAAACGCACTTATGGCAATGATGAACGATGCCGAAAACCCAATGTATTCTGACCATAACGATGTACTCCTTACTAACAGGAATAAAAACTGGATACCGAAAATTGAGAAAGCAGCCGAAGAAAAACCAACGTTCTTTGGGGTAGGTGCTGCCCACCTTGCCGGAGACGAAGGCGTAATCAAGCTGCTTCGTAAAAAAGGTTATAAAGTTGAAGCTGTAAAGTAAAAAAGAGCAACCTCACGGTTGCTCTTTCTGATTTTAATAATTCCATTGCCTTTGCTTGTTAAGCTCCTCCTGTACTTCTATAATTTCAGGCGGAATAACTTTCAGGAATGATGGATGCTGTTCTATGGCATATTCTATTTTTTCAACAATCTGCTCTACAGTTTCATTTTCATAATCAATATCAAGCGGCTCCTTTACTATAAAAGATTGCAGGATACCTTTTTTCTTTAAGCGCAGCCCTTTTTTATCAAACGAACGACGGAAACCATCAATAACAATCGGCACGACTATCGGCTTATGCTGTTTAATAATATGCGCTGTTCCTTTTCGGATAGGCTTAAAAGGTTTCGTTGTTCCCTGCGGAAAAGTAATTACCCATCCGTCTTCCAGCGCTATGCGTATGTTCTCTGTATCGTTAGGGTTTACTTCACGCTGTACCTCCTGCCCTTTTGCCCTCCATGTTCTTTCAACCGTAATAGCTCCTGCATACGACAGGATTCGCGGCAGCAGGCCTTCTTTCATGGTTTCTTTGGCAGCTACGTAATAGATATTAAGCTTTGGATACCAAATATAGCCTACATTCTTAATATTGTCTTCACGGCCTTTAAGGCTGGCATTAAACACATGAAACATGGCAACAACGTCGGCAAAATACGTTTGGTGGTTAGAAATAAATAGCACATTCCTGTCGGGCAGTGCCCTGATTATTTCAGAGCCATCAATATATAATTCGTTAAAGCCTCTGTAACGCCTGTGTGTGAGTATCCCAAAAACACGGATTAACCATTTTTTTAGGAATAATATATGTCCAAAAGGATTTCTTTTAAATAAACCCATAAATTTTAATAGAATATAAAGAGCAAACTTACGAAAACGCCAGCATTATAATACGCTTTTTATCGTTTCTTTAAGTTCACTGAGAATCATTGCAGTAGCGCCCCAAACAACGTGTTCACCCACTTTAAAAGCAGGTACACCAGTCATTTTGCCTAAAGTGGTTTGCATCTCGGTTTCTATCACTATGGAATCATCCAGAAAAACATCCAGCGAAAGCGGTATGATCTCAACCACTTCGTCGGGATTTGCCATGAACTGCGGTTCGGTCATACTAAGCCCTAAAAAAGGTGCTACTAAAAAATTACTTGGCGGAATATAGATTTCGGTAAACGGCATAACCACATCAATATCTGTCGGTATTACCCCTACCTCTTCAAAAGTCTCCCGTACAGCTGTTGCAGCAAGGTTAGTATCTTCAGGTTCGGCCTTCCCTCCCGGAAACGATATTTGCGAAGAATGCACGCCTTCGTACGCATTACGCTTTATAAGTACTAAATGTGCCATTCCATCCTTTGGATAAAAAAGCATCATTACAGCAGATCGTTTTGGGTTGTTATCTTTATAATAATCGGGAGCTAAAGTAGGAATTCGCGATGCCGGAGCCATTTTTAAGTGGGCAGACAAAGCTGGCAGCTGTTGATTTACTATCTTTGGTACGTATTGTATAAATTCGGTAAAAAGCATTTTTGCATTAATCTTATTTACCATAAAGATACTCAATTATAAGCACTCAAAAAACCGCAAGCCTATGTTTAGTAAAGCCGAAGCCCAAATCATAAAAAAAGAATTCTGGACGGCATTCGCCGAAGCCTACCCGAGAAAATGGTTATTGTATGATACAAAGATCAAAGACGTATCATTTAAATTTTATGTAGATAATAAAAAGGCGCAGGTTATGCTGGACATTGAACCTAAAGATGAAGAGAAGCGCAAAATTTACTTCGAAAAGATAGAATCGCTAAAGAACATTCTTCATGATGAATTTTTACCCGATGCCGTGCTGGAGCGAAACTTTCATCTTGAAACGGGAAAGATTATAAGCCGTGTATGGGTTGAAAAAACAGGAGGCATTAGCCTGTACAACAAAGCAACGTGGAATGAGATATTCGACTTTTTCAACGAGAACATGGATGCCTTTGAACGCTTCTTTTACGAATATGAAGATTATATTAAAGACCTTGAAGTTAATACCTAATAAAAAATCCTTCGCCACGGCGAAGGATTTTTTGTATTTAAACTAACCAAATTAACGCAGCATAGAGAAATGCCCTTTTAATAATCTGCCGTCTTCTCTTGTTACCACAAACCAGTAATCGGTAGATGGCAGGTCTGCGCCATTAAATTTACCATCCCATCCGGCACTTGTAGGGCCAAATGATGTTAAGTGTTTGCCCTGCCTGTCAAAGATATCCACTTTGAGATGCGGCTCTTTAATAGAGTATTCGATACGCCATGTGTCGTTGTAGCCATCGCCGTTAGGTGTAAAGAAATTTGGGTAATCAAGAAGCACTATTTCCTGTACATCTTCGCCGCACCCGTTTGCATCCCGGACGAACACCTGGTACACGCCTGTCTCAAGACCGTTGAAAGTATCTTCTGCCTGGTAAGAGGTACCATCCAGTGAATACTCAAAATTGCCCGATCCTTCAGTATGTACCGTAATGGTATTCTCGTTCCTTGTCCAGTCTGATGTATCTATCTTAACGATAGTCGGGGAAACAGATTTTATTATTTCGACATTGGTTGAGCCTTCGCAAACCCTGTCGCCATATGCTTTTTCTACAGTTACTGTATATACTCCCGGCTCATCAACAGAGATTGTCCTGCCTGTTTTGCCGTTAGACCATACATAACTTTTATAACCTCCATCTGCAGTAAGAACAACCATACCCTCATTACATATCACCCCTGTTGTAGTAATTACAGGCTCAGGCTTTTCTGCCACAAACAGTTTAAACGATGTTGTACCATGGCAAAGGCCAATTTCGTTATGTACAAGCCTTGCATAAATTACCTGTCCGCTAGTTAGGTTATGGTAAAATTCCGGCAGTGGATTTGTATTATTATCAGCTTCTTCCTGAGTAAGGTGATAACTAATAGTGTACATAGCGCTATGTAAAGGCCCTAGTATTAAAGCGTTTTGGTCGGTAAGGTGAAATTCAAATTCTCCAGATGTACCGGCATCCGTACAAAATATCATATCATCCGGCTGTGTTGCATCTGCAATAGACGGAAGGTTTTGCACATTAAATCCTTTTATATCTATGTTACCGCATGCATCTTCAATCTGAAAAAGATATTCTCCCGGCTCAAGGTCATTAAAAATGTTGTTTGTACCATTATCCACTAAAAATGGCTGCCCATTTTTAGCTGTAATCTTGTATGATACAGGATAGCCTTTAATCTCCAGGATAACATCATTAGGCTCTCCCATACAGGCAAGCGTGTAAGCCGCCGTGATAGCCAGGGTTTCAGAATACTTGAATTCGCCAATAACATCAACACATGTTGTGTTCGTGGCTGTGCCGTCGCCATAGCACTGGAAGTTCTTCATGATCCTCATTCGCCCGCTATACTCAAAGTTGTTACGCACCTGGTGATTGTTCAGTCCTATACCTGTATTAGCAGTAGGAACATCGCCCTCAACATAAGGCACACCATAAATTGGATTTATCCACGCTTTTTGAACTTCATTGTATTGTTGAAGCCAAAACTGAGCATTCTCCTCTCCGTTACTATTGTCTTCAATTGAAACTGAGTACGACCCGCAGTTTGGAGTGAAAGTGAACACTTCTCCCGGACCAGTGTAACCTTCTACAATTACTTCCTGATCTTTTACAACCCCACATATATCTGTAGCTTTAAATATATATGTTCCCGGGGGTAAGTTATTCATGTATAAACGTCCGTCCGCTGCGATTTTAGAATTTACATTATACGGAAGGCTGTGGTTAAACGCTGAAGGAGCACTGATAACACTTGCTGCTGTAAGGATACCGTTTCCGCTGCCTACGCTCACTGTACCAAATTGAGCCGTACACGATGGTAATGCTCTTATAAAAAACGGCTGCTCAACATAGGGAGGCACGTTAATATAAATCTCGTAGGTGAAACCGCAATCATCTGTAAATGCAATTGTATAGCCACCTAATGGCATGTTGTTAAGTGCCAGGCCACCTTCAGTAGTAATGTTTAGATTTATATTTGATGGCAATGCCAAGGGATAAGTAGATGGCGCTGCAATAATATTTGCAGAAACCACTTTAGATTCCGGAAGGCTTACCCTTATGTAACCAAATTCAGAAAAACAACCATTATTTACAGCATATTTAGATGGCTCAGGTTTTTCAAATACTACATTTAAAGTGTCTATAGCCCTTCTACCGCAAAGATCTGTTATCTCAACGATATATTCTCCAAACGGAACAGTATGTTCAGCACTACCATATTGAATACTTGGTGTCGTAAACGGCCCTGATCCTAATGGATTGTAAGCCGTCGGAGTGAAACCTTCCGGAGTACTTATAAAATTTACCCTGTAAGACGTGGTAAATTTTGAGGCATTAAGTTTTAAATATTTTTCAGCACATGGCGCTTTACCCGGGCTTACTACCAAATCTATATTCGGGTCAACGGTATTATCGTTCTTCTCATATATCTTAGCACATTTATCGATAACCTTTAGATCATAAGTGTACGATTCTGTCATGTATCTTGGTACGGTCATAGTTACCGCCAGGATACCCGGATCTCCAGATGGAAAGGTTTGATTTATTGTTATTGAATCTCCACCTATGCTTAATGGAGACAATTTTGCTTCTACACTTATCGGATATGCAATTACACCGGCAGTTGGCGTTATTATATTCATAACCTTAATAGAATCGCATATAACCGATTTGGCTTCGGGATATGATGTCTCTGATATATTCAGGTCGCTTGTATACACCGTAAGCGTATACGTCTTAACCTTTGCGACACCACATATATCAAATGCCCTGATGTTATATGTTCCTGATGGAAGGTCATTAAAAACATTTGAAGTTTGTAAAGGCCTTACTACCGGTCCCGATAAAATTTCGCAAGACGCTAGCGTTCCTGAAGTAGCTATGACATTTACATCCCCGCCTGCATCGCAATGCTGCATTGATGTTGAAACATCAAAACTAAAAGGAACAACTTTGTAATCTATTGTAATAGTTTTCTCCTGTCTGTTAGATTGATTCCCTAAAGACTGGATAGCAACAACCTTGTAAGTTGCCGCAGATAAACTTCCAATAGTAGTATTGGACATTATAGTAATAGGATTTGTTACATCAGGTAGAACGTAAACCTTATATAACATCGCAGAATTTGGTGATTTGTTTGTCACCGTAAAAGTGATTGATCCATTTCCAAGACAGGTTTCGTCAGTCTTGGTTAAACTCAGATTAAAATCTGGTAACTGTGAATATGCTGCGGAACATAACAGCATAACCAGAAGCATGTAAAATCGTTTCATATTCCCCCTTTTAAAACATTTAACTAAACTTCCTCATAATATTGAAGAGAAAACTTAGTATCAACTTCATTTATCTCGTACAATATTAAACAATATCAATATGTAAATTTTTGGTAATCAATAATTTAGATTACTATTCATCGATTATTCGCGCATTATTCATAAATTAAATATTATAGATTAAACATAAATAACTAAACATCAATACTTTACAACAAAACGAGATGATTAAAATGCGTTAGACTCATAATGTTAAAAAATAAAATATGGCTGTGAACTTTATTAAATGTATCCATTATCTTAAATAAAATCAAGCTATAGTCTTAAAATATTGAATACTTTGTAACAAATCTGCTTTAAAACATAATATATAAAATAGGTATTTTCTTTCATTAATTCTTAAAATATTCTTAAACTATGTTAACAGTTAAAAACATTTTAAGAGTTGAGTAACTAATTATCATTTAGTTAAAACAAAAGGGAGGAATTATTTCTTAAAAGTTTGTTTTTTTTTAGCAATAAATTAGGACGTAAAAAAAAATTACACTTTTGATACAATAAATAAATATTTATCCAAAATATCACTATTTACGCATAATCAATTTTAAGATTTAGATTACATTTTCCTTTAAAAATGGATAGTGAGTAATAATAAACGAGAAAAATATACTCATAATTATTATTTAAAAAATAACTATTAATTTCGAAAGAAGATTAAAACTATTTGTTCTAGGGAAGTGATGAATACATTGGCTGATTTAATTTAGGAGCTAAAACGTTTTTAGAGTTACGTACTTTTAATTCCTCCATATGCGGGGTTTAACATAAGCCAGCCTCATAATCTTACTGCTGCAGACCCTGACAAAGACGGTATTGCCTTGTTTGACC
>NZ_JAWLIK010000019.1:0-11145 GCF_033042555.1 Flavobacterium sp. DG1-102-2
GGTAATTACTTTTACCCTAACATCATGTTTTTCCATATCGTTGACATTTATTAGTCAACTTTTTTCAGGACGAGACATATAAAACAAAAATCCCACGCTTTGCGTGGGATTTTTATATACTAGTCACCTATAATGTCTTCATTCTCCTTATCGAGATATTGCTGAACCACATCTATGGCATTTGCAACAACATCGCTTAAAGCAGTAATGTAACCGCCTTCCTGCACGCTGTTCATGGCGTGTTTCAGGGCATCGGTTTCTTTAGGTATCATTTCGTAGGTTACTTCCCTGCCTGAGTTTTTGATACCTTCGGTTATAAGTCCGTTTATGTTTTCATCGGTACGTCCCCGAAGGTGCTTTTCCTGTCTTATTATGATATGGTTAAACATTCGGGCAGCAATTTCGGCACATTCCCTAATGTCTTCGTCACGTCTGTCGCCCACACCGGCAATAATTCCTATTTTTTGTGTGGCCTCTATATTATTTAGGAACTCTTCAACCGCACGATAGCCCGCCGGATTATGTGCAAAATCGATTAATACCTTAAATTTTGAGAATTCAAAAATGTTCATTCGTCCCGGTGTTTGTGCCGCACCAGGTATAAATGTCTGTAGCGAAAGGCTGATGTCTTCGGTTTTAAAGCCCCAAAGGTAAGAAGCAAGGGTAGCTGCAAGCACATTGGCAATCATGAATTTTGCCCTTCCGCCCATAGTAAGCGGCACGTGCGATGCCTTTTCTATCCTTATTTTCCACTCGCCTTTTTTGATGGTAATAAAACCATTTTCATATACTGCGGTCACTTTGCCTTCTTTTGCCAGCTGTTTTACAAACGGGCTGTCTTCTTCCATACTGAAGTAAGCCACATTGCATTCCAGTTCTTTAGCAATTTTTATACACTCAGGATCATCGGCATTTAATACTGCCCATCCGTCTTTTTTAACGCTCTTTACTATAACACGTTTTACCTTCGACAGGTCATCCAGTGTATGGATATCATTCAGGCCAAGGTGGTCCTCCTGGATATTGGTAATAATTCCTATATCACATCGGCTAAAGCCTAAGCCTGATCGTAGTATTCCACCACGTGCAGTTTCCAGTACAGCAAACTCCACAGTAGGATCTTTAAGGATATATTCGGCACTTACAGGTCCGGTAGTATCCCCTTTTTCCAGCATATGGTTTTGTACATAGATACCGTCAGAAGTTGTAAAGCCAACTTTAAAGCCATTGTTTTTAACGATATGGGCTAAAAGTCGGGTAGTTGTTGTTTTTCCGTTTGTTCCTGTTACGGCAAAAATCGGGATACGGCTTGGTTTTCCCGGAGGATAAAGCATGTCTAAAACCGGCGAAGCCACATTTCTCGGCAGTCCTTCCGATGGTGCAAGGTGCATCCTGAATCCCGGCGCAGCATTTACTTCTAATATAACACCCCCATTTTCTTTTAATGGCTGCGTAAGATTTTCGGCCATGATATCAATTCCGCAAACATCAAGCCCAATAACGCGGGCTATCCTTTCTGAAAGGAAAATGTTTTCAGGGTGCATCATATCGGTTACATCGACTGATGTACCACCTGTACTGAGGTTGGCGGTAGATTTAAGGTAAACGATCTCGTCCTGCTGAGGAACAGTTTCCAGTGAGTAATTCATTTTAGCCAAAAGATCGGTAGTGTCGCGGTCAACAGTAATTTCCGTAAGTACGTTTTCGTGTCCGTAGCCCCTTTTTGGGTCAAGGTTTTCGGTATCTATAAGTTCCTGAATAGTGTTTTTTCCATTGCCTTTAACGTGTGCAGGTACCCTTTGAGCAGCGGCAACAACTTTATTATCAATGACAAGTACGCGGAAATCAAATCCGGTAATAAATTTCTCTACGATAACCCTGCGGCCATATTCCTGAGCAAATACAAGTCCGGCTTTTGCATCTTTAAGGTTGGTTACGTTGATAGATGCTCCCTTGCCATGATTACCATCAAGCGGCTTAAGTACTATAGGGTAGCCAATTTTTGCAATTATTTCTTCCAGTGTTTCGTCGTCGGTACAAATACCGCCACCTGCAACGGGAACAGATGCAGCGTCGAGCATACGTTTAGTAGCCTCTTTGTTGCAGGCAATATCAACTGCTATATGGCTTGTTTTATTTGTAATTGTTGCCTGAAAACGCATTTGGTTAACGCCGTAACCCAATTGTACCAGTGAATTACTTCCCAATCGTATCCACGGGATATCGCGTGCAACAGCTTCTTCAACAATGCTGCCGGTACTTGGTCCCAGCCTGTCGCGTTCCCTGATTTTACGCATTGATTGCAAATCGTTATCAAGATCATATTCGGCGCCGCTTATAAGCGCTTCGGCAATACGTACTGAGGCTTCGGCTGCATAAAGGCCTACATTTTCCTCAAGGTAACTGAATACTACATTGTAAGTCCCGGGCGTTTTCGTTTCACGAGTACGGCCAAAACCGGTATCCATACCAGCGAGGGTTTGTATCTCTAAAGCGATATGTTCTATGACATGGCCCATCCAGGTGCCCCTTTCTATACGCTCAAAAAAACCTCCGCGATGGCCTTCAGAACAACGGTGTTCTATAAGTGATGGCAGGAGTGCTTCAATGCGCTCGCGGAAACCGTCAATTTTATTGGTAGGAAACTGTTCTGTTTCTTCCAGGTCAAGGCGCATTTGAATAAGCTTTTTTCGGCGGACGCTCCAGATGTTTGGTCCGCGAAGGGCCTGAATTTTAAGTATCTTCATAAAGTGGGCAGAGAGTGTAGGTTATAATGTATCTTTAGAATTTGGTGTTTTTAACGAATAACTACTATAAAAGAATAAGCGTTTATTCATCGATAGTAATTTACTTAAAAAAAATAATTAAAATTGGTGTTTGCGCGTTTTTTTAAGTAAATCTTTTGGCTTACTATTTGTAATGTAAATAAGAGTTTTATTTTTTTAACTATTTTTGCACAATGGAAAATGTACAGGGAAAATTAATAATCATAGGAGGGGCCGTAGATAAAGGCAGCTTTACAGAAGTTTCTTATGATGAGAACGTGGCCAATAACCTTAACTTTTTTGAAAGTGGTATTTTAAGGCGCGTTATTAAAGAATCCAAACACGGAGAAGAGTCAAGGATTGAAGTTATAACTACAGCATCGGTAATACCGCGTGAGGTAGGGCCGCAATATGTAAAAGCATTTGAATACCTGAGCGCTAAAAATGTTGGTATTCTTCATATAGAAAGACGTGAGCAGACAAATGACCCTGAAGTCCTTAGAAGAATACAGGAGGCAGATGTCGTAATGTTTACCGGTGGCGATCAGCTGCGTTTGACTTCAATATTGGGAGGAACCAAATTCCACGATATCATACTTGATAAATATAAAAACGAAGAGTTTATATATGCGGGTACATCTGCGGGAGCAGCAGCTGCTTCCAATAATATGATCTACCAGGGCAGCAGCCAGGAGGCATTGCTTAAAGGAGAGGTTAAGATTACCAGCGGGCTAAGCCTTATACAAAACGTAATTATAGATACGCACTTTGTACAGCGTGGCCGTATCGGCAGATTGTTTCAGGCGGTAGTTGGCAATCCGCGTGTTATGGGTATTGGTCTTGGAGAAGATACCGGATTGCTGATAACAAACAATACTAAGATGGAAGCCATAGGTTCCGGACTTGTAATTTTAGTTGACGGTCGACAGATTATGGATACTAACTTAACACAAGTAGAACTTGGAAGGCCTATTTCTATAAATAATCTTATTGTACACGTGATGAGTATGTATGATACTTATGACTTACAGACACATAGTCTTGAAATTCACAATTCGCAATATTCTTCGGCGCTTGTTGTTCCTGCAGAAGCAGATGGTGAAGGACAGCCTGACAGTGTAGATGCAGAATAACAATATATATAATGGCGGGCAGCGAAAGCTGTCCGCTATTTTTTTATCCCAAAACTTACAACAACTTATGAGACTTATTATCCACGGTGGTTTCTTTAGCGAATCTACAACTGATGCCCAAACTAAAGCCGACAAACAAAATGCGCTGAAAACAATTGTTACCAAAGCGTATGCGTATCTTGAAAACCATTCGGCATTAGAAACTGCTGTTTATGCGGTTTCACTGTTAGAAGATGATGTGCTTTTTAATGCAGGAACCGGTTCGCAGATACAAAGCGATGGTAAAATAAGAATGAGTGCTGCGTTGATGGACGGTGTTTCCCATAAGATGAGCGGCGTTATCAATATAGAGGAAGTAAAAAATCCGATAGAAGTTGCGGTGCAGCTTATGAAATATGACGATAGAATATTAGGTGGAGAGGGAGCAACCCAATTTGCACGCCAACAGGGATTTGACGTTTTCTCTACAGAGGTTCCGCAAAGGCGAAAAGAATATGAAGCTAAACTGGGTACTAAAGGCCTGGGTACAGTTGGCTGCGTAGCTTTAGATGCACAAGGCCGACTTGCAGTAGCGACATCAACCGGTGGTAAAGGGTTTGAAATGGTTGGCAGGATATCCGATTCAGCTACCGTTGCCGGAAATTATACCAATGAATTTTGCGGTGTAAGCTGTACGGGAGTGGGAGAGGACATTGTAAGTAATGCTACTGCTACAAAAATCGTAACCCGTGTTACAGATGGTATGCCTATAAAAGAAGCCTTTGCCAAAACATTTGCCGAATTAAAACCTTACGATGGTTTTGCAGGTGCAATCGGAATAGATAAAGATGGAAATATGTTTCATAAGGATTCACATCCATCAATGGTTTTTGCGAGTTATGATGGGGAGACCATTGAGGTTTTTAATTAGTCGGAAGTCTGATGTTCGATGCTGGAAGATGAAACAATATCGTAATTGCACATTGTCATTCTGAACGTCGCGAAGAAGAGTGAAGAATCTTTAGGATTTTTAATATAAATGTTTCGTCGGTTGTAACCCGGATAAATTTACGTGTATGCAACAGGTCGTTAAGCTGCTTTTCAATTTTAGTCTGGATTCATAATAATTATTTGTTCCTCCGATAATTCATAACAATAATATTTTTCCTGCCATGTTTTTCCATCAAAAGTTGCCTTTATCATTATAGCATCTTCTCTATTCAATAATACGTTAGTTCCTATTGCTCCTGTCAGTACTTCACCTGAAAGAATTTTTTGATGATGCTATCTTCAATAATTTCCATCGCTCTCTGAGGATTAAAATTAGAGTCATCATCATTTTAAACACCAATTGTTTTTAATTGACTGTTTACCATTCGTACCGATCCATATGGGTAAAATTCTCCAATTTCTTGCAAGAAAGCCTTTGCATGTACCAACATAAATTCTATTAAATAATCAAATTGATTGTTGTTCATGAATTTATTTTATAACCTTAATAGGTAACCCTCCATACACTGAAGAGCCTGAAATCTTGTCCAGATTTACATTTACATTGAGGCTGCTGCTTGTGTTTATGCCGGAAACATTTACTTTCAGGTCATCGCTGGTACGTATTCCTGTAATATTTACATCCATTGGCGAAACGGTTTTCATGGTAACATTTATGCTGCCGTCTTTGTTAACTGGAATTAAACCATATCTGGCGAGCTCCAGTGAGGGTCTATTCGCCGTTGCAGATGCTTCGCCGGCATAAGCTTTAGGAAAAATGTCGAGTTTCTCAATTGTGTTTTCTAAAAGGCAAACAGCAATAATGGTAAGGACGATTTTTGTGTAGCGGTCGATTTTCATGGTGTAATGATTTAAGGTTGCTACATTAAAAGTAAATAAATATATAATTTATAGGGTTAAATTTTGTCGATATTTAAATCGTATTCTGTAGATTGTCGCGTATTTGTTGTAAGCCTAACTCCTTTTTTTGCCTTTTCAAAAGCGCTTGAACTAATATAAAAACCGCTGATATTTTTATATTGTTTCATGTAAACTGATATGTATAGCATAAACTCTTTTGCAAATTTCGTGTTAGAAATGGTGCCAATTTTAGAAGCTACAATAGCATTATCATATTCTCCTCCAAGAGAAAAAACAGTACTGTTTTCGTTTTTCATTTGATCGATGGCATACTTAATGTCTCCTTTTCTTTGAGCGACTTCTCTAATTTGTAGCTCGCAGCTGTAAGGTATCAACAGATAGCTATTGTTGAAATTCCAATCTCCAAATTTGACTTGATGATGTTTTAGTACGTCTTGTAACGATAAAATGCAATCTATCTTTTCATCCAATAATCCGGTATGCGCATATTTGATGTTAAAATTGGATTCAATAGATTTTACCAGTTCTATCAGATCTTCTTTTAGAGCGAAGAAAAATATTTGGTTAGATTTCATTGTTAGGAATAATACTTATCCAAAGTAAATAAAAAACCCGCACATTGCTGTGCGGGTCTTTATTAAGTAAGTAAGATAAATATATTGTTTATAAACGTTTTATTTAACTTGGTTTACGATAGCCGTAAATGCTTCAGGGTGGTTAGCAGCTAGGTCTGCAAGAACTTTACGGTTCAATTCGATGCCTGCACCTTTAACTTTACCCATGAATTGAGAATAGCTCATTCCGTGAAGACGTGCACCAGCGTTGATACGCATGATCCATAAAGCACGGAAGTTTCTTTTCTTTTGTTTTCTGTCACGGTAAGCATAAACCATTGCTTTTTCTACCGCGTTTTTCGCTACTGTCCAAACGTTTTTACGTCTTCCAAAGAAACCTTTGGCTTGCTTCAATACTCTTTTTCTACGAGCTCTTGACGCTACTGAATTTACTGATCTTGGCATAATTTTACTTTTTTTTTGTAGCAGGCGTTCCGTAATATTATCGGACTCTTAATGAGCCATGCTCCAGGGTTATTTAATTTGTTTTAACCGAAACAGCTATTAGATAATTCTTAATTGCTGTTTAACGCTTCTCTCATCTGTCTTGTGAACAAGTGCAGAGTGAGTTAACGCCAGCTTACGCTTTTTAGATTTTTTAGTCAGGATGTGACTCTTAAAAGCGTGCTTTCTTTTGATCTTTCCTGAGCCTGTAACTTTGAAGCGTTTTTTGGCTGAGGATTTGGTTTTCATTTTAGGCATTTTCTTCCTGTATTTGAATTTATCTTACTTACTTATTTTTTATAGTCCAAAGTCTAAAGTCGAAGGTCATAAAGCTATATCCTGAACGGACTTTCAGACTTTACGGCTTTCGACTTTATACTGAGTATTATTTTTTCTTTTTCGGAGCGATGAACATAATCATCCTCTTACCTTCAAGTACCGGCATAGCTTCAACTTTTCCCCACTCTTCAAGATCAGTGGCAAGCTTCAGTAGAAGTATCTGCCCCTGTTCTTTATAAATGATAGAACGTCCTTTAAAGAATACGAATGCTTTTAGTTTAGAACCTTCTTTAAGGAACTTCTCTGCATTCTTTCTTTTGAACTCATAATCGTGCTCATCGGTTTGAGGTCCGAAACGTATTTCTTTAACAACAATTTGCGTAGACTTTGCCTTAAGCATTTTGTCACGTTTCTTTTGCTCGTAAAGAAACTTTTTATAGTCCATGATCTTGCATACGGGCGGTTCTGCATTTGGCGATATTTCAACCAAATCCACTTCCTGCTCTTCTGCCATTTGTAGCGCTACCGATGTCTTGTATAGACCCGGCTCTACATTGTCCCCAACAAGCCTTACTTCAGGGACACGGATTGCAGCATTTGTTCTATGTGCATCTTTTTTTTCTACTCGAGGCTGGTAGCCTCTGTTGTTTCTTATTGCTATGGCTTTAAAAATTTAAGTTAAACTTGAAATGTTTTTAGTGTTTTATCAACTTCTGTCTGTATTAAGACAGCAAATTCATCAATTGTCATGCTTTGGTTAGACTTCCCTGCATCACCGTGGCGACGTACAGAAATCGTTCCGTTTTTCTCTTCTTCCTCACCAACGATAAGCATAAACGGCAGTTTTTGAACTTCTGCTTCGCGTATTTTTTTGCCTATTGTCTCGTTTCGGTTATCTATGAGGGCGCGAATTTCGTGATTTTCCAGCAATTCTAAAACTTTTTTAGCATAATTTTCATATTTCTCACTAAGAGACAGTATGATAGCCTGCTCTGGCATTAGCCAAAGCGGGAAGTTTCCTGCTGTATTTTCAAGCAATATCGCTATGAATCGCTCCATAGAACCAAACGGCGCGCGGTGAATCATAACCGGACGGTGAAGTTCATTATCAGAACCCTTGTAAGTCAGGTCAAAACGCTCAGGAAGGTTATAGTCAACCTGGATTGTACCTAACTGCCACTGACGGCCAAGAGCATCCTTAACCATAAAGTCAAGCTTAGGGCCATAAAAAGCCGCTTCACCATATTCTACAACAGTGTTAAGTCCCTTATCTTTTGCAGCGTTGATGATCGCATTTTCAGCCTTCTCCCAATTTTCGTCGCTGCCTATATATTTCTCCCTGTTCTCCTGGTCACGTAATGATATCTGCGCGCTGAAGTTTTCAAAACCAAGAGAGCTGAATACATAAAGTACCAGGTCAATTACTTTTTTGAACTCTTCGTCAAGCTGATCAGGCGTACAGAAAATGTGCGCGTCATCCTGAGTAAATCCACGAACGCGTGTCAAACCGTGAAGCTCACCACTCTGCTCATAACGGTATACAGTACCAAATTCAGCATAACGCTTCGGCAGGTCTTTGTATGACCACGGTTTGGTATTATAAATCTCGCAGTGGTGTGGGCAGTTCATTGGCTTCAGCAAAAACTCCTCACCTTCGTTAGGTGTGTGTATTGGCTGGAAGCTGTCTGCACCATACTTTGCATAGTGGCCCGATGTAACATATAATTCTTTTTGCCCAATGTGCGGTGTAACCACCTGCTCATATCCGGCTTTCTTTTGTGCCTTTTTAAGGAACTGCTCTAAACGGTCACGAAGTGCAGCACCTTTAGGTAACCATAATGGTAATCCCTGACCCACTTTGCTTGAAAAAGCAAATAGCTCAAGTTCTTTACCAAGCTTACGGTGGTCACGTCTTTTAGCTTCTTCAAGAAGTTCAAGGTATTCGGTAAGGTCCTTCTGTTTAGGAAAAGAGATACCGTATACACGTGTAAGCTGTTTGTTTTTCTCATCACCGCGCCAGTAAGCACCGGCAACGCTCATTATTTTGAATGCCTTGATGATACCTGTGTTCGGAATGTGTCCGCCACGGCAAAGGTCGGTAAACGTTGCGTGGTCGCAAAACGTGATCGTACCGTCTTCAAGGTTTTCTATAAGTTCTGTTTTATAGGGGTTGTTCTCGTTTTTATAGAATGCTAATGCTTCAGCTTTAGTGGCACTGCGCATTGTAAATTCGTGTTTCTCCCTTGCAATGGCAAGCACTTTATCTTCGATAGCTTTAAAATCCTTATCGGTAACTGTGTTATCACCAAAGTCTACATCATAGTAAAAACCATTGTCGATAGCAGGGCCAATAGTGAGCTTAATGCCCGGGTACATCTCCTGAAGCGCCTGCGCCATAACGTGAGACGTTGAGTGCCAGAAAGCTTTTTTGCCTTCTTTGTCATTCCAGGTGTATAATATTAACGCGCCGTCCGTCGTCAGTGGGGTTTTGGTTTCAACAGTTGTACCATTAAAGGATGCAGAAATCACGTTTCTCGCTAAACCTTCACTAATGCTCATGGCAACGTCCAGAGGGCTTACCCCTGCGTCAAACTTTTTAACCGAACCGTCCGGCAGTGTAATATTTATCATTGTTAAAAATTTATAAAGCGCAAATATAAACTAATAGCGCTTCACTTACAATATATATGTAAATCATTTAATGGGGATAATCGCTTCTTTTTTAATGCGGTTAGGGCAGGTGGCAGCATAATGTGCACAATCAGGTCAATTTTATATTGCTGTTAAATGAAGCATAAAAGATGTCCAGTGTTTAAAAGGGATGCGTACATTTATATAAATGCTTGTATATACAAGTTTAAAGCTTTGAATACAAAAACTATACATGATGAAAAATCGATTTGAAGGCAAAGTTGCCATTGTAACCGGAGGCGCTTCCGGAATAGGAAAAGCCACAGTAAAAATTTTAGTAGAAGAAGGTGCAAAAGTTACTGTAGCAGATATGGATGATAAAGGGCTTGCGGCTATTAAGAGTGAATACGGTGATGCTGTACACGCGATTAAGGTGGATGTGAGTAAAGAGGAAGATGTGAAAAACATGGTTATCGAAACCGTAGAGGTATTCGGGAAACTGGATATACTGCACAACAATGCCGGGATAGGAGGGTTCAATCTCATTCCTGATACTACGCTGGAAGACTGGCGCAAAGTATTTGCGATAGATGTGGACGGTGTGTTTCTGGGATGTAAGTATGCAATACCAGAGTTTATAAAAGGTGGCGGAGGTGTGATTGTAAATACGGCATCCATCAGTGGTTTGGGGGCAGACTATGCGATGGCGTCCTATAATGCAGCCAAAGCCGCCGTTATAAACCTTACCCGCATTGTGGCTAACGATCATGGAGGTGATAATATCCGTTGTAATGCAGTTTGCCCGGGGCCTATAGAAACGCCGCTGCTTAAAGGTGCTCTTACAGATGATGTACTGCAGCAGTATAATGATGTGATCCCGTCCGGGCGCATAGGTCAGCCCGAAGAAATTGCAACGGTTGTTGCATTCCTGGCATCCGACGATGCGTCGTTCGTAAACGGAACCACAATCGTTGCCGATGGAGGGTTGATGGCGAAAACAGGACAGCCGCCTATTGCAAAGGCATTTTTAAAGAAATAATTTAGGTTTGATTGGTTGATTGGTAAAGTGCATAGTTTCGAAAGGGGCTATGCACTTTTTTTACAGTTTTTTCCTGCTTTCGCCTATATCTCTCCGCTTCGCTTCGAGGATACCGGCTCAATCGGGCTGGATAGAGGGTGTATTATATAAGAGCGGTTGTGTCAAAAGCAAATCCTATTTGCTATACCTATATATAAGAGTAAAGGATTTTTTTTTGTTTCTTCCCTTTAGCGGGCAGCATTGTCGCAAAACACCATTATGCTTAAAAAAACTTTCCTACTCAAAAACGGTTATATCAGCAAGTTAGGATTGAAGGTTAAAAAAACATTAAAAAAAGGTTGCTTAAAGTTTGGAAAAGGGGAAAGAAGTGCTACTTTTGCACCCGCATT